>JAGWVR010000007.1 GCA_018970785.1 Planctomycetota bacterium
GCCGCGTGAGCGCGGTGCTGTTCGGACCGGGCGGCGCCCACACCAACGCCGGCGGCTGGTGCCGTCCAGCCAGCGACATCCTGTTCGCCGGCTCCAACGACGCCGGGACCGTGATCCCCGGCCCGGCGATCAACCGTACCAACGGCCATGACCATGGCACCGAGAGCTATGGGACGAGTGGCTTCTCGATCTACGGGACCGAGGGATCGAGTCAGCCGTACTCGTTCCATCCCGGTGGGCTCCAGGTGACGCTCGGTGACGGGTCGGTGCGGATGGTCGCGGACACCGTCGGGATCGAGGTGTTCGCCGCCGCCATCACCCGCGATGGTGCGGGCGGGGAACCGATCACCAACGACCTCGGACAGTGAACCCGCGCCGAATCGCCGCTCGTCGACTGCCGCCAGCCGTCCGGGTCGATCCCGCGATGACGAACGCCTTCGTAGGACCCGAACGGTCGCCCGGGGGAAACGCCATGGTTTCCCCCGGGCGCGGCGTTTCGCATCGGTGGCCATCGCGGGGTGGTGCGTGCCGCTTCCCGCGCCCCGGCGGGGCCACTTCCCCCCGGCCCCACCCCGGGCATAGGCTGATGCGCTTGTCAGCCGACGACGGCCGGCCGGCGGGGCAGCCGGGGCGCATGAGCGACGTTCTCTTCCATTATTACCGCGTCAACCCGACGACCTGGTTCTACCTGTCGTCGCTGCTGACAGTCGCGCTGTTCTTCAAGTTCAGCCGCGTGTTCAGCATCCGCAACGTCGACCTGGCGGCCCTGATCCTCCTCGCTCCGGGCCTGCTCGCCCGCGAATACGGTGAATTCCGCGACAGCGACGCCACCCGCCAGCTCGGCTACGTCTGGATCTTCGCCGTGTCGGCGTTCCTGATGGTGCGGATGCTCCTCGACACCCTGATGGAGCGCCGGCCGCTGCTGGAATCGAACCTCTCGCCCGGTGGCCTCGTGTTCCTCGGCGGGTCGCTGCTGGTGTTCCTCCTGGCCAACGTCGTCGTCACCCCACCGGCCCAGGAGGACCTCGCGGCCGCCGAGGCGGCGACCCGGATCGAGGCCCGCGAGCCGGGGCTCGACGCCGATCAGCTCACCCGGCTCGGGCCGGGCTACCCGCTGCTGTTCCTGCTCCCGCAGATCTCGACGCAGTCGCTGTTTTCGCCCGACGGGGCCGCGGCGGGTGCCCCGCCCGCGGCCCGGCAGGAAGTCCACGCCCTCACCGCGCGGATCATGGCGATCCTCTCGCAGGTGGCGATCGTCGTCGGGATGGTGATCGTCGGCTGGCGCCACTTCGACAACGTCCGGCTCGGCGTCGCCGCGGCGGTGCTCTACCTGCTCCTCCCCTCGACCGCGTTGTTCACCGGCCGCGTCGATCACGCGCTGCCCGGGGCGCTGATCATCCTCGCCATCGCCGCCTACCACTGGCCGATGCTCGCCGGGGCGCTGATCGGCCTGGCGATCGGCACGATCTACTACCCGCTGTTCCTCCTTCCGCTGTGGTGCAGCTTCTACTGGGAGCGCGGGATCGGCCGGTTCGTCGTCGGCGTGGCGGCGGCGCTGGCGGCGCTGGTCGCGGGGCTGTGGTTCACCGCCCCTGACGCCGCGGTGTTCGTCGACCAGCTACGGCAGATGTTCGGCTGGATCTTCCCGAGCGCCGTGTCGCTGACCGGGTTCTGGGGCCTGCCGGGCAACGACGCGGTGTTCCGACTCCCGGTGCTGGCGGCGTTCGTGGCGATGATGGCGACGCTGGCGATCTGGCCGCCGCGCAAGAACCTGGGAACGCTCCTCAGCTGCACCGCCGCCGTTCTCCTCGGCAGCCAGTTCTGGAAGGCCCACGACGGCGGCCTGTTCATGGCCTGGTTCCTGCCGCCGCTGTTGCTCACCGTGTTCCGGCCGAACCTCGAAAACCGGGTCGCCCTCAACGTCCTCGAGGACGAATGGTTCCCGCGGATCCGTCGGGCGGCCGACCCGATCGCCGCCTGACGCCCGTCAGTCGCGGCGCAGGTCGAGATCCGGCGGGGCGTCGCGGGTCGCCAGCCAGCCGCGCCAGGCGTCGACGTTCCACTCGAAGTTGACGCCGGTGATTTCGACGAGCGCTTCGAGGACTTTGTCGTTGCGGACGCGGACCTTGCCGCGCTTCGGCCCGCCGCCGAGCGACAGCCCGCCCCCCGACGGCGTGAACGTGGCGCTCGTCTGCCCCTCGCGGCCGCCGCCGCTGACGACGACGTGCTCGGTCTCGAGCACGCCGATCAGGGCGCCGACGGCGCCCGTGGCCCGCAGCCGGCCGAGGACCTCGGCGGCCCGGTTGACGCGTGCGTTGTCGGGGCCGGCGAGCGCCGCGACCAACAGCGGGACGACCGGGCGCGGGCCGAGGGCGGCGAGCCGCTCGACGGCGCCGATCCGGGTCTCGGGATCGGGGTGGTCCAGCGCGATCGCCGCCAGCGCCGCCAACACGTCCGGGCCCGGGAGCCGGGAGAGGGTTTCGATCTCGAGGAGGCGGACGCGGAGGACCGGCTCCTTGCCGATCGCCGCCACCAGCGCCGGCAGGGCGAGCGGATCGGCGATCCCGCGGATCTCCTCGGTGGCGCGCGCGGCGGTGGCGGGATCGTCGAGCTGGCCGCGGAGGCGCTCGAGCTTCCCCACCCACTGTTTCCGCGCCACGTCGTCGCGCTGCTCGCGCTCGATGAGGTCGATCTCCTGCCGCGTCCGCCACGCCCCGCGGTAGCGCGTCAGGCCGCGCTTGGTCATCGCCTCCTGCTGGGTGACGCGCTGCGGCTCGTCGTCGCCCGGGCTCGGCTCGTCGGCCGAAGCCAGGGCGGCAACGGCGGCGAGCGCCAGCGCCGAGAGCCACACGCTGTTGGCCACGCCCAGTCGCATCCCCCTGCCCTCCCCGTGCCCACCTGGCGATCCATCTTTCCCGTTCATCGGATCACGCCCTGGATGATCCGCACGTAACCCATGAAGAACCGGATCACGATCGCTCCCACGACGACCGCCGTGGCGGCCCAGATCCCCCAAGCCACCCCCTGGGCGGCCGCCTCGAGCGCCCGCCGGGCCTCGTCGTCGAACTCGCCCGCGTGGCGCTCGAGGACCTCGGGGACGCTGCCGGTCAGTTCGCCGACGCCGACGGCCGAGAGGATCCGCGGCGGGATCCGGCCGCTGGCCGCCAGGGCCTCGGCGAGCGTCGCACCGGACCGCAGCCGGTCCTCGAGGACGTCGCCGGGGATCGCCAGGCCGGGGGCGACGGCGCCGGCGAGCTTCACGAGCCTGCCGGCGTCGAGCCCGGCCGCGCCCGCCAGCGCCGCCGCCCGGCACCAGGCCGCCGCCTCCGCCAGCCGGGCGGCCCGTCCGACCAGCGGCACGCGCTCGAGCACCGCGCGGACGAGGCCGCGCCGCCGCCAGGCCGCCACGAGCCACCACCAACCCGCCAGCGCCGCGACCGCGACGCCGGCGAGGATCCCGAGGTACACCTGCAGCCCGTGGAAACCCTTGAGTCCGAGGCCGAGCAGGTCGCCGCCGAGGAAGATGAACCATCCCACGACGGCCGCCGCGAGGAGCAGCTGGAGGGCCGGTCGGATCAGCGCCCGGATCAGCTCGCGGCGCGTGCGCTCGGCGTGGTCGAGGACATTGGCGACATCGCGGAGCGCCTCGGCTTCGTGGCCGGTGTGGTCGCCGACGGCGGCCATCCCGAGCACCAGCGGCGGAAACGTCGCCCCCGCCCGGGCGAACGCTGCGGCGAGGCCGTCGCCGGCGTCGAGGCCGGCCTTCACCGCCTCGAGCGCTCCCCGCCACCGCGCCGGCGCCCGCTGCGTCTCCCCCTCCCATGCGCGGCGGATGCCGATCCCGGCCGCCAGCGCGATCGATACGCGCCGGAGGAGACCGGACAGGATCCGCGTCGGCATCGGTCGGGTGAAGCGCATCGACGACCTCGCTGTCCTGGGACGGGGCCCTCCGGCGCCATCGCTCCCACGACGACCGCCGTGGCGGCCCAGATCCCCCAAGCCACCCCCTGGGCGGCCGATCTCCCTGCCTGCGATCTGCCCGCATCGGGGCGCCGGCGGCCCCGTCTCCGACCCTAACACAGCCGTCCCGCTTCTGGTACAACGCCCCGCTGTGCCGGTCTGGCAGGAACATCCCTCCCGCCCCGTTCGCCCCGCACTGTCCGGCCCGAATTGCGAGCCATGAAGCCGCACTGGTCCTCCGTCGCGATCGTCGGCGTGGGACTGATCGGAGGATCGGTCGGCCAGGCCCTGCTCGGCCGCCGTCTGGCCGGGCGCGTGATCGGGATCGGGCGCGACCCGGCATCGCTGGCGGAAGCGAAGCGCTGCGGCGCGGTGACCGAGACGACGACCGACTTGGCGGCCGTCGCCGGCGCCGATTTCGTGCTCGTCGCCACCGGGGTCGCGGCGATCCCGGCGCTGCTCGAGCGGATCGACGGCGCCGTCCGACCCGGGACGGCGATCACCGATGCCGGCAGCACCAAGGGCCGGATCGTCGCCGGCTGGGAACGGCACCGCCGCCGGCGCCGCGGCCGGTTCGTCGGCGGCCATCCGCTGGCGGGAAGCCACCGGCGCGGGCCGGCCGCCGCCGACGCCGACCTGTTCACGGGACGGGTCGCCGTGGTGACCCCCGCGCCAGCCACGCCGGCCGACGACGTCGAGGCGGTGGCGGAATTCTGGTCGGCGCTCGGCGCGACGGTGTACATGATGCCGCCGCGCGAACACGACCGGATCCTCGCCGCGACCAGCCACGCGCCGCATGCCATCGCGGCGGCCGTGGCAGCGGCCACCCCGGCGGCGGCGCGACGGTTCACGGCCGGGGGATGGCGCGACACGACGCGGATCGCCGCCGGCGACCCGGCACTGTGGGCCGACATCCTCCTCGACAACGCCGCCGAGGTGCAGCGCGCGCTCGGGCGCGTACTCCGCCGGGCGGCGCGGCTGCAGGAAGCGCTCGAGCGCCGCGACCGCCGCGCCGTCGAGACCCTGCTCACCCGGGCGAAGGAGGCCCGCGATGCTGTGGGAAGTTGAGGTCGAGGGGGGCGATCCCGCCGCCGACCACGCCGCCCGGGCCCTGGTGGCCGCGGCGGACGGTCTGGGGATTCCCGGGATCGACTCGGCCCGGACCGCCACCGGCTGGCTCATCGAGACCGACCTGCCCCGGGCCGACGTCGAACGGATCGCGCGGCAGCTGCTCACCGATCCGATCGTCGAGCGGTGCACCGTGCGTGCCGTCGACGGCGGCGAAGGCACGGCGCCCGCCGGCCTGCCGACGGTGGTCCGCGTCCTGCCGCGCCCCGGCGTCACCGACCCGGCCGGCGACAGCGCCCGGGCGGCGATCCTGCTGCTCGGCAGCCCGGTCACGGCGGTCCGCAGCACGCGCATCGTGCGGCTGCCGGCGGTCGACGCCGCCGCGGCGCGGCGCCTGGCCTGGAAGACGATCGCCAGCGAGGCGATCCACGACGTCGTCGTCGGTCCACTGGCGCTCGAGACGCTCGCCGGTGGCCGGACGTGGCGGTTCGCCAGCGCCGAGATCGTGCTCGAGGGACGCACGGAGGCCGCCCTCGAGGCGCTGTCGCGCGAGCGCTGCCTGGCGCTGTCGGTCGCCGAGTTGGCGGCGATCCGCGACCATTACCGGTCGCTGGGCCGCGCCCCGCTCGAGATCGAACTGGAGACGATCGCCCAGACCTGGAGCGAGCACTGCTGCCACAAGACGCTCACCGCCGGCTATGACCACTCCGGCCCCGACGGCGTGCGGCGCTACGACAACCTCCTCAAGGAGACGGTATTCGCCGCGACGCGGCGGATCCGCGAGGCACTCGGCGCGCGCGACTGGTGCGTGAGCGTGTTCCGCGACAATTCCGGTGTCGTCCGCTTCGACGGCGACCACGACATCTGCGTCAAGGTCGAGACCCACAACCACCCGTCGGCGATCGAGCCCTACGGCGGCGCCGCGACAGGCCTCGGCGGCGTGATCCGCGACGTCCTCGGCACGGGCCTCGGGGCGCGGCCGATCGCCAATCTCGACGTGTTCTGCGTCGGGCCCCCCGACACGCCCCCTTCCGACCTCCCCGCCGGCGTGATCCCGCCGCGCCGTCTGCTCTCCGGCGTCGTCGCCGGCGTCCGCGACTATGGCAACCGGATGGGCATCCCCACGATCGCCGGTGCGGTCGCCTTCGATCCGGGCTATGTCGGCAACCCGCTGGTGTTCTGCGGCACCGTGGGGATCATGCCGCGCGGCACGGCGACCCAGGCGGCCGTCGAGGCCGGGGATCTGGTCGTGGTCGCCGGCGGCCGGACCGGCCGTGACGGCATCCACGGGGCCACGTTCTCGAGCGTCGAACTGTCGAGCGCCAGCGAGAGCCAGTCGGGGGGCGCCGTGCAGATCGGCCACGCGATCAACGAGAAGATCCTCGCCGACTTCGTCCTCGAGGCCGCGGCCGAGCGGCTGTTCCACGCGATCACCGATTGCGGTGCCGGCGGCCTGTCGAGCGCCGTCGGCGAGATGGGGGCGACGCTCGGCGCCGACGTCGATCTCGAGCGCGTGCCGCTGAAGTACGCCGGCCTGTCGGCCACCGAGGTGTGGATCTCCGAGGCCCAGGAGCGGATGGTCCTCGCCGTGCCCCCCGCCGCATGGGAGCGCCTCGCCGCGGTCGCAGCCGACGAGGGGGTCGAGGCGACGGTGATCGGCCGGTTCACCGGCAGCGGCCGGCTCGTGCTCCGTTGGGAAGGGCAGGTCGCGGGCGAACTCGACTGCCACTTCCTCCACGAGGGACGGCCGCGGCTGCGGCTGGAGTCACGGACCGGCGCCGCGGCCGCCGCGCCGCTGGTCTGGTCGCCGGGCGCCGTCGACCTGGGGATCGGCGGCTGCCTGCCGCTGCTCCTGGCCGCACCGGACGTGGCCAGCAAGGAATGGATCATCCGCCAGTACGACCACGAAGTGCAGGGGGGGAGCGTCGTCAAGCCGCTCCTCGGCCCCGGGGAGGGGCCGGCCGACGGCACCGTGATCCGCGGCGTCCTCGGCCGCGAGCGCGGGATCGTGATCGGCATCGGGCTGCGCCACCGGCTCGGTGACCTCGATCCCTACCGGATGGCCGCCGGGTCGATCGTCGAGGCGGTCGCCAACGCCATCGCCGTCGGCGCCGACCCGGCGCGGCTGGCGCTGCTCGACAACTTCTGCTGGGGCGACTGCCGCCGGCCGGAGCCGCTCGGGGCGCTCGTCGAGGCGTGCCGCGCCTGCCACGACGTGGCGCTGGCGCTGGAGGCGCCGTTCGTGAGCGGCAAGGACAGTCTCAACAACGTCTTTGCCTGGACCTCCCCCGACGGCACCCGTCGCGAGCGCTCGATCCCCCACACGCTGCTGATCACGGCACTCGGGCAGGTCGAGGACGTGCGCCGCGTGGTCACGCCCGACTTCAAGCACGCCGGAGACCGGATCGCGCTGGTCGGCACGTCGGGCGACGACCTCGCCGGGAGCCAGCTGGCGGCGGCGGGGCTGGTGGCCGGCGGCACGGCGCCCGCGGTCGACGCCCCGGCCTGCCGGCGCGTGTTCGAGGCTGTGGCCCGGGCGATCCGCGCAGGGCTCGTCGCCGCCTGCCACGACTGCGCCGACGGCGGCGTGGCGGTGGCGGTCGCCGAGATGGCGATCGGTGGCGGGCTGGGGGCCGAGATCGACCTCGCCGCCGTGGACTGGAGCGGTGCGGCCGACCATGGCCCCGCGCTCGACCTGGCGGTGGCGTTCGCCGAGTCGCCGGGCCGGTTCGTCGTCGCCGTCCCCGCCAGCGCGGCGGAGGCGTTCGCCGCGGCGCTCGGCGCCATCGGGATGGCGTGGATCGGCACCGTGACGGCGGCGCCGGAGGTCACCTTCCGCTCCCGCACCGGCGCCCCCGCCGTGACGATCCCCCTCGACCACCTCGACCGCGCCTGGCGGACGAGATCGGAGTGACCTTCTCCCTGGATCCGGCAGCCACCATGCTCTCCCCCCGTGTCGTCGTCCTCCGCGCCCCCGGCACAAATTGCGACCGCGAGACGCTCCACGCCTTCGAGCGCGCAGGCGCCATCGGCCGCCGCGTCCACGTCCGTGCCCTCGCCCGGCGCCCCGCGCTCCTCGACGACGTGCAGATCGTCTGCATCCCGGGAGGTTTCTCCTACGGCGACGACATCGCCAGCGGCCGGATCTTCGCCCTCGAGGTGCGCACCCGGCTCGGCGACGCCCTGCGCCGCTTCCGTGACCGCGGCGGGCTCGTGCTCGGGATCTGCAACGGCTTCCAGGTCCTCCTCCAGACGGGGCTGCTCCTCGCCGATCCCGACGGCCGGCCGCTGGCGACGCTCGCCCACAACGCGTCGGGGCGGTTCGTCGACCGCTGGGTGCGGCTGCGGCTCGATCCAGGCCCGTGCCGGTTCCTCCACGGCGTCGCGGCGGAGTTCGACCTGCCGGTGGCCCACGGCGAAGGGCGGTTCGTGACGCGGTCGCCGGCCGAGCTCGACCGGCTGGCGAACGCCGGCCAGCTCGTCCTCCGTTACACCGCCGACGACCACGGCGTGACGACCAACCCCAACGGCTCGGCGGCCGACGTCGCCGGGGTCTGCGACGAGACCGGGCGGGTGTTCGGGATGATGCCCCACCCGGAGCGGTTCGTCGACGCCACGCAGCACCCCGCCTGGACCGGCCGGCTCGACCCGGCGGCGACCGGCGCCGGGCTGGCACTGTTCGCCGCCGCCGTCCGCGCCGTCTCGGCCTGAGTCGAATCAGCCCGCGCCGTCGCGTTTCCGGGGCGGCCTCGGCGCGCGCGGAGTCGACTCTTCGTCACTTCGCCACCTGCCGCCGTCGGCCAGCGCACGGCGAAGGAGGAACTCGATCTGGCCGTTGAGGCTGCGCAGGTCGTCGTCGGCCCAGCGGCGCAGGGCCGCTAGCACCGCCGGATCGATCCGCAGCAGGAACGCGTCGCGCTGGGCCACCGCCACACTCCCCCCCGGTGCGCCGGCCGAGCCACCGGGCGCGCCCGGAACGACCGTCAGGAATAGATCGTGCCGGTGTTCACGACCGGCTGGGCATGGCGGTCGCTGCAGAGGACGACCAGCAGGTTGCTCACCATCGCCGCCTTGCGCTCGTCGTCGAGCTGCACGACACCGTCGCGCTCGAGGTGCGCGAGAGCCATCTGTACCATCCCCACCGCGCCGTCGACGATCTTGGCACGGGCCGCCACGACCGCGGCCGCCTGCTGGCGCTGGAGCATCGCGGCCGCGATCTCCTGCGCGTAGGCGAGGTGGCTGATGCGGGCCTCGATCACCTCGACGCCGGCGCGCTCGAGACGCTCCTGGATGTCGGCGCGCAGCTGCCGGCAGATCTCGTCGGTGCTGCCGCGCAGGCTCGTCTCGTGGTCCTCGCTGTCGTAGGGATAGCGCGTCGCCAGCGACCGCAGCGCCGCCTCGCTCTGGACGGCGACGAAGTCCTCGTAGTCCTGGACCTCGAAACTCGCTTCAGCGGTGTCGACGACCCGCCAGACGACGACGGCCGAGATCTCGACCGGATTGCCGTTCCTGTCGTTGACCTTCGAGGGACGGCCGTGGGTCCGCCCCTGCTGCTCGACGACCTTGCCCGCCGCGTCCTTGACCTCGGGGATCCGCGACGAGCCGGTCTCGAAGTTGCGGATCCGGAGGCTGATCGGCTTCTTGGTGTAGAAGGGATTGACCCACCAGAAGCCCGAACGCCGCGCCGTGCCCTTGTAGTCGCCGAACAACGAGAACACCAGGGCCTCGTTGGGGGCGATCGCCACCAGGCCGAACAGACAGACGAAACACACGGCCGACACCAGGACCGCGGCGAGGAGCGCGAGTGGGGCGATCGCCGGATTCGAGGCCGATGAAAGACTCCCGAAGGCACGGCCAAGCACCGCCACCAGCGGGATCGGCAGGAGCATTCCCGCCAGCAGAACGATCAGTGCCGTCCACCCGGACGGCGGCTGGAACGCACGCTCCGCAAACATGGTCCGCGGCGGGGTGACGGAAGCGAGACCGATGGAGTCAGACATAGGCGAGTCCTCCGGAAGACAGCCGAGGAGACCGGCGGGACGACATCACTATGATATCATAAAGAAATCATCGTTCAAGCTTCCCGCCGCGCCCGGTGGCGTTGCCGCCCCAGGGGCCGATCCCTATCCTCCCGCCCCCGTTTCCCCCGTCGTTCACCCCGCCCGGGGCGATTCCGATGCGCCGATCCGCCATCCTCGGGCCGCTCGTCGTCGTCGCCTTCGGCTGCGCGCACCTCGCCGCGCCGCCGCCCACCGATCCGGTCGCCCCCGGTCCGCCGCGCGGCGGCGGCGCCCGCCCGCGGACGCTCGCCTGTGAGGTGTTCTTGCTGCGCGCCGCGGAAGGGGATGACCTCCGGGGCGACGGCTTGTGGCGGTTCGTCGACGAGCAGGCGTTCCCCGCCGAGCTGCGGCGGCGTCTGGCCAGCCACGGCCTCCGCGCCGGCGTGGTCTCCGATCCACCGCCGGAGTGTCTCGCCGGACGTCTCGCCCCCGCGACCACCGAGCCGGTGACCCCTGCCGATCCGTCGCGGGTCCACAGCGTGCTGCGGCTGCTGCCGGGGCAGGAAAGCGAGTTGGTGGCCGTCGCCGGCCCGCGCCGGCTGGTGATCCTCGAGCACGATGACGACGGCATCGGCGGTGGCACCTACGAAGACGCCAGCGCCGTCGTCACGCTCGTCGCCCACCCCGGTGCCGACGGGAGAACCCGTCTGGTGCTCACCCCGACGGTCAAGCACGGCGCGATCGAACGCTCATGGGAGGGCACCGACGGCGCTTTCCGGCTCGCCACCGGACAGCGGCGCCGCGGGTTCGACGGCCTGCGGATGGAAATCGAACTCGCCGACCATGAAGCGCTCGTCGTCGCCGGCACCGGAGCCCCCGCCGCGACGGTCGGCGACGCCTTCTTCCGCGACGAGAGCGGCGCCACCGCAGTTCACCGGCTGCTCGTGATCCGCCCGCTCGCCCGGGCACTCGATCCGCGATTCGCCGCCGCCGGCACCGGCTCCGGGGACTTGGAGAGCCTGCGTCGCCGTTGACGGGGAGCCGTCCGGGGGACTGCGGGAACGGGGCAAGGCAAGGCGGGGGCCTGGAGCCGCTGCGACCTGACCCAGGCGGATGTGCCGATCACCACCGGCATATGGTGGCAACGAGCACTCCCGATACCGATGCTTCCCGCCGCGCGGCACGGCGATCGCGGTCGCTGACCGTGTTCGCGGCCGCCCTCGTCGCCGGCGCGGCGGTGGCCCTCGGCGTGAACCGGCTCCTCGAACTGCATCTCGAGCGCCAGCGGCCGCAGGTGGAACGCGAGGCGATCTTCGTCGCCCTCCGCTCCCTCCCCGGCGGTTCGGCGGTGACGGTGTGGGACGTGGCGCTCAAGCCCTGGCCCCGGGCGATGATACCGACGACCGCGATCCGGTCGATCGAGTCGTACGACGGCCTCACCGCCCGCCAGCCGCTCCGCGAGGGACTCCCCCTCCTCGCCTCGCAGCTGTCGTTCGACCCCGAAGCAGCCAAGCGGACACCCGCTGCCACCACGACCGTCACCGGCAACCACGGGTCCGGCGGGGGTGATCTCTGGCTCCCCGGAGAAACCCCGGCCGGTGCCGAGCCGGTGGCCCGCGTACCGCAGGCGCCGGCGCCGGTCGCTCCGGCCGCCACGATCCCCGAGCCGACACTTCCCGAGCCCGTGCCGGTGATCGCGCGCCAGGTGCCATCCCGTGAGGAGCCTGCGGCCGTGCCCGCGCGTCCCGGCGCGGAAGCCCGGCAACCGACGGCGGTCATTTCAACCGATTCGGATTTCGCGCCGGTCGCGGTCTCGGCCGACGTCGATCCACCGGTAGCTGCCGAGGTGCCCACCGCAGGCCCGGCGGCACCGGCCATATCGGTCGCCACCGTGCCGACCACGGCCGACGGTGGTGAAGAGCGCGCGGCGCGGCCGACCTCCTCCGCGCCGCTCACACCGCTGCTTCCGGCCAACTGGTCTCCGAGCCCGGCACGCACGATCGTCGTCCCGCATCGACGGGCCCTCCGCGGTGGGGGCGACACGGCCGCCGCCGTCGCCGCTGCCGTGGGCGCCGCGGACCGCGCGCGAATCGTGACCGACCTCGCTTCCCCGACGGCCGGTACGACCGCAGAGAATCGGGTGGTCGACACGCCCGTGGTAGCCGAGCCCGCCGTCGTCGATCCACCCGTGACGTCCATCGCCGAGCCCATCACCCATCCAGTCCTCGATCCCGTCGTCGACGATCCGGCCTCTGCTCCGGCCGCCGTGGTGACGCGAGAATCCCCAGCGGCACCCCTGAAGCGCGTCGTCGCGCGCCTCAAGCCAGCGGCTCCGCTGTCACCCGCCCCGGTGACGGCTTCGGACGCGACGCCACCGACCAAGAAGGTCGTCGTCGGCCAACTGAAGCCCTCGGATCCCCCGGCAACGACGGCTGACGCGACGCCACCGACCAGGAAGGTCGTCGTCGCCCAGTTGAAGCCTTCAACGCCCCGGCCGACGGCAGCCGGGACGGCGCCCGAGGAAGCCGCCGCACTCCCGCGGCCTCTGCCCCCGACGACGACGCGGTCGCGTTCACCGTCCGCCGCTCGCCCGAAGCCGGCGGCGAGCCACGGATTCCGGCTGCCGTCGATCTTCGATTGGGGGCGGTGACCACGGAGCCGTCGCCCGCCGCGCCGGCCCGCGACCGCCAGGAAGCGTCATTCCGCCGCGTCCGGTAGCGCGAACGGATCGAGCGTCCGATGTTCCCCCCCGGTGCGCTCGCAGAGCGTCGCGAGGCGGGGCGACGGCGGGGCACCGTCGGCGGCGAAGCGGATGACGAACAGCCGGGCGCCTCCCGCGAGCCGCTCGAGTCGGCCGAGATCGGCGGCAGCGAGGTCGTCGCCGTCCTCCCCGTCGGTGAGCAGGAAAACGACGTCGGGGCGGAGGCGGAACGCGGCAGCCAACGGTTCGGCGTGGCGTGTCCCCCCGTCGGCGCGGACCGCCCCGATGAAGCGCCGGGCCTCGGCACGGTTCGCGTCGGTGGCGAATACCGCCCGCCCCTCGCGCCCCGCGGGGGCGAACAGGTGGAGCCGATGGTTGTAAAAAATGACGTGGAACTGCTCCCCGTCGCCAAGCCGCGCGAGACTCGAGAGCAGCTCCCCTTTGGCAGCCGCGAGCGGCCGGCCCGCCATGCTCGCCGACCGGTCGAAGACGTACACGAAGCGCCGGCCGCGCGCCGCCAGCCCGAACAGCGACGTCTCCGCCATCCCGGGGGAGTCCGGTGGCGCGGAAGTGCCGGCACCCCCGAGCGCCGTGACCGTCACGGCCGCCGCGAGCCACCCGCGCCTCGACCGACGCTGCGGGGGGCTCATGGTTCGATCACGATCTTTCCGGTGAGCACCCCCTGGCGCCCGATCGTCGCCGCTTCCTGCAGCGCGTGGGCCTCGGCGGTCGCCTCGAGGGGGAGGACACGGTCGATCGGCGCACGGAGCCGGCCGGCGGCGAGCCACCGCGCGATGTCGAGGCCGGCCGCGTACTGCACGGTGCTCGCGGCATTGAACATCGCGAAGCCCACCGCGCGGCAGCCCTTGACGTAAAACGGGCCCAACGGAAACAGCGGGCGTGCCTCGCGCCCCGCCATCAACACCAGCCTCCCCCCGGGGGCGAGCAGATCGACGGCTCGCGCCAGGTCGGGCTCACGCTGTGTTTCCCACCAGACATCGACGCCACCAGGGGCCGCGGCCCGGATCCGCGCGTCGGCGTCGGCAGCTCGGTAGTCGACCACCTCGTCGGCACCGAGGCCGCGCACCAGGTCACGTTTGGCCGACGCGCCGGCCGTGCCGATCACCCGCGCTCCGAGGATCTTCGCCATCTGGACCACCGTCGAACCGACGCCCCCCGACGCGCCGTTGACCAGCAGCGTCTCGCCGGCGCGCAGCGCCGCATGGGTGACCAGGCCGAGGTGCGCGGTGATCCCGACGAGGGCCACGGCCGCGGCCTCCCGGTCGGGGACACCGTCGGGGGTGGGAACGAGCCAGCGTGCGTCGACCGCCGCCCATTCCGAGAAGGTACCCTGCCGCCCGAGCAGCCCCTGGTTGGAGCCCCAGACCCGCGTCCCCGGCCGCAGTCCGGCGACGTCGTCGGCCACCGCCACCACCTCGCCGGCCAGATCACAGCCGACGACGAACGGCGACGGCAGCGGCATCGCCACCGCGCCGCTGCGGACGTAGGTATCGATCGGGTTGACCGCGCAGGCGCGCACGCGCACCAGCGCCTGCCCCGGCCCGATGACCGGCTCGGGCAGCGCCCCGCAGCGGATCACCTCCGGTGGACCGGTGCGGTCGATGAACGCGGCTCTCACCGTGCGGCCCCCGCCCTGCCTTCCGCCGCCCGACGGAGGACCACCGCCAACAGCCCCGTCAGCGCCAAGGCGAGCGCCGCCGCGGCGGCATACGTGAAGCGGCGGCGCCATGTCGCGTTGACCGCCTCGGCATTGCGGTAGGCCAGCTCCTCAGGGGTCAGCGGCGGCGCGATCGGTCGATGGCGCAGTTCAGTCGCCCAGTTGCCGTAGGCGTTGACGTACGACGTGGCCTGCATCTGCCGCTCGATGTCGTGGACGTCGGCGGTGGGAGGAGGTGTCTGCGTGCGGAACACCAGCGACAGCAGGCCGCTCGTGGCCGCGAGCAGCAGCCCCACGAGGATTGCCGTATGGCCGGCCGACCAGCGCGAGGAGCGCTTCGTCACGACCGGCACCGCCTCACGCAGCTTGCCGAGATCGCGCAGCTTCGGGACCGGGACGGTCCGTCCGCAGCCAGGGCAGGACGATTCGCCGCCGGCATCGGCGGGGGTCACGGCGAGCTCGCGGCCACAACCGCACGGCAAGAGATAAGTCTTCATCCAAGTGGTTCCGGGCTCGGAAGCAATCGGGAGATCCCGGCACGACGCAGCGCCGGGCCACCGGGCATGGTCGGTTCGAGGCCGCTGAACGATCCGTTGCCCGGAAGCCGTCCCACGCGACCGCCACATCGGTCGCCAACGGGGCACGACAACCGCGGCGAGCGGTTTTTTTTACCACCGGCGGCCTCGGGACGACGAAAATCCGCGCTCCGCCGGGAAAAAAAGTTGGCTTTCCGGTGGTGGCAGCGACATAATGTCGAGTCCGCCGCACATCCGCCCCAGAGCGACGAAGCATCATGCTGGCCGGGGCGCGCACGCGTGCGAAAGCGGTTCGCGGTTGCGATCCTCGTCGGGGGCGATGGTCACCAAGCCAGGCCTTCCGACCATGGCTGGAGACGACCTGCGGATTCGACGATGGCGCGGCTGCGGCAGTGGCTGTCGCGCCCATCGCACGGATCGGCTCGGTCCTTCCCGCATGGGCTACCGTCCGGACTCCATCGTTTCCCGTTCGCTTCACCAGGGGGGGTCAGACCGCCGTGGTGAACGTGGCTTGGTGGACTGGGCAAGCCGAGCCGATCATCCGCTCCCGGCACGGTGCCGGCGGATGGGTCGGATCGCGACTGGAATCGCGGGCGCCTTGAATCACACTGTCCGCCATCCGAATCATGGTGCGACGTCCACAGCCGGGGCGGAGACGAGCGACCGCGATCGAGCATGAGGAGTGATCGAGGCAAGCGGCGATGCCTTCACGGGCGCGTCGTGGTGATCGATTGATCGATTGGCAATGACCGGCCACGCCCGGGGGCACTCCGCGTCCCCGATGCTGGCCGCACCTGTGGAACCCCAGGAGCCCTCATCTTGTACGACTCGCTGCTGGACGAACTCGAGGACGACGTCGTCTCCAATCCGCAGGAGGTCGAGGACCTCACCGTGAAGGTCGTCGATGCCGAGGAGGCCGACGCCGACCTGCTCGCCGACGACGAGACCCCGGTCCTCACCGACGGGGAGTTGGAGGCCGAGACGGAAAACGACGCCGACACCGACACCGTCGGCGACGGCGAGGAATTGCTCGTCGAGCAGGGGGAGAACTGGTCGGACGATCCGGTCCGCATGTACCTCACGCAGATGGGCGAGATTCCGCTGCTCACCCGGGCCCAGGAAATCCACCTCGCGCGGCAGATCGAGACGACCCGGGCGGCGTTCCGCGCCAAGCTGCTGGAATGCGAGTATGTCTGCCGGCACGCCTACAAGGTGCTGTCGCGCGTCCACCGTGGCGAGCTGCCGTTCGACCGGACCGTCCAGGTCAGCGTCACCGACCGGCTGGAGAAGGATCAGATCCTCGGACGCCTGCCCCACAACCTGCGCACGCTCGAGGTGCTTCTCCGCCAGAACAAGGCCGACTACCGCATCGCCCTGTCGAAGAAGCGGCGGATGGCGGAACGGCGCGAGGCCTGGGCACGGCTGGGGCGGCGCCGGCGGCGCTGCGTGCGCCTCGTCGAGGAACTTGGCCTGCGGACGCAGCGGATCGAGGCGATGATCCCGGCGCTCGAGGACTTCGTCCGTCAGCTGCGCGACCTGCGCGGCAAGATCGAGGCCCACAAGCGGTCGAAGCAGCCGCCGACGGGCCGCGAGAAGCTCGTCGAGGAGTACCGTGCGATCCTCAAGGCCTGCCAGGAAACCCCGGCGAGCCTCAAGCGGCGCGTCGACGAGATCCGCGTCATCTACACGCGGTACCAGAAGGCGAAGCGCGGCCTGTCGGAGGGCAACCTCCGGCTCGTGGTGTCGATCGCGAAGAAATACCGCAACCGCGGCCTGTCGTTCCTCGACCTCATCCAGGAGGGGAATGCCGGGCTGATGCGGGCGGTCGACAAGTTCGAGTACCGCCGCGGCTTCAAGTTCTGCACCTACGCGACGTGGTGGATCCGCCAGGCGATCACGCGGGCCGTCGCCGACCAGAGCCGGACGATCCGCATCCCTGTGCACATGGTCGAGACGATGTCGCGGGTCCGCAACGTCGCCCGGCAGCTGCTCCAGGAGTACGGCCGTGAGCCGACGATCGAGGAGATCGCGGCCCGCGCCGGGACGCCGGTGGAGGAGACCCGGCGGGTGACGGCGATGAGCCGCTACCCGATCAGCCTCGATCGACCCGTCGGCAACAGCGAGGACAGTCATTTCGGCGATCTGCTCCCCGACAGCGGCGCCGAGAACCCGGCTGTCGGTGCCGCCCAGGAGATGCTCCGCAACCGGATCGCCAAGGTCCTCAAGAGCCTCTCCTACCGGGAGCGCGAGATCATCAAGCTCCGCTACGGCCTCGGCGACGGCTACAGCTACACGCTCGAGGAGGTGGGGCACATCTTCAAGGTGACGCGCGAACGGATCCGGCAGATCGAGGCCAAGGCGGTCCGCAAGCTGCAAGCGCCGGCCCGCAGCGAGGAACTCGCCGGGTTCCTCGACTGAGGCCCGGCCCACGGCCACGCCGGTGGGGCGGTTGACCACGACAGGGCGGACGAAGATCATCCGGCGGGCCGCGGTTTCCGCGGCCCGCCGTTTTTCATCCCGCGTTGCCGTGAGGACCCCCACCATGCGCCGCCTGTTCACCGCTCTTCTTCTCGCCTCGCCGCTCGTGCTCCCCGTCGCCCGGGCGGCGGATCCGGTCCCCTTCCCGTCGACGACGATCGACCTCGGCACCGTCGTCACCGACATCGAGAAGTCGGTCCGCTTCTACACCGAGGGGATCGGGTTCAGTGAACTGCCCGGTTTCGACGTTTCGGCCGACATCGCCGCCGCGGCCGGCCTCACCGACAACAAGCCGCTGTCGATCCGGGTGCTCGTGCTCGGCAAGGGGCCGCAGGCGACGAAGCTCAAGCTCATGCAGGTCGCCGGGACACAGCCCGCCCGCAGCCCCAACGAGTTCATCCACAGCCACACCGGCTTCCGGTATTTGACGATCCTCGTTCCCGACACGACGGCGGCGCTGGCGCGCCTGGAGAAACTCGGCGTCAAGCCGATCGCCCGGTCACCCGTCGCCCTGCCGGCGACGCTCGTGCCCCCGGGGGACCAATTCTTGACCGTCGTCCGTGACCCGGACGGCAATCTGGTGGAGTTGATCGGGCCGCGGAGGTGACTGCGGATCCTGCCGCCCGGCCGCCTGGCCGGGCGGCGGACGAGCCCGGTGGCGTCCAGACCGTGCGATTTGCACCGCCCGCACCCCGAGGGTACTTCCGAACCCCGGGGCAGCGGCCGACCGGCCCGCTCGACGTGGGAGAGTCTGCGGTGGGAAGTCCCGCCGATTTCCCGCTGGCTCCGGGGGCCGCCAGTCGGCATATTCCCGCCCCCCGGGTCACGGCCGGGGTGCGGAGGTGGGCGATGTCACGGCGTTTCATGGGCAACTCGCTGGGAATCGCGGCGATCGCCGTCCACGAACCCGACTGGAGTCTCGACAACGGCTGGTTCGGCCCGGAGATGCCGCGGAAGTTCCGGCACCACACCGGCATCGAGGCCCGGGGTATCTCGCTCGACGACGAGCTGACGATGGCGATCGCCGCCGTGCGCCGGCTCGTCCGCCAGACCGGCTGCGACCTGGCCGATTGCCGGGGCATCCTCCTGGTGTCGCCGTCACTGATCCCGCCGAGCGTCGCGCAGCGTTATCTCGGCCCTGCCGCCGCCGCCTGCGAGCGGCCGGGGCATGCCGCCCGCGCGCTGGTCCGCCGGCTCGGCCTCGACCGCTGCCGGGCGATTGGCATCAACTGGTTCTGCAGCGGCTTCGCCCGGGCCCTCGCCCTCCTTGACGACCGCTGGGCGCCCCGCGGCCTGTTCGGTGACGACGGGTTCGCCCTGGTCGTCGTCACCAACCGCATCAGCCGGATCACCGACTACGGCTGCCGGCAGACCGGCGGTCTGTTCGGCGACATGGCGACGGCGACGCTGGTCGCCCCGGTCACGTCGTCACGGTATCCGGTCCACTTCACGATCGAGCACGCCCACGCCACCAAGGTGGGTGTCGCCCGGCCTGCGTTCGACTTCCACGTCGCCGACACCGTTCCCGTGCCGACCCCGGCCGGAGGGAGCCGCATCGACCGGCACCGGCTGGTCTACTCGCTCGACGGCATGGCGATCGCCGACGCGGCGCCCCGGGCGATGGCGGCCGCGGTCGCCGACGCCTTGGCGGCCACGGGGTTGTCGGGAGGCGACGTCGATCACGTCGTGCCCCACCAGGCCGGCGCGGGGATCGTGCGCTTCACCGGGATGCAGCTCGAGCCGCTCGGGATCCGCTGCCCGCCGCTCAACGGCATGACGGCCCGGACCGGCAACGTCAGCGCCTGCTCGATCCCCCACGCGCTGCACCATGCCTGGGACGATCTCCACGGCCTCGTCGCCTGTCCGACGACCGCCGTCGGCAGTCCGGGACGGGCTGAAATCTCGCGCGGATGCATCATCCTCCGCTCCACGGCCGATCACGACCGGCCGAACAGCGCCGCCGCCTGACGCCGAAGGCTCAGAAGACGGCTCGGGGAATCATCCCCAGATCAGCCAGCCGATCGACGACCGCGCCGGCAAGCACGTCCGCCGGAACGGCCGCGGAGTCGAGGACGAGCTCGGCGGACAGGGGCTCCTCGTAGGGATCGTCGATCCCCGTGAACCCCTTGAGCAGACCGGCCCGGGCCTTGCGGTACAGCCCCTTGGGATCGCGGGCCTCGCAGACCTCCACGGACGCCTTGACGAACACCTCGACGAAATCCCCGGGGGCGAACAGCTCCCTCACCGCTTCCCGGTCGCGACGGTAGGGACTGACGAAGGCCGTCAGCACGACGATGCCGGCCTCCACCAACAGCTCGGCCACTGCCCCGACGCGACGGATGTTCTCGGACCGGTCCTCGGGTCCGAAGCCGAGGCCGAAGCGTTCGGCGCCCGCGGCACCGAGACGGTCGCGCAGCAGCGCCGGCGAGGCACACAGGCCGTGACGGACGTTGTCGCCGTCGAGCACGAAGCTGCGGATGCCGCGGGCGTGGAGCCGCTGGTCGACGAGATTGGCGACGGTGCTCTTGCCGCACCCCGACAACCCGGTGAACCAGACCACGCCGCCGCGGTGTCCGGCGAGCCGTTCGCGCTCCTCGCGCGACACCGCCTGCGGGTGCCAACGAATGTCGACCGGTTCGTCCGCCATCGGTTTCCCCTGCTCCGGCCATGCTTGGCGGCGGACATCGGTGGCTCGCCGCGCGGCCCCTCAATCCCAGCCGTCGAGGACGACGCGCGTGGTGAACTTCTCGGCTCGGCCGCGGTCGACGCTGCGCTCGACCTCGAGGACGAGCGTCTCCCCGGGGCCGTGCTTGCCCACCTTCTCGGTGAGGGCCTCGAAGTTCGGCACCGGCTGCCCGTCGATCGACAGCACGGTGTCGTTGATCTGCAGCCCGGCCTTGTCGGCAGCGGAACCGTCGACGACGTTGGTGATCTGGCAGGGTCCCACCGTCGGCCGGCCGCCGACGCCGAGCTTGCCCCCTTTGCGGACGTCGATCCGCGCCTCGGGAAACCGGCTGCGGAGCAGATCGAGGGCACCGTCACCGATGCCCGTGCCGTAGAACTCGAACCGCTCCACACCACGGACGCGCCCCAGCGCCGCCGCCGCCGCATCGTCGAGACGGACCCCACGGACCGCGACCTGGACCACGTTGCGGACGCGCGGCACGAGGCGGAGATCGTCGGCGGTGCCGCGCCACTCGGCGCCGATGGTGACCGACAGGCCACGAGTCCCGGTGATCGGGCTGAACTCGTCGGTGAACCGGGCACCGAGCTCCTCGAGCTTCTCCAGCGACTCCTGCGACACGCCCCGATGGTGGAAATCGAGGGCCGCGATCGCGAATCCCGCCAGCGGCGCGTCGGCACGTTCGGCGACCCGACAGAGCACCTGCTCGGCGGCGGTCGCCAGTTCGAGCCGGGCCGCGGCGGCCTCGGCGTCGTCCGCTTCCTCGGCGGAGGTGCCGGTGAGGAAACCACGGACGATCTCTGCCGCCCGGCTGGCGACCTCGAGATCGTCACCCTCCATCGCCGCCTCGAGCGGACCGAGTGCCGCCACGCCGACCGCCGCCAGCCCCCGGCTGGCGGCCTCGCGCTGGGCGAACTCATCCGCCCCCAACTGCCGGATCAGCCCGGCGACACGCGGAGGGACCTCGTCGGCGACCGTGATCCGTGCCAGCCAGCAACCCGCGAGCGGGCCGACGACGAGGATCACCCGGAGCAGGACCGCACGGTGGCGACCGACTCGACTCATGGGGAACCGGTCCTCGGAATCCGTGCTCCGGGTCGCCCGCCGCGACGACACGGGGGACGACTGCCGGGATCACCACGACGGTGCTGCAATGCCGTCGGCTGCCGATTCTCTCCGCGCGTCCCGGTGCCGGCAACGCCGGTCCGCCGGTATCGCCGCAGGGTCTGGGCTACACTTTCCCCGCAGGGCGGCTCCCGACCGGGGCGATCGGCGGCTGGCGCGCCACCGACCGACTCGTGCCCGGGGAGCCGACGCGTGCATCCCCCCCGCCACGAGCACCCATGCCCCCATCGGCCCTTCCCGGATCCTCGCAACCGTCGCCGGCGGCGGACCCGCTGCCGCTCGGTCTGGTCGCCGGGCGTTGTGCCCTCGCGCCCTTGCCGACGTCACGGGCGGCGATGGAGGCCCGCGGCTGGGATACCGTCGACGTCGTCCTCGTCACGGGGGACGCCTACGTCGATCACCCGGCGTTTGCCAACGGGCTCATCGCCCGACTCCTCGAGGCGGCGGGATTCCGCGTCGGCGTCGTCGCCCAGCCGGAGTGGAACTCGTGCCTGCCGTGGCGCGAGTTCGGCCGTCCCAGGCTGTGCTTCGCCGTCTCGGCCGGCAACATGGATTCGATGATCAACCACTACACCGCCAACCGCAAGGTGCGCAACGACGACGCCTACTCCCCCGACGGCGCCATCGGTCGGCGTCCCGATCGGGCGACGCTCGCCTACTGCCAACGTGCCCGCGAGGCGTTTCCGGGAGTGCCGGTCGTGGCGGGGGGCGTCGAGGCCAGCCTGCGGCGGATCGCGCACTACGACTACTGGAGCGACAAGGTCCGCCGCTCGATCCTCCTCGACGCCAAGGCCGACCTCGTCGGCTACGGCATGGGGGAGCGGACGGTGTTGGCGATCGTCCGCGGTCTCGACGCCGGCCGGACGATCCGCGATCTCCGCGACCTCCGTGGCGTCGCCTACCGCCTCGGCGCGAGCGAACCGATCCCCTCCGGCCCCGGCTCCGGGTGGCCCGGCACGCTCGAATTGCCTCCGTTCGACGCCGTGGCAACCGATCCGCTGGCGTTCTGCGAGATGACGCGCGTCGCCCATCTCGAGACCAATCCCCACAACGCGCGGCGTCTCGTCCAGCGGCACGGCCGCGAGGCCGTGGTCGTCAATCCTCCGGCGCTGCCGCTGGAGGAAGCGGAGATGGACGCGGTCTACGGTCTCCCGTTCACGCGCCTTCCCCATCCGGCCTACGGCACCGCCCGGATCCCGGCGTTCGAGGTGGTCGAGACGAGCGTGCAGATCATGCGCGGGTGCTTCGGCGGCTGCACCTTCTGCTCGATCACCGCCCACGAAGGCCGGATCATCCAGAGCCGCAGCCGCGAATCGATCATCGCCGAGATCACGACGATCGCCGGGCGGCCCGGTTTCTCCGGCACGATCTCCGACATCGGCGGGCCGACCGCCAACATGTACACGATGCGCTGCTCGCGCCCCGACGTCGAGGCGAAGTGCCGGCGGCTGTCGTGCGTCCATCCGACGATCTGCAAATTGCTCGACACCAACCACGCCCCGCTCCGCGCCGTGATGCGCGAGGCGCGGACCGTTCCCGGCGTGAAACGCGTCCTCGTCGCCAGCGGCGTGCGGATGGACCTGGCGCGACGCGATCCGGAATACCTCGCCGAACTCGCCGCCCACCACGTCGGTGGCCACCTCAAGGTCGCCCCCGAGCACACCGATCCGGAGGTCCTCCGGCTGATGAAAAAGCCGGCGGCCGACGACTACGTCGAGTTCGATCGTGCGTTCCAGGCCGCCAGCCGCCGTGTCGGCAAGAAGCAGTACACCGTTCCCTATTTCATCGCGGCGCACCCCGGCAGCGGGCTGGAGGAGATGATCGAGCTGGCGGTGTTCCTCAAACGGAACGGATACAAGCCCGACCAGGTCCAGGATTTCATCCCCAGTCCGTTCGACATCGCCGCCTGCATGTACCACACCGGGCGCGACCCGATGACCGGCCAGCCGGTGAAGATCGCCCGCGGGCTGCGCGACCGGCGCCAGCAGCGGGCCCTGCTCCAGTTCTTCAAGCCCGAGAACTGGTTCGAGGTGAAACGGGCCCTCGAGGAGGCGGGGCGCCGCGACCTGATCGGCGGCGGCTGCGACTGCCTGATCCCCGCCGCACCGCCGCGCGAGGCCCTCGACCGCCGCCGCCGCGAGGCGACGCGAGCGCTCCGCGAGGCGGTCTCCGGGGACCACATCCGCGGCGGCCCGGAGCGGACGGACACGCCACGGTCTGGGCCGGCCGACGTTGCCGCGCAGCCGGCAGCGGAGGCATCGCCCCGGCCTCCGGGCCGCCGGCACCGCCAGCGGCGGTCGGGCCGCTCGGTCGGCTATCGACCGGGGCGGACCGGCGGCACAGGCTCGGGCAACCCCTGACAGACCGCCGACCGGCGACGGGCTTGGCGAAACGACTCGTCGGCGCGTTCGAGCATGCCCGCCGCAGCGGCGGGATCGGCCCCGTCGGCGAGGTGCAGCAAGACTTGCCCCTCGAGGAGCGGGAGCGTGGGATTGCCCGGATCGAGGCGGCGGGCGGCGGCACCGGCCTCGAGCGCCGCCTCGAGCGTCTCCCGCGGCAGCGGCTCCGGGGGCTTGGCCTGGGCCGCCCGCCGCACGGCTACCAGTGCCTCGCGGAGTTGCCGCGCGGTGCGTTGTGAACCGACGTCACGGGCCACGAGCCCCACGCTGGTCACCGTCGCCAGGCAGAGGAGCCCGGCGAGGATCGTGGCGGATCGCCCACCGGCAGTGGCCCCGCGGCCCTCGCCGGTTCGAGCCGCCACGGCGGGAACCGCCGACAGCGCCAAGCCGACGAGGACGGCGGCGAGGAAGGCGTTGGCGGGAAGGTGCAGGTTCCAATCGAAGAACGAGTGCACGGCCAATCCCGCCAGGGCCGCGAACACCCCGGCCGTCACGCCCCAGTCCGCGGGAACGACTCGTTTCCGCCACCGCCACCACGCCATGCCGATCGCGACGCACAGCCCGATCCCGGCGGCAAGGCCGACCAGCCCGGTCTCGGCGAGCCACTGGTCGACGTCGTCGTGGGCGAAGGCCCAGTGGACCGGCAACTCGGGAAGGAGAAGGGGATACAGTCCGCGGTAGCTCCCCAGGCCCGTGCCGAGGAGCGGGGCAGCCCTGAACATCCGATTGGCGACCCGCGACGCCTCCACCCGGCCGTCGGACAGGAGCTTCGTCACGGCCGCTTCGAACCGGTCAGGCAGGAGGCGTTCGAGCCCCCGGAGTGGACCATGGAGCACCAACGTCGCCGTCAGCAGCAGAACCGCAGCGGCGGCGGCCATCGCGCCCGCCAGCCGCCGCAGCCACGTCCCCGGCAGCGCCCCCGCCAGGAACACCACCAGCGCGAACGCCATCGCCGCCGTGCCGGCGCGTGAGCCGGCCAGCCGTCCGGTGACCCAGGCGCCGCCGACCAGTGCGGCGACCGCGGCGCCGAACCGCACCGCCGCACCGATCGCCCCCGGCAACCATCGCCTCGAGGCCGCGAGCCACACGCCACACGCCACGGGGAGCGTGAGGTACACGCCGCCGGCGAACTTATTGGTGTCGATGTACGATCCGAAGCCGTCACCGGTCACCCACTCGGGCACCTCGTACCGACGTCCCGCAGCCGTGATCCGCACCGGATAGGCGAAGGCGGCACTTGCGACCGGCTCGGGCAATGGACTCCGCCACACTTCGAACGGCCCGGCGAGCGGATAGACGCCGAGGAGCCGGACCGACCCCTCCTTCTTGTTCACGGGAAAAGCCAGGCCTGCCGCCAGGATCACGACCCCCGCCACTGCCAGCGCTCCCGCCATCCAGCGCCGCCACCGCGGCACGCGCCCGAGATCGGCGACGACCGCGATCAGCGCCAGCCCGAAGAACAACTGGCGCAGCGACAGCGCGGTGGCGTGCGGATCGACCGCGATCCGACCACTCACCCCCGGGATCCCGTCGAGCGCGACCTTCCAGCGCCCCGCCGACACCGGGGCGATCCCAAGGAGCAGGCCGTCGGGAAGGGGGACGAGTTGGAGCAAGCCGATCGCCAACGCCACCATGGGAAGGGCGAGCAGCCATGGCGAACGCCGCCCCGACAGGGCCCAGGCGAGCGTGGCGAGGGCGACGAGGGCGTCGAGCGCGAGGCGTGCCCACCCCGGTGCCCCGCCGATGGCGAGCGGCCCGGCGACACACACCACCACCACGGCGGCGACCGCGATTCCCTCCATGATCGCGCGGGGGGAGCGGTCAACCGTGACGGTCATGGACGACCTCGTGCAGGAGAGGTGGACGGACGTGGTGGCGCATCGTACCCGCGGCGCCATGCGATCGCGAGCGCGACCCGATCCCGAGGCGTGACGACGTGCCGGTGGAGCGTGGCCCGACGGCAGACGTTGGCCTATGCTTCCGGCTCTCGAAACCACCGGGCACGAGGCACATCGTGACAACGTCCACTCGTCCGTCGGCGTCGCCGCACGTCACCGCCGCTCCCCGCTCGCGCGCCGGGTGGCGGCAGCTGGCCGCCATGGCTCTTGTCGCGCTGTCCCCGACCGTGGCCGCGGCGCGCGAGCCCAACATCCTCCTCATCTTCTGCGACGACCTCACGTGCCAGGCGCTGTCCTGCTACGGCGACGGCCGCCGCCTGCTCGACACCCCTTCCATCGACCGCCTCGCGAAGGAAGGGATGCGGTTCGACCGCTGCCTGGTGACCAACTCGATCTGCGGCCCGAGCCGGGCCACGATCCTGACCGGCAAGTACTCGCACGCCAACGGCTTCTACAACAACAGCAACTGCCGGTTCGACGGCGCGCAGACGACGTTTCCCAAGCTCCTCCAGGATGCCGGCTACCAGACGGCGCTGATCGGCAAGTGGCATCTGGTCAGCGAACCGACCGGCTTCGACCATTGGGAGATCCTCCCGGGACAGGGGATCTACTACAACCCGCCGATGCTCACCGCGGCAGGCAAGACCCAGCACCGCGGGTACGTCACCGACGTGATCACCGACCTGTCGATCGCCTGGCTCGCCAACCGCGACCGGACGAAGCCCTTCCTCCTCATGAGCCAGCACAAGGCGCCGCACCGGGAATGGTCGCCGCCGCTGCGCCATCTGGGCTGGGACGGAGACCGTGTCCACCCCGAGCCGGCGACGCTGTTCGACGACTATGCCGGCCGGAGCCGGGCGGTGAGCGATCACGACATGGGGCTCGACCGGACGTTCACCGAGCTCGACGCCAAGCTCCGCCCGCCGCCGGGGATCACGGCCGAGGAACTGGTGACCTGGAACGCCTACTATGCCCCGCGCAACGACGCCTTCCGGGCGGCACGGCCCTCCGGCCGCGACCTCGTCCGCTGGCGCTACCAGCGCTACATGCACGACTACCTGGCCTGCGTGAAGGCCGTCGACGACGCGGTCGGCCGGATGCTCGACAGCCTGGAGGCCGAGGGAATCGCCGACGAGACGGTCGTGATCCTGTCGAGCGACCAGGGCTTTTTCCTCGGCGAGCACGGCTGGTTCGACAAGCGTTGGATCTTCGAGGAGTCGCTGCGCACGCCACTGATCGTCCGCTGGCCGGGGCTGACCGAGCCGGGGAGCAGCTGCGCGCGGATCGTGTCGCTGGTCGATTTCGCCCCCACGTTCCTCGCGCTGGCGCGCGTGCCGGTGCCGGAGGGGATGCAGGGGCGCGCCTTGCAGCCGCTGCTGGCGGGCCACTCACCCGACGACTGGCGGACGAGCCTCTACTACCACTATTACGAGTATCCGGTGCCCCACCGGGTGCGGCCGCACCGTGGCGTCGTCACCGACCGCTACAAGCTCGTCCACTACTACGGGCCGGACGTCGACGACTGGGAACTCCTCGACCGCGAGGCCGACCCGCTCGAGACACGGAGTTTCCACGACGACCCGGCCTACGCCGACCGGCTCCGCGACCTGCGGGCCGAACTCGACCGGCTCCGCCACGACCTCGGCGACACCGCCGATCCGCCGCGCGCGGCGTTCGGCGACAAGCCATTCACCGAGCGCTGACACGGCGCTGCGGCGTTGCTCGTCGTCGGCCGATCGCGGCGGGGGGCTCAGGTCTGCGGTGGATCGTCCTGGTAGATCCGGTACTTCTTCGTCACGAGAGCGCCGCCGCGCTCCAGCGACCGCTTCGAGAGGTGGTTGCTCTCGAGCACCCACGAGAACTCGACCTCCTCGATCCCCCACTGCCGCACCTGGGGAACGAGCGCCGCCAGCAGCACCAACCCGACACCCCACGCCTGGTACTCGGGGATCACGTTGGTGCTGATCGCACGCATCCGCTTGATGGCGCGCTTGTTCCACAGCAGCCGGAGGAAGCCGAACGGGAACAGCCGGCCGTTGATCGCCTTGATCCGCGGGTTGTAGTCGAGCAGGCAGAAGACGGCCCCGATCGGCTTGCCGTCGACCTCGGCGACGAGCGCCAGCTCCGGCACGATCAGGTGCTCGAGGCTCGCCGCCATGTGGCGGACCTCGCCGTCGGTCAACGGCACGAATCCCCAGGTGCCGCCGAGGCTGGAGTTGTAGATGTCGAGGAACATCCGCACTTCGGCCGCGAACCGCCGCCGGTCGAGCGGCCGGACGGAGACGCCGAACCGCTCCTTCACTCCCTGGACCATCACGCCGAGCTTGGAGTCGAGCGTGTCGAGCATCGAGGTCGCGCCCCAGAAGGCGTACAGGTCCTCGACCTTGCCGAAGCCGTTCGCCTCGACGAGCGCCCCGTACCAGGGGCGAGCATGGGTCATCATGAAGAACGGCGGCGTGTCGAACCCCTCGATCAACAAGCCGCATTCGTAGTTGAGCGACGGATTGGTCGGCCCGCGGATGGCGGTCATCCCCTCGCCGTGGAGCCAGTCGCGCGCCGCACCGAACAGGGCCCGGGCGGCGGCGGGGTCGTCGTCACACTCGAAGAACCCGAAAAACCCTCGCTGTTCGCCATACCGTTCGACGTGTCCGGCGTTGACCAACGCCGTGATCCTCCCCACGTCCCTCCCGCCACGGACGGCCAGAAACGAACGTGTCCGTGACCGCTCGTAGAAAGGGTGGGGCCGGAAGTTGAGCAGCTCCTCCTGGGAGTGGATCAGGGGGGGGATCCAGCACGGGTCGTCGGCGTAGATCCGCCACGGGAGCCGGACGAACCGCCGCCGCTGCGACCACGACTCCACCGGCTCGACTCTGACGTCGGCACCGCTCACCAGGCCCTCCTTGTCCCCAGCAGTGTTTCCATGGGTGCCCCGGCCTCGGAGCCGCCTCCGGCACCCGGCCGCATGGGGGCCGGGAAGGCGCAAATCCCGCCGGTGCGGCGGTTTCCAACCCGACAAACGGCATCTTCCGCGGCGTCCGCCGAACCCGTCAATCGCGTCCCCGGCCGAGGGGAGCGAAAGTACGGGGCACTGGCCGCCCGAACTACACTTCAGGGCGGTGCCGATCGATGGATCGCGTCGGCCCAGCTTGGTCTTCGACAGGCTCGAGGGCGATCCACCATGCCACCCGTCCCCGACGATACTTCCTCCCGTTCCGCCCCCCGCACCACGCCGGACGTGGAGCCGGTCCCGCACTCGTCGCCCGTGGCGGCCGTCACCGGGGCGACGGGGCTGCTCGGCAACAATCTCGTCCGCCTGCTGGTCGACCGCGGCTGGAGGGTGCGGGCCGTCGTCCGCTCCGCCACGGCGGCCTCGCGCACGCTCGCCGGCCTGCCGGTCGAACCGGTCGTGGCCGACCTTGCCGATGCCGCTGACCTGGAAGCGGCGTTCGACGGCTGCCGGGCGGTGTTCCACTCCGCCGCACACGTCCACTGCGGCTGGCGGCACTTCGACGCGATGCACGCCACCAACGTCGGCGGCACCGCCCGGGTGGCCCGCGCCGCCCGGGAAGCCGGCGCCCGGCTGGTCCACGTGTCGAGCGTCGACGCCATCGGCCTCCGCTCCGACGGCACCGTGGCCGACGAGGACACGCCCCCCGGGCTGATGCCCGAGTGCCCCTACGTGATCACGAAGCGCGAGGCCGAGGCGGCGGTGCTCGCCGAGGTGCAACGCGGACTCGACGCCGTGATCGTCAACCCGACCTACATGCTCGGGCCATGGGACTGGAAACCGTCCAGCGGTCGGATGCTCCTCGAGGTCGGCCAGGGGCGCGGCGTGCTGGCACCGCCGGGCGGGAACGATTTCGTCGACGTCCGCGACGTCGCCGCGGGGGCGCTCGCGGCGGCCGAGCGGGGCCGCCGTGGACGCCGCTACATCCTCGGTGGCCACGGACTGTCGTACCTCGAGGCGTGGCGGACGTTCGCCCGGATCGCCGGACGGATGCAGCCGCTCGGCACCGCTCCCCAGACGCTGCTCCGGGCCGCGGGATGGTGCGGCGACCTGGCGAGCCTGTTCACGCGTCACGAACTCCCGGTGAACTCGGCGGCGACGGCGATGGCTGCCCTACCCCACCATTTTTCGTCGGCCCGGGCCCGCAGCGAACTGGGATACTCGTTCCGACCGTTCGAGGCCACGGTCACCGACGCCTGGCTGTGGTTCGTCGACCACGGCTTCGCCCGCGTGCTCCGCGGCCGGCCGGCGCTGGCGCGCTGATCGGGCGGCATGGCCCAACGCCGTGAGCGGTGCCCCCCGCCGTGTCCCTTCCCATGTCCACATCGCTGCCACACATCCTCGTCGTCGAGGACGAGGAGCACCTCGCGATCGGGATCAAGTTCAACCTCGAGGCGGAAGGCCTGCGGGTCACGGCTGTCGGCGACGGCCAGACGGCGCTCGAGACGGTCGGCCGGGAGGATCCGCCGGTCGATCTGGTGGTCCTCGACCTGATGCTTCCGGGAATGAGCGGCTACGCGGTCTGCGAAGCGCTCCGCGAGCGTGGGCATGCCCTGCCGGTGGTGATGCTCACGGCGCGGACGCTCGTCGAGGATCGGATCCGCGGCTTCGACGCCGGAGCCGACGTGTACCTGCAGAAGCCGTTCGACCTCGACGAATTGCTGTCGATCGTCCGCAGCCTGCTGGCCCGCCGCGGGCGCGGCGTGAGGGCGGCGGCGGTCGGCGAGCCGGGCGGTCGCGGCAGCCGCTACCGATTCGGCGACGCCGAGGTGAACTTCGACACGTTCGAGGCCCGGCTCCGCGACCAGCCGGTCCGGCTGACGAACCTGGAGATGAAACTCCTCCGCTACTTCGTCGAGCACGAGGGCTCGGTCGTGTCGCGCGAGGAGCTGCTGACGAAGGTCTGGGGGCTGGCCCGTCCCCCGGCGACCCGGACGGTCGACACGTTCGTGTTCAACCTCCGCCAGGCGTTCGAGGCCGATCCGTCGAAGCCGGTCCATTTTCTCTCCGTCCGCGGCACCGGCTACCGCTTCGTCGGCGATCGTTCACCGGAGCGGGCGGGCACCGCAGCGGCTGCCGAGCCGTGCTGAGGCCGACGGCAGCCGTTGCCCATGCTCCGGGCAGCGATGCTTCGCGAGGCCGGCGACCCGGCCAGTTTCCGGCGTTGTAGACAGCGCCACGAGACGGGTCACGGTCCGGCACGGAAGCTGCTGCACCGTGAGGCGGCATTCCTGAGGAGCAACGCCATGAATCGTGTTTTGTTTCTGCTCGGCCGACCGGCGACGGCGAAGCGCGGGACGCTCGTCGCCGGTGCGAAGGCGGGCGGCGCGGCGTGAGCAGCACCGCCGTCGCGGCTCAGCCGTGGCCGGCGGCCGCCACCAGCCGCGCCGCGGCGGCCCCGGGGTCGGGACTGGCCAGTAGCGACTCGCCAACGAGCATCGCGTCGATCCCCTCCGCGGCGAGACGGGCGACGTCGGCGGGGGTCCGGATGCCGCTCTCCGCGACCAGGGCACATGCCTCGGGCACCTGGTGCCGGAGGCGGAGGACGTGGTCGAGATCGGTGGTCATCGTGCGCAGATCGCGGTTGTTGACACCGATCAGCGTGGCGCCGGTGTCGACCACGCGCGGCAGGTTGGCTGCGTCGTGCAGCTCCACCAGCGGCGTCATTCCGAGGTCGAGGATCAGGCGGTACAGGCTCCGCAGCCGGCAGTCGTCGAGACACTCGGCGATCAGCAGGACCGCGTCGGCGCCGGCGGCACGAGCCTCGATGACCTGATACTCGTCGATCACGAACTCTTTGCGGAGCAGCGGAAGCGGGACCGCTTCCCGGGCAACGGCCAGGTCGGCGAGGTCGCCACCGAAGCCGGGACCGTCGGTGAGGATCGAGAGGGCGGCGGCCCCGGCCGCGGCGTAGGCGGCGACGACCCTCGCCACCTCGGCGCCGGGGCGGATCGGCCCGGCCGACGGGCTGCGGCGTTTGAACTCGGCGATCAGCCGAACCGCGCCCGGCGCGGTCACGGCGGCGAAGAAATCGCGCGGCGGCGATGCACTGGCGGCGGCCCGTTCGAGGTCGACGAGGGACACGCGCTGCCGTGCCGCGCGGACCTCCTCCTGCTTCCGGGCGACGATCGCGTCGAGGATCGACGGCATGGCTCCGGTCGCGCTTTCGTCAGTGCCGGAAATGGCGGTGCGAGGAGAAGACCATCGGGATTCCGGCCGCCTCGGCCGCGGCGATCACCTCGGGGTCCCGTTTCGACCCACCGGGCTGGATGATCGCCGCGATCCCCGCTGCGGCAATCGGCTCGATCGAGTCGGCGAACGGGAAGAAGGCGTCGGAGGCGAGCACCGCGCCGCGGGCCCGGGGGCCCGCCTTTGCCAGCGCCAACCGCACCGCATCGACGCGTGCCGTCTGCCCGACACCGGCCCCGATGAGCGTGGCGCCGGCGGCCGGCGATCCGGCCACTCCGCGGCAGACGGCGATCGCGTTGCTCGAAAGCCGCCGCACGATCGTGAACGCGAAGTCGAGGAGCGGGGTCAGGGCCGCCGGCGGGGCGGAACGCGTCGCCACCCGCCAGGCCGCCGGGTCGTCGCAGCGGTCGTCGGGGCGCTGGGCGAGGAGGCCACCGGCGATGGAACGCAGTTCCAGCCCCGCCGTCGCCTCCCAGGGATCGCCCGAGGGGACCTCGACGAGCCGCACCGACGCCTTCCAACTCGGCACGGTGGAGAGGAGCGTGAGGGCGCCGGGGGAGAACGCCGGCGCGGCGATCGCCTCGACGAACAGTCCCGGTTTGGTGAGCACGCGGGCCGCCTCGTCGTCGAACGGCCGGTTGACCGCGAGGATCGAGCCATAGGCACTGACCGGATCGGCGGCCAGCGCCTCCTCCAACGCCCCGGCCACCGTCGCCGCGGTGGCGGCCCCGCAGGGATTGGTGTGCTTGATGATCACCGCTGCCGCCGCCGGCACGAGCCCTGCCAGCCGCGTCGCGGCGTCGAGATCGAGGAGGTTGTTGTACGACAGCTCCTTGCCGTGGAGTTGGCGGAGGCCAGCCAACCCGGCCCGGGTGCCGACGGGGGCGAACAGCGTCGCCGCCTGGTGGGGGTTCTCGCCGTAGCGCAGCGGCAGCCGGCGCTCCAGTTCCAGCGACAGCCGCGCCGGCAGCGGGGCTTCGTCGTCGGGCCCCGCCGGCGCCGCGGCCGGCGCGGCGGGAGCGACCAGACCGGCGTGAGTCGCCATCCACGAGGCGATCTGCGTGTCGTAGGCGGCGGTCCGCTCGAAGGCGCGGGCCGCCCACAGCCGCCGCTGGACGAGCGTCGTGCTTCCCGCGGCCAGCGCCGCGAGCAGATCGTCGTACTGCTCCGGATCGGTGATCACCGCCGTGAACCCATGGTTCTTCGCCGCGGCGCGGACGAGGCTCGGACCGCCGATGTCGATCAATTCGATCGCCTCCTCGGCCCGGCAATCGGGACGCGAGGCGACCGACGAGAACGGGTAGAGATTGACGACGACGGCATCGATCGTGCCGATGCCGTGCTCGGCGAGCGTCGACAGGTCGTCGGCGCGATCGGCACGGCAGAGAAGCCCGGCGAAGATCCGCGGGTGGAGGGTCTTCACCCGGCCGTCGAGGATCTCCGGAAAACCGGTGACCGCCGAGACGTCGCGCACGACGAGCCCCTGCGCGGCCAGCGCCCGGGCGGTGCCCCCGGTGCTCAGCACCTCGACCCCGGCGCCGGCCAACGCCCGGCCGAGGCGATCGATGCCCGTCTTGTCGAAGACACTGACCAGCACGCGCCGCAGCGGCACGTGATCCGGCGGTGGACCTGACGGAGGAGGTGGAGCGGCCATGGAGAGCACGAATACGGCACCGGCGCCGGCGCCGCAAGGATCGTGATCGGCGCCGCGAAAAGACGGCCGTGCGGTGGGGGGCCGGTCAGCGGCGGACACCGGGGAGCCGGACCTCGATCACCGTGCCGGTCGCCGGCGCCCGGTCGCGCACCGTGACACGGCCGCGGAGGTGGCGGACGATCGACTGCACCAGCGACAGCCCCAGCCCCGTGCCCGGCGTCGATCGCTCGAGCTCGCTCCCCAGCCGGACGAAGCGCCGGAAGACGTTGCGCCGCTCCGGGGCGGGGATGCCGGGACCGTTGTCGAGGACGCGGACCACGACGCCCCCCCCGGTCGCCGCCCCCGCCTCGACGCGGACGTCGGGTGTCGGCAGCGAGTATTTCACGGCATTGTCGACGAGGTTGCGGAACAGGATCTCGAGATCGGCCGGCCGCCCCCGGACGCGCAGCCCGTCGGGAAGAGCGCCACCGGTGTCGAGCGCCCCGATCGGGATCGTGTCGGTCCCGATCGAATAGCGCTTGGCGACGGCATCGCGCGCCTGCACGAGCACCGGTTCGAGCGCGGTCGTCTCCCCGCCACGCGGTCCGCGCCGCTGGAGCGTCTTGGCCGCGTCGAGGAGGTGGTCGATGAGGGTGTCGAGGCGTTCGACGTCCTCGAGCATGAAGCGGTGGAAGTCGGCCTGCTGCTCGGCCGACACCGGCCGCCGGGTGAGGGTTTGGAGATAGAGTTTGAGGGAGGCCAGCGGGCTTTTCAGTTCGTGGGTGACGCTGTCGATGAAATTGCTCTGCCGCTGCGACAGGGCGATCGCCTTGACGGTGAGGAAGGCGTAGACGATCACACCCACCAGGACGAGCACCAGCAGCGCCACGCCGACGCCGAGGATCGCCCAGTAGAAGGCGGCGTTTTTCGAGCCGAGCGCGGCGGCGATGCTCACCAGCACCCAGCCCACACCCAGCGCGATGATCGACCCGACGAGCACGACCCCGAGCAGGATCGGCCAGCCGAGAGAGCGGCGCGGTTCCATCGTCCGGTCCATGGTCGGGGTGCGTGCGGCGGAACCGGTCCGTTGTCCCGTGCCCGGGATGACGCCGCGATGCCGTACGCCCCCCGACTGTAGCCTGGCGGCGCGGGATCCCGGCACCCGCGCCCCCGACCGGTCGCCCGACACGGGTCCCCCGGACGTGCGGTGCCCCCGCCGCGCTAGCTGTCCGTGGACAAAGCCGTCCATGGCCTTTGTCAGCTCGGGCGACCGCGGGAAACGCCAAGGGTTTTCCGGGGCGCCGGCGGCCGCATCCGGCGGCCGATCACGTTTTCCACGGGCTGCTAGCGGGAGACGCGCGCGATGAGCGACGGCACCGCGGCGGGTTCACCCGGGGATCGTTCACGACGCGGAGGGGCGCGCGGGTCGATCGTGATCCATGCCGCCGGCGCCAGCGCGACGTTCACACGCGCCGGTGACCGCTGGGCCCACCGGGTATCCATCGACGGCGATCCCGGCGACTGGCAGTCGCTGGAGGGAGACCAGGGCCCGGCCGCTAGCGCCCCCCCCGTGATCACCGACGTGATGGTCGTCAGCGACGGGGGGAAACCACCGGCGCTGGTCGGCGTCGGCCATGCCGGAAGCGGACATTGCTCCCTGGCGGTCACCGTCGATCCAGCCGACCCGGCGACGCTGTGCTTCGAGGTCGCCTGCCGGCTCTCGCGCCCCTGGCCTGGCCTCGGGTCGGCCTACGCCCGTGTCGCACGGGACCGTGGTCCCGGGTTCGAGCGCGGCGCCGGCGGCCAGCCGCCGCGGCCTGCCCATCCGACCGCCGGCCTGGTGCTCGTCGCTGCGGCCGCCGAGGACGTGCCGGAGCCCCCCTGCACGGTCGTCTGGCGCTACCGGATCGGTCCGAGCGGAATCGCGATCGTCTCCGGTGCCGGCCTCAGCACATGGCCCGCCGCGCCCGCTTGCACGGCCCTGGGGATTGAGGCACATTCATGACGTTTTTCCCGCCTCCTCCCGATTTCAGGCTGCCCCATGTTCGCCCGGATCGAGCGGCTGAAGTCCGAGTGGACCGATCGCTACGTCGTCGTCGATGGCAGCGTGCCGGAACTGGCCCGGTTCGCGGCAGCGACGGGACTGGTGAAGACCGTGAACATGAACGGTCGCTGCCTGGTCGAGTTCGACCAGTTCAACAACGTCGCCTGGTACGACATCGACCCGTCGTGCCTGCGGATCGTGCCCAAGCCGGAGCCGAAGCCGGCGGGTGAGAAAGCCGCCAAGCCTGCCGCCCCCCGCGCGGCGGCCCCGAAGGCGGCAGCCCCCGCGGAGAAGGCAGCGAAACCGGCTGCGGCAAAGCCGGCCGGCAACCGCCCGTCGACCGCCGACATCCTCGCCGCCGCGCGCGCGAAGGGTACGGTGCCCGCGCCTGCATCGCCATCGACCGAGAAACCGGCCCCGGCCGCCGTAGCGAAGGAAAAACTCTCGACCGCGGAGATCCTCGCCAAGGCGCGCGGCGGCAAGGCGCCGGCAGCTCCCACGGCGCCGGCCGCCAAGGATGTTCCGCAGACGGCAGCGAGTGAAGCCGACGGCGAGGATGCGGCGCCGCCAGAACCGCCGGCACCCGCGCCGAAAGCGGCACGACCCGCTGCCGCATCGGGACCGAAGCCGACGACGACGGCGGAAAAGATCGCCTGGTGCCGTCAACACGACGCTCGTTGACTGCGTCGATCCGACCGTGTCGATCAGCGCGACGGCGCACCGCCGATGTGCCGCGCACGGCGAAAACAGTTCGCGCGCGGATTATTTGACTCCGCCACGAACGCTTCCATAATACGGCGGACACGACGGTGAATCTCGCTGCGTCGATCCCTCCGGATCGCGTCTGCGGCGAACGGTTTTGCGGTGTCTGCGCGGGAAGCGGTGGTCGCACCGTCCGTCGCGTATCTGCGTCTGCACCGGTTGCCGTGGCGTTCAGGATCCGTCCGGGATCCAAGCGTCGTCAGACCGGTGTCGGCCGCTCGCAGGAGCCGTGGCGACGCCGGTGCGCGAAGTCGCCAATTCACACAACCAGCACGGAGTCGCTTTCTTCGATGGCCCGGATCCGCAACGTGTTTGAGATCATCGAGCTCTACGGACACGACGAGAACTTCGAGCCTCAGCCGACGGCCGAGTTCATCCCCACCCGGGCGCCAGCGGGGTCGAAGCAAAAGCTCGACATCCTCGCCGACCGGATCCAGCGCGGTATGCCGCTGTGGCATCCTGAGGATTCCACCGAGTTCGCCGGCGTGGCGTTGATCGGCCAAAACGACTGACGCGGTCATCCCGCCCCGGAGGCATTCCGGTCTGACCAGGAAAAACGGCGTTCCTGTCGGGTTCGGCACGGCCCGACGGCCGAGATCATCCCTTCCGGTCGCGCCGCAGGGCCGCGTCGATGTCGCGTTTGGCGGTCGCCGCCTTGAGCTTTTCGCGCTTGTCGTGGAGCTTCCGGCCGCGGCCGATCCCCATCAGCACCTTCACCCGACCGTCCTTGAAGTACATCTTCAAGGGCACGAGTGTCAGCCCCTTCTCGAGTGCCTGGCCCGCGAAGCGGGCGATCTCGCGCCGGTGGAGCAGCAGTTTCCGCGGCCGCTTCGGAACGTGGTTGAGCCGATTGGCCTTCTCGTATTCCGGGATGTCGCAGCCGAGCAACCAGACCTCGCGGCCGTCGACGCGGCCGTAGGCCTCGTCGAGCGACATCCGCCCCGCACGCAGGCTCTTCACCTCGCTGCCGACAAGTGCGATGCCGCATTCGAGTGTGTCGATCACCTCGTATTCGTGGCGCGCCTTGCGGTTTTCCGCGACGACCCGTTCCGCCGGCTTCGCGTCGGCCGGGGGTGTCTTGCGCCCCTGGTTCGGCCGGGTCGGTTTGGGGTTGGCCACGGGTGCGGACTCGTCGCGCGGAGGTGGGCAGGGGGTTTTCCCGCAGGGTACACTGCCGGTTCCCGCCACCAAACCCATTGCTCACCCCATGCATCGGTTTTCCCCCGCCGTTGATCTCCGCCGCTGCCCTGCCTGTCGCCGGGCGGCATGGCTGGCCCTGCCATCCCTCGCGCTCCTCGCCATCGGCCCGGCCGGGGTCGCAGCCGATCAGGTCACTCCCGGATTCGTCGCCGGCGACGAGAAACCGTCCGGCGACGACGCGGCCGTGCGCGTGCCCGGGGGGTGGATGGTGGCCTACGACGAGACGATCCCGGGCACCGGCGTGAGCTTCCGGATGCTGCCGGTCGCAGGGGGCACATTCCGCATGGGAAGCCCGGACGACGAGGAGGGACGCGGCCCAGAAGAAGGTCCGATCCACGAGATCCGCATCGAACCCTACTGGATGGGGCGGTGCGAGGTCACCTGGGGCGAATACAAGGCGTACATGGCCGCCTGCGATCTCTTCAAGGCGATGGAGTCGGCGCGGATCAATCCGGTCACCGCCGCCAACGAGGCCGACGCGGTCACCGCCCCGAGCAACCTGTACGACCCCACCACGACGTTCACCCATGGCGAAGAGCCGCTCCTCCCCGCCGCGACGATGACCCAATTCGCCGCGCGGCAGTACACGAAGTGGCTCAGCGGGCTGACGGGGCGGTTCCACCGGTTGCCCACCGAGGCGGAATGGGAATTCGCCTGCCGGGCCGGCACGGCGACGCCGTTTTCCGCCCCGGCCGAGGAGTTCGACGAGATCGCCTGGCACGCGGGCAACGCCGACGACACGACCCACGAGGTGGGGGCCAAGAAACCCAACGCCTGGGGATTCCACGACATGCACGGCAACGTCGGTGAATGGGTGATCGACGAACTCCTGCCCGACGGCTACGCGCGACAGGCCGCACTGCCGCAACCGGTGGCGGCGACGGCGGCCATCGCGTGGCCGACCCATCTCTCGCCGCGCGTGGTTCGCGGCGGTTCCTACTACGACGAGCCGCAGCGCTGCCGCAGTGCTGCCCGGCGCGGTAGCGAGGACACGGCCTGGAAGGAAGTCGATCCCAATCTCCCCAAAAGCCCCTGGTGGTACACCGAGGAACCGGCGCTGGGGGTGGGGATGCGGATCGTGAGGCCGTTCACGGTCCCCGACGCTGCGGAGCGCCGGCGCTGGTGGGAAGCCGATATCGAGAGCATCCGGGCCGACACGGCCGACCGGCTGCTCCAAGGACGCGGCGCGCGGGGGATCGTGAGCCCGACCTTGCAGGACCAACTGAAGGCGGCCGGTCTGGCGAAGTGAGCCGGTTCTCACCCGACCCCGGAACGAGCGGAGGGTCCCATGGCGTGTTCGACGGCGCGGCACAGTGGTGCCGTGATCCTGGCCTGTGCGATGGCCGTGGCTGCCGGGGCGTTCCCCCGCGCGGGGGCCGATCAGTGGCCTGACTGGCGCGGTCCGGCAGCCGACCGGCACGCGCCGGGCACCGGCTACGTCGACTCGTTCGACCTCGAGAAGGGGACCAACGTCCTCTGGTCGACCCCCGAGGGGGGCGGCATCTCGACCCCCGTGATCCTCGACGGCCGGCTGTACACGCTGGTCCGCCACCGCCCCGGAACCGCCGAGGAGGCGGAGAAGGTGCTGTGCCTCGACGCGATGACGGGGAAGAAACTCTGGGAGAACGTCTTCAACGTCTACCTCTCCGACGTGCCCAGCGAGCGCGTCGGCTGGTCGGCCGTGGTCGCCGATCCGAAGTCGAAGACGATCTTCGCCCACGGCGTCTGCGGCGCCTTTTCGGCGATCGACGCGGAAACCGGGAAGACCAAATGGCGCCGGTCGCTCCACGAGGAGTTCGGGTTCCTCTCGACGTATGGCGGCCGGACCAACATCCCCGTCGTCTTCGAGGACCTCGTGATCGCCAGTGCCGTCGTCACTGGCTGGGGTGACACGGCCCGTCCGGCACACCGCTTCCTCGGGCTCGACGCCGCCACCGGCACGGTCCGCTGGATGAACGGCACCAAGGAACTCCCCGAAGACACGACCTACTCCACGCCGCAGATCGCCGAGTTCGGCGGTCAGGCCGCGCTCGTCTTCGGATCGAGCGACGGCAGCGTCTGGAATTTCCAGCCGCGCACCGGCCGGGCCGTGTGGAACCTGCGGCTGTCGCGGCGCGGGCTCAACGTGCCGCCGCTCGTCGACGGCACGACGATCTACATGGCGCAGGCCGAGGAGAACCTCGACAACACGACGATGGGGTCGGTGACGGCGTTCGATGGCGGCGCCGTGCCGCCACCGGCGGCGCCTCCGGCCGCCGCGCCCACCGCCGGCGCCGGCCCCCCCGCCCCGAACACCGACATCACCACCGTGGCGGTGAAGTGGCAGAAGAAGGGGGTGATGGACGGCCGGGCGATGCCCGTGATCCTCGGGAACCGCGTCTACTTCATCGACGACGGCGCGAAGGTCTATGCCTTCGACAAGGCGACCGGAGAGCCGGTCGGCAAACCGCAGAAACTCCTCGGCACGATCGTCCGCGGCAGCCCACTGGTCGCCGACGGGAAGCTGTATGTCTGCTCCACGGGGGGCTGGCACGTGCTCGAGCCGACCGCCGAGGGGATCAAGTTCGTCAACCGGATGCGCCTCCCGGAATCCGACGAGGTCACCGCCTCGCCGATCGCCTGGAACGGCCGGATCTACCTGACGACCGGCGAGCGGCTGGTGTGCCTCGGCCGTGCCGACGCGCCGGCACCGTCCAGCAGCGCCGTGGAGACGATCGCGGAGCGCGTCGCCCGCGCGACCTCGAGCGGCGCGGGCGAGCCGGCCTGGGTCCAGGTCGTGCCCGCCGAAGTGCAGATCGCCGCCGGTGAGAAACTGAAGCTCGAAGCCCGCCTGTTCGACGCCGCCGGACGGTTCGTCCGCACCGCGCCCGCGGAATTCGCGACCACCTCCGGCACTGTCGCCGCCGACGGCACGTTCACCGCTCCGCCGGGTCAGCATTCGGCCGCCATCGTCACCGCCACCGTCGGCAAGCTGACGGGTCGGTCGCGGATCCGGGCGATGCCGCCGCTCCCGTGGCGTTTCGACTTCGACGACGTCGCGCTCGCCGCTCCCCCCACGGGTGGCCCGCCGCGCGGCGAGCCCCCGCTCCCCTGGATCGGGATGCGCTACCGCCACGTCGTCCGCGAGGTGGACGGCTCGAAGTGCCTCGTCAAGATCACGACGATTCCCAAGGGCACGCGCAGCCAGGGCTGGATCGGGCCGATCACGCTCCACGACTACCGGATCCGCGCCGATCTCCGGGCGGCGGAGAGCGGCGTCGGCAAACCCGGCGACCCCGCCACGCCGGTGGCCGCGACGAGCGATGCCGACGCCTTCGCCAAGGCGTTCGGCAACCCCGCCGCCCTCGAGAAGGCGCGGATGCCCGACATGGGCCTGATCGCGCAGCGCTACACGCTCGACCTGATGGGGGCCAGCCAGCAACTCCAGATCCGCACGTGGCCGCCGCAGGTCGCGACGCACTTCGCGAAGACGATTCCCTTCGCCTGGGAGGCCGGCCGCTGGTATTCGGTGATCTTCGAGGCGCGGACGGAAGGCAGCGCGGCACGTCTCCGCGGCAAGGTCTGGCCACGGGGCGAGCCGGAACCGGCGGCGTGGACGATCGAGGCTGTCCACGAGGCGGGCAACCTCCAGGGGAGCCCGGGATTCTTCGGCAATTCGAAGGATTCCGAGATCTTCATCGACAACGTCGTCGTCGAGAGCCTGGCGGGAACGGCGGCTGCGGCAGCCGGGGGAGAATGACGGGCGGAGGATCGGCGACTTCCGATGCCCACCGTCGAGCGCGGCCCGTTCGTGGCGATCGGGCGGCGAGCGGGAACGAATCGAGCGCACGGGACCCGGTTGGGTCCGTGCCGGGACAGCGAGGAGACGAAGCGATGAGCGATCACACCGGGCGGACGACGGGCAGGGGCGAAGGACGGTCGCCGTGGGTTCGGGCCGGGTGGCTGGCGAGCCTGCTCGCAGTGGCGATCGGCGCGTCGTCATGGGGCGCCGACGGCGGCAAGGCGCGGCCGGGCTGGAACCAGTGGGGCGGGTCGCCCGCCCGCAACAACGTCGCCGCCGCGAAGGGCCTGCCGACCGAGTGGGATCCGGGCCAGTTCGACGCCGACACCGGCGCGTGGAAGCCCGCGACGAGCCGCAACGTCGCCTGGGTCGCGCAGCTCGGCAGCCAGACCTACGGCAATCCCGTCGTCGCCGGCGGGAAGGTGTACGTCGGCACCAACAACGGCAAGGGCTGGGTGCAGCGCTACCCGGCGAGCGTCGACCTCGGCTGCCTGCTCTGCTTCGACGACCGTGACGGCTCGTTCCTCTGGCAGGACTCGAGCGAGAAGCTCCCCACCGGGCGCGTCCACGACTGGCCGCTGCAGGGGATCTGCTGCTCGCCGCTGGTCGAGGGGGACCGGGCGTGGTACGTCACCAGCCGCGGCGAGGTGAAGTGCCTCGACACCGAAGGGTTCCGCGACGGCGAGAACGACGGCCCGTTCACCGCCGAGAAGGTCCAGGCCTCCGAGGAGGCCGACGTCGTCTGGGTGCTCGACATGATGAAGGAGCTCGGCGTCTCGCAGCACAACATGTGCTCGTGCAGCGTGACGGCCGTCGGCGATCTGCTGTTCGTCAACACCTCCAACGGCGTCGACGAAGGGCACATCAACCTCCCCAACGCCGCCGCGCCGAGCTTCCTCTGCCTCGACAAGCGCGACGGCAAACTCCTCTGGGCCGACGGCACACCCGGCGCCAACGTCCTCCACGGCCAGTGGTCGAGCCCGTCGTACGGCGAGCTCGGCGGCGTGCCGCAGGTGATCTTCGGCGGCGGCGACGGCTGGGTGTATGGATTCGACGCCCGCGGCGACGGTGGCAAGGCAAAGCTGCTGTGGAAGTTCGACTGCAACCCCAAGGAGTCGAAGTACGTGCTCGGCGGCCGCGCCGACCGCAACCACGTCATCGGCACGCCGGTGGTCCACGACGGTCTCGTCTACGTCGCCGTCGGCGAGGATCCCGAACACGGCGAGGGCGTCGGCCACCTGTGGTGCATCGACCCGACGAAGCGCGGCGACACCAGCCCCGAACTGGCCGTCAGCCTCAAGGACCCGAACACCCCCCTGCCCCACCGCCGCAACCAGGCGGTCATCAAGGAAGAGGGGGAGGTGGCCCGCCCCAATCCCAACTCGGCCGCGGTCTGGCACTACCCCGGCTTCGACGCCGACGGCAACGGCAAGCTCGGCTTCGAGGAGACGATGCACCGCACCTGCGGCACGGTGGCGATCGCCGATGGGATGCTGTTCGTCGCCGACTTCAGCGGCCTGTTCCACTGCCTCGACCTGAAGACCGGCAAGCCGCTGTGGACCCACGACATGCTCGCGGCCAGCTGGGGCTCGCCGCTGATCGCCGACGGCAAGGTCTACATCGGCGACGAGGACGGCGACATCTCGGTGTTCGAGTTGAGCCGCGAGAAGAACCTGCTGTCCGAGGTCAACATGGGAAACAGCGTCTACTCGACGCCGATCGCGATCGGCGACACGCTGTACATCGCCAACAAGAGCCACCTGTTCGCGATCCGCGAGGGGGCGAAGCCGGAAGGCCGCTGACTCTCCTCCGCCAGCCACCGCCGGATCGACCGCCGGCGTTCGACGGGCCGGCACCCCCCGAGGGTTTTCCGATGCCGCGCTGCGACCGCATTCCCTCCCTGCCGGGGCGGGTTCTGTCTTCGCTCGTGGTCGCCGCCGCGATGGCCGGCGCGGTTCCACCGCTCCCGGCCGCCGACCCCGCCCCACCGGCGACCGCGCGCGAGGCGCTGGAGGGGGCGCGGCGGATCTGCGTGCTCGGCGACAGCATCACGTTCGACGGCGGCTGGGTCGCCGGCCTGGCGGCGTGGCTCGAAGCGCGCGGATCGACGGCGACGGTCGTCAACTGCGGCCTGCCGAGCGAGACCTGCAGCGGCCTCTCCGAGGATGGCCACGCCGGCGGCAGGTTCCCCCGTCCCGACGTTCACGAGCGTCTCGACCGCGTGCTGCGGCTGGTGCGCCCCGACCTGGTGATCGCCTGCTACGGGATGAACTGCGGCATCTACGAGCCGCTCGACGAGGCCCGGTTCGCCGCCTTCCGCGCCGGCATCGAGAAACTCCACGCCGCCGTCGAGGCCGCCGGGGCGCGGATCATCCACCTCACGCCGCCGGTCTACGACGGCCGTCCCGGCCAACGCCATCCGGCCGGCGACGTCGACTACGACGCCGTGCTCGCCGCCTACTCCGACTGGCTGCTGGGCAGGCGGGCCGACGGCTGGGCGGTGATCGACGTCCACGGCCCGATGCGGACGTGGCTCGCCGAGCGCCGCGCGAAAGACCCCGCGTTCACGTTCCAGCCCGACGCGGTCCATCCCGACGAGGTGGGCCAGTGGACGATCTGCCGGGCAGTCCTCCTCGGGATCGGCGACGAGCGGACGGCGGCGGAGGCCGAGCCGGTGTCGCTGCGGCCGTTCATGCTTGACTGCCTCGCGCGGATGCGCCTCCTGCGGCAGGCCTACGTCGGGGCCGCCGGGCACCTGCGCCCCGGGATCCAGGCCGGGCTGCCGGTGGCCGAGGCCGAGGCGCAGGCCGCGAAGATCACCGACTCGCTCCGCCGGCGGCGTCCGTTCCTGATCGGCGAGAAGAAGGCCAGTGGGGAGTGGAAGACCGCGGTGGAGTGGCCGCGCCCGCCGGTCGTCGATCCGGGTCCGGCACCGGAGAAACCGGCCCCGATCCCGGCCGACGCGGTCGTCCTGTTCGACGGCCGTGACCTGACCGCCTTCGAGGGCCCTCCGTCATGGACCGTGGCCGACGGGATCGCCACGGTGAAGGGGGGCTCGATCACGACGAGGCGTTCGTTCGGCGACTGCCATCTCCACGTCGAGTTCCGCACTCCCTCCCCGGCGACGGGCTCGGGGCAGGGGCGCGGCAATTCGGGCGTCTACCTGATGGGGCGCTACGAGATCCAGATCCTCGATTCGTTTGCCGACGGCACCGAGGCTCCCCTCACCTACCCGGACGGGCAGTGCGGCGCCCTCTACAAGCAGCAGCCTCCGGCGGCCAACGCCAGCCGCCGCCCGGGCGAGTGGCAGTCGTTCGACATTCTCTTCACACGGCCGCGGTTCACAGCCGACGGCGCTCTGGAATCGCCAGGGCGCGTGAGCGTGATCCACAACGGCGTGGCGATCCACGCCGACACCGTGATCCTCGGCACCACCGGCTGGGCCGATCCGCCCGCCTACCTGGCCCACCCCGACGCGCTACCGCTGTCGATCCAGGATCACGGCAACCCGGTGCAGTTCCGCTCGATCTGGATCCGCCCATACGAGCCGGCCGTCGGGACCGTGCCCGCGGCCCTGCCCTGACACGGGCGCGGACCCTGGCGGTCGCTCTTCAGCCACCCGAGCTCGTCGCGAACACGCGGGGAGTCGGCGCCGCCGCGGCCGGGAAGACGATCTCGCCTGGAGACGACTCCACGGGCAGCCCCTCGTGGATCACGCGGTCCTCGATGATCGTCCCGGGGACCATCGTCGGCGCCGAGCGGCTCACCGGATCGGCCCGCCGCCAGCCGGCCACGACCCAGCCGTCGCGACGGCTGGCGAGCTGATTCATCGGCAACGGGCCGGACGCGGCCAACTCTCCCTGAAGCGGCAGGTCGGGGATCTCGATCTCCGACTTGAACAGCTTGTCGAACCGCTTCTGGAGAATCCGCCGCAGGGCCGTCTCCTTGTTGGTCAGTTTCTCGGCCCCCCCCGGCTTGAACCCGGGCGGATAGATCTGCACGTCGCCGTCGCGCACCAGCCGCTGGCCCCACGGCGTCGACTCGATCCGGTAGGTGGCCCAGATGTCCATCGCGTCGAAGGAGCGATCGCCGGCGACGAATTTGTCGCCGCGGACGGTGAGCTTCACCCGGCCGTCATCGGCGGTCACGGCCACCGGCCGATGCTTGGCGAACGTGATCGCCCAGGCCTTGTCGTCGGCCTCGTTCTCCAACGAGTCGGGCATCTTCGCGTCGTTCTCACGGGCGATCCGCTCGACGTCGGCCCGGGTGAAGACACGGCCGCCGAGCTTCTCCTCGAGGATGTTGTTGACGGCCGATTCGTGGACGCGGGCGGTGATCACGTTGCCCGCCTGGGCGGCAGGTGCGGACGTGTGGGCCGCGAGCTGCCGGGGCAGGGCCTTGCGGGCCACGACCCGCAGGGCTTCGTCGGTGGTATGAAGATGGACCATCTCGGGATACACCCCGCGGGCCTGGAGCGGACCGCGAAGCCGGTCGCGGAGCTGCTGCCGGATCTGCTGCACGGCCGGTTCGGTCTGCTCGGCGAATTGCTCGCTGACCCGGGCGCGCGCCTTGCTTTCCGCCACGGCCTCGGCCTGCGGGCGGCTCTCGGCGACCTTGCGATTGGCGATCCGCTGGATGATCCGCCGGCCGAACCGCGCCGAGATCGCCATCCCGGTGGTCTGCGAGTCGGTGGACGCGGTCGCCTGCACCGGAGATGCCGAGACGTTCTCGCCGTCGAGCGTGATCCGGCGCCGGGCACCGAGCTGCGTCACGCCGCGGCTGTGGACCGTGACCGGCCCTTGCGTGCCGCGCGTGGTCGAGATGTTGGTCGCGTCGAACACGAGGTCGAACACCGCCCGGTCGGGGGCGGGGACGAAGTCGAGCCGGACGGCCCCGGTGGTGCGGCCGCTGCCGCGGATCCGCGTGCCGAGGACGACGTCATCGACCGGTGCGACCTGGTCGATCGGGCGGTTCACCATCGGGGCCACGAGCCTCTCGTGGATCTCCAATTCGATGTTGGGCCGCGCCAGCGCCCCGCGGACCCCGGCCACGAGCCCGCCGGCCTGCCCCGATTCGGAGAGGCGCTCGAGGATCGTCGGCACCTCAGCCAGCGCCTCCGCGCGCCCTGTCGCCGAGGCCGACAGCAGCGCCGAGGCGAGGTCGTCGAGACGGCGCGAGAAGCGAGTGAATCCCCCGCTGCCCCGGGCGGCGTCGGCGGCCTCGGCGTAGCGTGTCACGGCCCGGCGGACGGCGACGAACTGGGGCATGTCGAGCCCGGTCTCGGTGGCATCGAGGAGCTTCTGGAGGCGACGGAGCACCTTGGGATCGGCGGCCACGCCGCCCGACGCCTGCTCGGTGAGCGCCGGCCAGTCGAGGTAGCGGCGCCAGTCGGCACCGCTCTTGCTCCGCGCCAGGAGACGGTCGAGCGGGCCCAGCGCCGAGCGCAGGTTCGCGGCGGCCGAGTCGAGGGCGGCGTCCGACGGCGGCCGGAAGCCGCCCCCGGCAAAGGCCGCGTCGCGGGCGAGCCGCTCGAACGTCGGATCGGTCTGCTCGATCGATTGTGCGTGGGACGCCGCAGCCAGCACGAGCGCGGCGATCACGACCAGACCGGAGGTTTTTGCCGATGGCATGGGATGTTCCGCCGGGGCAACGTGGGAAGCGTGCGGCAAGTGTAGCGGCCGCCGCTGGTTCCCCGAAGACCAGGATCCAGCCCGTGCTGGCCCTCGCCGCCGAGCCTCATCCTTCGGCCGAACGATCGAGCGCAGGGAGCACGAAGATCTTTCCGTCCCCCATCCGTCCGGTCCGGGCGGCGGTCGCGATCCGCTCCACCACTTCCTCGACCCGGGCGTCGTCGACCCACACCTGGATCTCGACCTTGGGGAGGAACGCGCGGGCGTAGTCGCTGTCGCAGTAGCGGTCGAGATAGCTCTTCTGCCGGCCGTAACCCTTGACCTCGCGCACGCTGCAGGCCTCGAGCGGCGCCAACCGCAGGGCCTCGAGGACCCGCTCGGCGACGATCGGCCGGACGATCGCGATCACCTCCCGCACGGCGGCGTCTCCGTTCGGGATCGAATCCCACGGTCGGGCCGAGGCCACGGCACGACCGCACCCCACCGGCTTCAACTGAAGAAGTTGTCGCCGAACAGGTTGAAAGGCGGGCAGGTGACCACGGTCACGTCCCCGTGGACCCGGGTCTGGCAGGCCAGACGCATCGTCGACTCGTTGCCGACGTAGGCCAGCGAGACCGCCAGCCGGGCCGACTCGAGGATCCCCTTCGGACTCGTGTTTTCCATCCCCTTGGTGATCAGCACCCGGCAGCTGCCACAGCTCCCCAGTCCGTGGCAATTGGCCACCTGGTGGATGCCGGGATAGAGCTGGACCCCGGCTCGGAGGGCCTCCTGCCGCAGGTTCGCGCCGTCGGCGACCTGGATCTCCCGCTTGTCGGCCGCCTTTTCGCTGGCAAAGGTGATCGTCGGCATGGAAAACTCTCGAATGGGGACCGGGTGGTCAGACGATACTGTAGCCGCCGCGCCACCGAGCAACCAGACGCACTTTACCGGGACCGCCATGGCCGACCTGACCCGCTACCAACAGTCGATCGTCCGCAATTACTACGCCAATCTCGACACCGCCCTGCTCCAGCGGATCGGCGAGCAGGTCACCGACCTGTACCTCGCCGAGGGGAAGAAGCGGCAGAAGCTGTGGGCCTCGATCGGCACGGCCCTCGAGAAGCTCGGCGTGCCGCGGGCCCGGATCGACCACATCACCGCTGCCGACGACGCCCGGCTGCTCGCGACGTTGCTGGAGGAGCTGCTCGCCCGCGAACCCGGGACTCCGCCCGCGGCGCGCGGGGCCGAGCCCGACGGCGGCGGCAAGGCCCCCGCACCGCGCCGCGCCAAGCGTGCCTGACGGCCCGGCGAGGGGGCCCAGCCGACGGGATCGCGGCGGACGCCCCTGACCGCCCCCCGGCCGCGTGCCCCGCCGTTCGGTTCGTCCACCGCGCGGCAACCGGCATTCGCATGCCGGGCCTTGAGTCGGGAGCACGGCTCCACGATCCTGTGACGATCCCGCTCCCGGAATCGGCCGTGAACGAACCGCAGTCCCCGCCCTCCCCACAGGCCGACCGCATCGCCGCGCTCCGCTGGCGGAAGTTCCCCGTCCTCGACGACGGCTTCGTGGCGCTCGTCGACTGCATGGGGGACGACGCCGCCGTCGTCCAGGCGGCACGCGTCAGCTACGGCGAGGGCACACGCCGGGTCAGCGACGACCGCCAGCTGATCCGCTACCTGCTCCGCCACGCGCACACGACGCCGTTCGAGATGGCGGAGGTCAAGTTCCTCGTCCGCGTGCCGATGGATTGCTGGCGGCAGTGGATCCGCCACCGGACCGCCAACGTCAACGAGTACTCGACCCGCTACTCATTGGCGATCGACTCCGCCCAGGCGACGGCCTCCGACCAGTGGCGGCTCCAGGCCACCGGCAACCGTCAGGGATCAGGCGATCCCACGACGCCCGACGTCGGCGCCCGGCTGTCGCGGGCCGAGGAGGAATTACAGGCCGTCGCGCGGCGCGTCTACCAGGAACGGCTCGACGCCGGCATCGCCCGCGAACAGGCGCGCAAGGACCTTCCGCTCTCGACCTACACCGAGGCCTACTGGAAGATCGACCTCCACAACCTCCTCCACTTCCTCGCCCTGCGGATGGATCCGCACGCCCAGCTGGAGATCCGCCGCTACGCCGAGACGATCGGCCGCGAGATCGTGGCGCCGCTGTTTCCCCTCTGCTGGGAGGCGTTTTGCGACTACCGCCTCGACGCCCTGCGGCTCACGCGGCTCGACCAGCAGGTCATCCGCCGCCTCGCCGGACGGCTGCCGGCGAGCCATGCCGACTTCCTCGCCGCGCAGGATCCCTCGTGGGCGTCCCTCGAGCGCTGCCGGGAGCGTGACGAGTGCCTCGCCAAGCTCGTCGCCCTCGGGCTCGTCGTCGGCTGATCCACCCCTGACCCCGGAGACATCCCCGATGCCCGATGCCGCCGCCGAACTGCTCGACCTCACCCGCCGGCTCCTCGCCGCGATCACGTCCGGCGACTGGCAGGCCTACCGGGCGCTCGTCGCCGACGACGTCACCTGTTTCGAGCCGGAGGCCCGCGGCCATCTCGTCGCGGGACTGCCGTTCCACGAGCACTATTTCAAGCTCGGCGCGGGACGCCCCGCCGCTCCGGCGTTGACGACGACGCTCGCCGCGCCGCACGTCCGCTTCCTGTCCGCCGACGCCGCGGTGGTCAGCTACGTCCGCCTGACGCAGAAACTCGACGACGCCGGCCGCCCCGTGACCACGGCCGTCGAGGAAACGCGGGTCTGGCAGCGGGGCGCGAACGGCTGGAAGCACGTCCACTTCCACCGCAGCCTGCCCGGTTGAAGCCCCGATCGCCCCCGGCACGGGCGCCGAGCGTCGGGCGACGGGCCGCTCAGCGAGTGCCCGCGCCGAGCGCCTCCAGCCGCGCCGTCGCCGCCGCTTCGGCCTCGGCGAGCACGTCGGCGATCCGCACGGCGTGCCCCTCGGCGGCGCTGCGTTCGGCGGCGGCCATGAAGGCGTAGATCTCCAGCGTCTCGGCCGGCTCGACCGGAGGCACGCCGCTGGCGAAGAACTCCATGATCGCCACCAGCAGCGGCCGGTAGCCGTCGAACGCCCCGACCGGTGCGCTGCCTTTCATCCCGAAGGCGGTGCCGCCGTAGCCGGCCGAGCCGCGGCGGATGCCACGGAACGTGCCGACCCGGCCGTCGTCCCACAGCCCCGTCGCGGCATCGTGGTCGGCCGAGTGCACGCCGACGACGGTCTGGCATCCGCGCCCCATCACGGTGAACAGCGATTCGCAGCCGTGGATGCCGTACCAGAAGAGCCGGGGATGGGTCGCCTCGAGGCTGCAGGGGGAGAAGGTGTCGCACCCGGTGACCACACCGATCGAACCGCCGCGCACCGCCTGGCTGGCCGTGCCGAAGCGCAGCGCCGAGGCGCTGAACACCGGCACTCCGGCGCGGCCCGCCGCCCGGTAGATGGCGACTGCGTCGGCCAGCGAACCGGCCACCGGCTTGTCGATGAACAGCCGCTTGCCCGCGCGGATCACCGGGAGGGCCTGCTCGAGGTGCGGGCGGCCGTCGTTGGTCTCGAGGAGAACGGCGTCGCAGCGCTCGACGACGGCCGCGACGTCGTCGACGATCTCGACACCCAGCCCGCGGACGGTGGCGGTGTATTCCGGGATCCGTTTCACGCTCGACTCGATGTCGGCGCTGCCGCGCGGGCAGGCGACGACGACGCGCCCCCCGGGGACATGCTGCGGATCGTCGGGGGTGTTGAGCAGCTTGGTGAACGCGGTCGCGTGCGACGTATCGAGCCCGATGATCCCGACGCGCATCCCCTTCTCCTCCGCGGCCGTGACCGCCCCGATCGCCGACCAGACGAGGATCGCCCGGCCGACCCCCGCCCACCGACCAGTGTCCCGTCGTCGCATCGCCCTGCCTCCCCTGGCCACGCCGGTCTCCCGGCATCGTTCACCCACCGTCCCCCGTTCGGATCACCACGTCGACCTCGGTCCCCGCCGGGAGCGTGCCACTCCCCGCGGGCAGGACCATGAGCCCCTCCGCCACCGCCAGTCCCACCAGGTCCGAGGAACCGCTCCAGGCGAGCGGTTCGACGGCATACCCGGTGCCCGAGGCATGAACTCGGCACGGGGCGTAGACGGGCCGGTCACCCGCCCCGCGCGCCGCCGCCGACAGGACGCCGCGGACGCGCGGCAGGTGCCAATGCCGCGGGGCGAGCCCGCGGAGGATCGCCAACGCCGGTCGCACGAACAGCTCGAAGCACACCAGGCTGCTGGCGGGATTGCCGGGCAAGCCGAAGACGAGCGTCTGTCCGTCGCCACGCGCGCGCCTGCCGAACCAGACCGGCTTTCCCGGTTTCATCCGCACCTTGTGGAACACCTCCGCGACCCCGCAGGCGGCGAACGCCTCCGGCACGAGGTCGAGGTCGCCGGCCGAGACGCCGCCGGAGAGCACGAGGATGTCGGCCGCCAGCCCCATGGCGACCGCCGCGCGGATCGCCTCCGGGCGATCACCGACGCTTCCCAGCGCCACCGCCTCACCCCCCGCGGCACGGACCGCCGCCGCGATCATCGGACCGTTGGAATTGCGCGTCTGGCCGTGGGCCGGGATCGAGTCGGGGGGGACCAGCTCGCTCCCCGTGGCGAGGATCGCCACGCGCGGCGGTGCGGCGACGACGACGTGCGTCGCCCCAGCCTCGACCGCCAGCCCGATCGCCGCCGGTGAGAGCACCGTTCCCTCCGGCAGCACGACCTGACCACGGCGAAACGCCGTCCCACGGCGGGCGACGTGCTGACCCGCCCGGTAGCGCCCGTCGCGGAGCCGGACCCGGCCGCCGGCATGGGTGCCGGCGGTGCCGTCGAGGGCACACTCGACGGGGACCACGGCGTCGGCACCGGCGGGGAGCGGCGCGCCGGTCATGATCCGCGCACAGCATCCCGGAGGGATCGGCAGCGCCGTGACGTCGCCGGCGGCGAGATCGACCACGACGTCGAGCTCGGTCACGCCGTCGGGAACGATGTCGGCGTCGCGGACCGCGAACCCGTCCATCATCGCCCGGTCCCACGGCGGCGAATCACCGTCGGCGGCGATCGCCGCGGCGAGGCGGAGGCCGTCGGCGGATGCCAGCGCCACGCGCCGCGGCCCCAGCGGCCGCGCCGCCGCCTCGACCAGCCCGATCGCCTCCGCCAGATCGATCACGCGCCTCTCCGCTCTGGTCAGGCCGGCGCCGCGCCCGGCACGGCACCCGCGGTGGCGAGAAACCCGCGGAGGATGTCGTGGCCGGAGGGCGTGAGGAAGCTCTCGGGGTGGAACTGGACGCCGTACACCGGCAGCGAACGGTGGCGGATCGCCATGATCTCCCGCGCGCCGTCGGGCGCCGTCGACCAGGCGTCGACCTCGAAGTCGCGGGGAAGCGACGGAGGATCGATCACCAGGCTGTGGTAACGCGTCGCCTCGATCGGGCTGGCGAGACCGGCGAACAGCCCACGGCCGGCGTGCTCGATGCGATCGACCTTGCCGTGCATCAGCCGGCCGGCGCGGACGATCCGCCCACCGAACACCTGCCCGATCGCCTGGTGACCGAGGCAGACGCCGAGGATCGGCATCCTCCCGGCGAAGCGGCGGACCGCATCGCAGGAGATTCCCGCCTCGTCGGGCGTGCACGGCCCCGGCGAGATCACCAGATGGCTCGGGGCGAGCCGGGCGATCGTCGCGCAGTCGATCTGATCGTTGCGGTGGACTTCGACCGGCAGCGCCGGGGCGACCTCACCGATCCGCTGGACGAGGTTCCAGGTGAACGAGTCGTAGTTGTCGATGAGCAGGATCACGGCGACGGTTCCGGCTGGCGGCGGCGGTCAGTCGAGGAGCGTCGACGGATGGCCGTCGCGGTCGACCAGCGGCATGATCCGGGGCTTGTAGATGGTCGTGTAGGCTTTCCCATAGCGGTGGGCGTCGAGCGCGGCGTCCGATGCCCAGTGCTCGACGAGCGTGAACCGGCGCGGCTCCGTCTCCGACTGGTAGACGTCGAACCGCAGGCACCCCGGCTCGGTGCGGCTTGCCCGCAGTGCCTCGCCGAGCAGCGTGCGGACCTGGGGCACGTCGGCGGCGTCGCGGACGGTGAGCACGACGGTGAGGCAGCGCACGGCGGGGCTCCGGGGGAGTGTTCACGGCAGTGTAGCGGCGCGCGTCGGCCCGCTCACGCGACGACGATACCGCCGGCGGATCCGCCGCGGCGGGCGAGGATGCGGAGGTAGGGGGGCAGATAGCGCGCCCGGTGGCCGAACGCGCCCGGCGGTGCCGCGGCATCGGCATGGACGGGCTCGTGGACATCCTCGATGACGAACCCGGCCCGGCAGATGCCGCCGAGCAGGGCGTCGAGGGAATGGGCGAACTCGAGCGTGCCCGGTTCGCGGAGACGCGACGGCTCGGCGGCGGGCAGTGCGGCGGGCGAATCGAGCGGCTGGGTGAGTTCGTAATGCCCGCCGCTGCCGGGGCGCAGCCCCGCCTGCAGGCTCGCCGGGGACTTGTGCTGGCTGACGTAGCGCCCCCCCGCTCGCGTCACCCGGGCAATCGCCGTGAACAGCCGCGTCACGTCGGGGAGATAGCAGGTGCTCACCGGGTGGACCACCAGATCGAAGCGCCCGGCGCGGAACATGCCCAGGTCGTCCATCGACGTCGCCACCAGATCGAGCGCGACGCGCCGTTCCCGCGCGACCTGGCGGTCGAGTTCGAGCATCGCCGGCGACAGATCGACGACCGTCACCCGGGCGCCGGCCGCCGCGTACAGGGGACCGTGTTTACCCCCTCCCGCCGCCAGGCACAGGACCTCGAGACCGGAGAGCGATTCCGGCAGCCAGCGGCGGCCGCCGGCGCCGCTGGCCAGCCACGCCGCCGGGTCGGCGAACGCCTCGTCGACCGCGGGCCTGGCCAATGCCGCGCCGCCGATCGCAAGCCGATCCCACGCCCGCGCGTTGTGGTCGAGGACAGTCTCGCGCGACGGGGGGTGGCTCGTCATCCTCGTTTCCGCCGCCGGGCCGCCACGGCCCAGGCGGCGATGGCACCACCGCCGGCCAAGGCGATCGCCGACGGCTCAGGGACGGGGGACACCGGCTGCGACAGGCTCAGCGTGGCGGCGCTGCCGTCGGCCTGGACGAAGGCGTACCAGCCCCCCGGAACCAGCGTCGTGGCGGAGATGCCCGCCGCCGACAGGTCGAACGGTGCCGTTGTCCAGACGCCACCCGAGTCGTCGCGCTGGTACTGCGCCGGGTACTCCCCGGTGTCGGGATCGTAGGGACCGATGGTCCGCACCCCGGGCGACCATCCGGCTCCGAGGCCGGTCTGGTCGTAGGCGATCTCGTTGACGAAGTAACCCCAGTCGGCGCCGAAGTAGCTGACGTCGATCGCCAGCCGCGGGTCGGAACCTGCTACGGCGGCCGGCCCGCCGACGATGTGGCCGGCGAGGGCGAACAGAAGCGACTCGAACGTCGCGACGCCGTCCCAGCGATACCCCCAGGCGACCGCTGCCGGCTCGAGGGTCGTGCCGCCGGCGACGGTCGGGAACTGGAGCACGAGCGCGGCCTCGTGGGCGCCGGTGCCGGCCCAGAAACCGATGTCGGAGAAATCGTCGACGGTGACGGAGGCCGCCCGCAGCGGGCCCGCCACGTTGCCGAGCACGATCGCCAGCACGCCGACGCCGATCACCCCGCGAACCGATGCTGTCATCGCTTCCTCCCTGTCGTGCGCCACGCTCCCGCGCCGGTGACGGACCGGCCTTGCCCCTTCAATCCCCGGCCGCGCGGGTCAGCAGGGCGAGCAGCGCCGTCTGCTCGATCGATTCGGCGACGAACTCCACATGACCGTCGCCGAACACCAGCCCTGCCGCGCCCGGATGGTCGCTCCAGATCTCGTTGTTCTGGCTGGCGTTGATCGGGTTGTTCCACCACTGGTCGAAGATGTTCTGCCCGTTGGCCCACTCCGACTGGAGCGTTGCGTCACGCCCGGTGCATTCCGCGATCACCACCGTGTGCGACAGGCCGTCGGCGACGTCGGCGGCGGCGGTGGAGCGCTCGTACTGCATCATCCCGGCATGTTCCGGCAACGACCGGGCCACCGGATAGGCGACACCGTACATCCCGCCGTAGTCGGTGTAGGCGAGCCCGTCGCCCGGATCCCAGCGGCCATTGCCGTTGCGGTCCCCGGTGGTCGGACCGGTGCGCCGCGTGCGCGCGGTGCTCGGGCAGAGGAACAACGGCACCACCGTCGCCGCCGCGCGGAGGTTCTCGGCGGCGCGGTAGGAACGACCGACGTCGAATGCCGCGGCGGCGCCCGGTTCCTCGACATAGGGGAGGATGAACGCGTTCCACGCGATCTGCTTCCGCGGTGCCTTCGTCGAGCATTCGAGACAGCCGAGCGGAAACCGCCGCCGGGATGCCTCGTGGACCGAGACGGCCTGGCCGAGCCCGCGGAGATTGTTGGCACAGGCCGTCCGCCGCGCCGCCTCACGCGCGCCCTGCACCGCCGGCAAGAGCAGGCCGACGAGGAGGCCGACGATCGCGACGACGACGAGGACCTCGACGAGCGTCATCCCGGCGAGTCTCGGGCGCGGGGCGGCCCGTCGCCACCCGCGCGGCACGAACGGATCCATGGCGGCTGACTCCGGTGTGCCGGCTGCCTCGGCGACAAGGCACCGAAGCGACGCGCCACGAGGCGCATCGTCTCCGTGAACCCGACCACCGCGCGATCGAACCGGCCGCGATCGCGGCCGTGCCGGCCGTCCCGCCCTCGCGGTCCGTCCGACCCATGATGCCGGGGAGGTCTTCTGACTCTCGGGCTCGGCTGCCGTCGGCCTTCTCGCCTCAGCGGTCGTTCGGGGTTTTCACCCCGGACCACGGCGGCAATGGATCGATGACGGCATCCTCTCTTCGCCGGGCCGAACCCGGCGAACATCGCCCGATCACAGCGGCGGGGCCGTCCCGGAGTCGCACCGGTGTTCCCTGTTTGCCCACCGACGCAGCGCGTTGGCAGGCCACCCGGATCGTTGGGGCGAGTCTACGGGCGATGGCGACCCTGTCAATCACGGCGACCCTGCCGGCCGCTGCTCACCGACAGCGCCGCGCCGTGCTTCACATTGGGCCGATGGCGCGGCCGGTGCCGTCGCGACCCTGACGGTGGCAAGGGCGGGCGCGGTGCACCTTGCCCGACCGTGCCGAGCAGCATGGATTGCCTGATAGGAACCCTAAGTCGCGTCTCGAAAAATACTTCGGGCTCGCTCAAGCCTGTTTCCCCAGTCGACCGATACCCCCTTTGTCCCCCGGGGCATCACTGTGCCCGTCGGGCAACCAGGGGGCGGCAGTAACCTGCAACGATTCGAGTCACGGACTGGCTCGACAGGCCTGCCGCGGAGCGGTCGTGGATCACAACCTCGGGGTGACACGCCTCGCGAACGGGACGAAGCACTCTCGCGTGATCCGCAAGCAAAGGAGATGTGGCTCGATGAAGCGTATGTTTTTCCTCGGTGCGCTGGTCCTCAGCGTCACCGTTTGTAGTCAGTCCTATGGCTTCGAGATCCTCAACCGGATGCTCGGCCACAAGGGCTGCACGTCGTGCACCGAGCCCGCGTGCGACGCCGGCAACGGCTGTGCGGACGCCTGCGAGCCGACCTGCGCCGGTGGCGGCGGGTGCTTCGGTGGTCGGGCCGGGTGCCTCGGTGGCAAGGGTTGCGCGGAGCCGAGCTGCGACGGTGGCAACGGTTGCTGCGAGCCGGCGTGCGACGCCGGTGCGGGCAACGGCTGCTGCGAGCCGAGCTGCGGAGCGGTGGGTGGTTGCGGCAAGAAGAAGCACAACCTGTTCGGCGGCCTGAAGGGGCTGTTCGACGGGCTGAAGCGGAAGCACCACGGCTGCACGAGCAGCTGCAGTGAGCCTGCCTGCGGTGCCGGGAATGGCTGTGCGGAGCCCGCTTGCGGGGCCGGCAACGGCTGTGCCGAGCCCGCTTGCGGTGCCGGCAACGGCTGCTGCGAGCCGAGCTGCGGTGCGGTGGTCTCGAAGAAGAAGTGCCGCGGCACGCCGATCCTCGACCTCCTCCGGTCGGTCCACTCGGCGAAGAAGCGTCACCACGGCTGCACGAGCTGCTGCGACTCCGACCCGGGCTGCGGTGCCGAGCCCGACTGTGCGGGTAACAACGGCTGCTGCGAGCCGGCCTGCGGTGCGGTGAGCCAGATGGTTCCGGCGACCCCGACGCCCGACGCGTCGGCCGCGAAGAAGACCGGCAAGGTCGTCGCGGTCAGCCGGACCGTCTCGGCGAAGTGAATCTGTCGAGGTCGATGATTCGGTAGTCCATTGCCCGACTCCGGCCAGTGAGCTCCGCCCGGGACGAAAGTCCCGGGCGGAGTTGTTTTTTGATCGGCCGGCGTTCCCGGTCGGCCTCACAGCAGTTCGCCGGCCGCCCCACGGGCGACGACCCGCCCCGCCGCGAGCTGCACCACCTCGGTCGCGGCCCGGCGCGCGAAACCGTGGTCGTGGGTGACGATCACCATCGTCTGTCCCGACCGGGCGAGCTCGGCGACCACCGCGAGCACCTCGCCGGTCATCGCCGGGTCGAGGGAGCTGGTCGGCTCGTCGAACAGCATCACCTTCGGCTGCATCGCCAGCGCGCGCGCGATCGCCACGCGCTGCTGCTGGCCGCCGGAGAGTTGGGATGGGTGCTTGCCGGCATGCTCCTCGAGGCCGACCCGCGCGAGCAGGTCGGTGGCCCGGCGCCGGGCGGCGACCGGGAGCAGGCCCAGCACCACCCGGGGGGCGAGCATCACGTTGTCGAGCGCGGTGAGGTGGGGAAACAGGTTGAACTGCTGGAACACCATCCCCACGTCACGGCGCACGGCCTGGAGGGTGGCGACCGGCTGGGGACCGGCGTCGAGCCGGTGGCCCGCGATCAGCACCGATCCCGCGCTGAACTCCGCCAGCCCGGTGAGGCAACGCAGCAGTGTGCTCTTGCCCCCACCGGACGGTCCCACCAGGACCGTCACCGCCCCCGGCGCGACCGACAGGCTGACGTCGCGAAGGACGGGCTGGCCCGACCGCTCGGCGGAGAGGTTGTCGACTTCGATCACGGTGCACCGTGCCTCATCCTGCCGGGCCGGTTCCCGGTGGCTCGAGCCGGCGCTCGAGCCGCCGGACCCACAGCGCGAGCGGCCAGCTCATCATGAGGTAGAGGATCGCGGTCACCGCGGCCAGCTCGAAGAACCGCCCCGTGGTCAGCGAGAGGATGTTGTAGCGTTTCGTGAGCTCCATCACGGTGATCACCGAGCAGACGCTCGTGTCCTTGAACATCGCGATGAAGTCGCTCGTCACCGGCGGCAGCGCGATCCGGGCTGCCTGCGGCACCACCACGTGCCGCAGCGCCTGGAGGCGCGACATCCCCAGTGCCAGCGCCGCCTCGAACTGGCCGAGCGGGACCGCCTTGAGCCCGGCGCGGTAGATCTCCGACTCGTAGGCCGAGTAGTTGAGCGCCAGTCCGAGGACGGCCGAAACCAGCGGCGGGAGTTGGACACCGATCAAGGGAACCCGCGGGAGGAGGAAGAAGATCGCGTACAGCTGCAGCATCAAGGGCGTGCCGCGCAGGATCTCGACATACACCGACAGCGTCCTGTCGAGCCAGCGCGGCCCGTACTGTCGGCAGATGGCGACCACGAGCCCGACGACGATCGCCAGCGGAAACGACACGACCGCGAGGAGGATCGTCATCGCCGCCCCCTGGAGCAACGTCGGCACCACGCGCCGCAACAGTTCGCGGAACTCCGGCACGGCCGCCGGTGCGACGTCTGCGGAGTCGCGGATGAGGAGCATCTGCTGCCGCCCGCCGAGGTCCCAGCGGTCGTACAGCGCCTCGAGGCTGCCGTCGGCGACCAGGGTTCCCAGGGCCTCGTCGATCGCCGCACCGAGGGCGGGAGTGTCGCGGGCGGTGAGCACGGTGTAGACGCCGCCGTTGAACGGGCGCCCGACCATGCGCAATTCGGGGAACCGGTCGGCATAGAAGGTGAAGATGCAGTCGTCGAGAACGGCCGCGTCGAGGACGCCGCCCCGGACTTGCTCGAGCGAATCGAGCGTGCCTTCGAACGAGCGGACGAACACCGCCGCTGGATCCCGGCCACGCATCTCGGTCTCGGCGGCCGATGCCGACAGCACGCCGACCTGCCATGGACCGCGCGGCCCCGGAGCCACCAGCATCTCCGGGGTCACAAGCGCGCCGTCGCGCCGGGCGACGATCTGCAGGGCGTAGGCGAAGTAAGGGCGCGAGCAGCCGTAGTCGCGCCGCCGCACCGGTGTCGATTCGATGCCGTTGATCACGCAGTCGGCGACGCCGCCGAGCAGCAGCGGCAAGCGGTCCCAAGCCCCCTGCTGGAACCGTGCCTTGACGCCGAGCCGTTCGGCGATCATTCCGGCCAACTCGACCTCGAAGCCGTTCAGCCGGCGGGGATCGTCGGGCGCGGGGAAGACGTGGGGCCCGCCTCCCTCCTGATCGGCGGCCCAGACGAGTTCGCCACGGCGACGGACCTCGTCGAGTTCGGCCGCCACCGCGCCTCCGGCACACGCCGCCACCGCGAGCGCGAGCCCGGTCGACATTTTCCACCACGCCACCGCGCTCATGGTGCCCTGCTCCGCAGCCGCCCCAGGCCCACCGCGGGTTCGTCGAGCGCCGCGGCCAGCGTGGCGCATCGTTCCGCGAGCCGCCGCTGCTCGGCGAGGTAGCCGGCCGCCCGTTCGCCGGCGGCCGTGAAATCGGCGAGGAGGGGATCGACGAGATGGGCGTCGCCGAGCCCGGCCACCAGCCGCTCGATGTCGTGGTCGAGTCCGCCGCGGAGGCGCACCAGGAGCAGCCACCGCAGCGCCAGCCCCCACAGCAGCAGCCAGACGATCGCCTCCTGGAGGAATCCCGATCCGTTGCCCTGCTCCCCCAGCCACAACCGGCGGTAAAAGAAGTCGATGCCCTCACGGACGAGGATCAAGACCGCCAGGCCGGAGAACAGGATCTCGAACCCCCAGCGCACGGCGCGCCCGTCGAGCCGGCCGCGCCGCTCGGCGACGAGCCGGTCGATGCCGCTGGCCAGCCACAGGCCAGACCGGTCCAGCAGGGCCGTCACCGTGGATTCGACGGCGGCTTCGTCGAGGCAGGCCCGCCCCACCAGCGGTGGCTGGAGCCGGGCCCGCGCCGCCAGGCCCGAGAGCACGCTCCGCGACTGCTCGACCTCCGCTTCGGTGATTCCCAGGTCGTGGAGGTGCTGCCACGACGCCCGGCCGGCGGTGACCGGCACGGGCGCCTCGCCGGCGAGCAGCCGACCGATGACGCCGCCACCGACCCCGCGCCCGCGGGGCCAGAGATTGGCCAGCGCCGCCACGGCGTGGAGGAAGATCGCGAATGCCCCTCCCTGCCAGCGGTCGAGCAGTTCACCGGTCAGCAAGCGCTGCCAACCGGAGCGGCCGGCGCGGAGACGGACGGCGACCGCGTCGGCCAGGCGCCGCTCGAGCCGGGCGCGTTCCCCGGCCGCGCCGGCCATCAGCGCCGCCACGCCGTCGCGGCAGGGGTCGAGGAGCCGCGACGATTCGCCGAGGAACCAGCCGGCGAGGTCGAGGCTGCCGGTGCGGCGCACGCGCCGCGCCGCCCGGCCGGCGAGTTCCTCGTCGATCGCCCTCACCAAGGCCGCGAAGCCCGGCTCCGGTGCCAATCCCGCGGCGCCGCGCCGGGCCGCGTCGAGACCGTCGACGCGGAAGATCCGCGGCACGGTGAAGCCCTCGGCCTCGAGCTCCCTCTGCCAATCGGGACGGATGTCGTGATCGCGCTGGGCATGGGTCTGGACGAACAGCAACGGACGGCCGGGCGCGAACGCCGCCACCTCGCGGGCGACGATCCACGAGCGGTACTTCTGCGCCGTCGCCACGAGAAGGAGAACGTCGCAGGCCGGGAGGATCGCCTCGAGAAGGTCACGGTTGCGGTTGCCGTCGCTCGGGCGCGGCTCGGCGCCGGGAGGGGACGACGACTGCGTGTCGGGGTCGGGACAATCGACGAGGACCACGTTGGCGACCGCCGGTGCGTTGCTGCGCACGACCCGGGCGCCGATCGCCTCGAGCGGGAGCCACGCGACGTCGACGTCCGGGGCCGCGACGACGACCGGGGCCACGGTGGTCGGACGGGCGACGTCGCCGGCCGGGCTCACCTCGCCGCCGGCCAGCGCGTTGACCAGCGTGCTCTTGCCCGTGCCCGTGCCGCCGACGACTCCGACGACGAGGAGCCGCGAAAGCTCGCGCCGTGCCCGGTCGAGGCGCGGCTCGACACCGTCCCAGGCCGCCTGCACGCCGCGCGCCGGCGGCCATTCAGGAAAGCTCCCCACCCAGGCGCGGATCGAGGTCACGAGGTCGTCGAAGGCGGCGAAGTCGACCTCCGTGCCCGGGGCGGCGATCGGGTCGTCGGCAGGTCGTGCCATGTCAGGCCAACTCCCGGGCGGCAGCGAGCAAGCGCCGGATCCGCTCCGGCTCGGGACGGGATCCAGCCGAAGCGAGGCGGTCGAGCTCGGTCAGAACGTCGCCGAGGACGACGTCGTGGATGCTGTCGGCGAGGACGCGCGAGCGCTCCATCGACCAGCCGGCGAAGAGACGCTCGACCAGCGGCTTGAGCCCGGCGGCCGTCAACCCGAGGGCCCCCTCACCGGCGAGGGTCGCCGCGGTGCCGACGACGACGTCTCCGGCGGTGTGGACCAGCGTCGACAGGCTCCCGGCGGTCGCCGCCGCGGCGGGCACGACGGCGGCCCCCGCCAGCCCGAGGCCGACGGTGATCGCCGGCCGGGCCACGGCTCCGGCGTTGAGGGCCGCGAGGATCCAACGGACCGTCGCGGGATTGTCGCGTGCGAAGCGGTCGAGCTCGGCGCGGACGAACGCGCGGTAGTCGTCGGAGATCACCGGCAGCGCCGCATGGCGGGCCTGGAGGTCGGCGAACCAGGCCGTCCGGTCGGCCCCCACCAGCCGCGGTGCGAGGACGCCGGCGAGGCGCTCGTCGGCGCGGCAGGCGTCGTCGAGCCGCTCGACGAATCCACCCAGCGCCCGCTTGAGCGCTGCCAGTTCCTCGGCGGCGAAGTCCTCGCGGCGCTCGGCGGCGTCGCGCCGCAGCCCGACGCCGCGGGCCGCCCAGGCGACTCCGCGACCGGCGAGCCTGTAGACGCCGCTGACGGCAAGATCGAACCGGCTGCGGCGCGGCTCGAGCCACGTCCAGATCTCGTTCCAGACGATCTCGCGCGGCGCCGGGGGAAGCGTCACCTCGACGTGGGCGGCATCGGCGAGGCGCTGCCGCGACGCCTGCCAGGCCCGGGCGCTGGCCGAGTATGCCTCGAGCCACCCCTCGACCCCCGCGACCGGATCGAGGACCACGGCCAGCGCCCCCGACAGCGCCTTGAGCTTGATGCGGTCGATGTCGCTGGCGGCGAGTGCGGCGATCACCTCGGGACCGGTGAGGTACGCCGGGGCGGTTCGGTCGCCCCCAGGGGTGCACTCGGGAAGGGGATGGAAGCCGATCGCGCCTCGGTCGGCGGCGGCGGGGTCGTAGGGGGCGGCGTAGACGGCGATCGGGTCGCTCCCCGTCTCGGCGCGGAACGTCGCCAGCCAGCCGGCGATGCGCTCGCGCTGACGGGGCCAATCGACCATGTTGAAAACCACGATCAGCGTCTTGCCGGCGGTCGCCGCCGGGCGGAAGAAGTCGCGCACCGCGGCGTCGTTGTATTTCTGCTGCGTCAGCACCGCGACGATCACGTCGGCGGCGTTGCGGACCAGCTCGGCACGGTGCCAGTTGTCGCGGAGCGTGCCGTCGATGTCGGGCGTGTCGAGGAGCACGACGCCGGCAGGCTGACGACCGGTGGTGTCTTCCTTCCAGACGAGGATGTCCTCGGCCTCGCCGGGCAGTGGGGAGGCGGTGATCGGATCGGCATCGGACTCCCACCGGCGCGGCACGAAGCCGGGAAACAGACCGCCGATGCCGTCGGTCGCCGCCATCCCCACCGGGAGGCTGGCGAGCGGATGGCGTGTCCGGGCGGCCTCGGGAGTGGAGCGGCTGACCGCGGCACCGGCGATCGAGTTGACCACGAGGCTCTTGCCGGTGTTGGTCCCGCCGCCGACCGCGACCACGAGCACCGGCGGGCGCGCGAGTTGCGGCACGAGCTTGCCGAACAGCTGGCCGTGCCAGGCGGAGGTGGCGGGATCGGCCACCCCGAGCGTCGCGGCCAGCGGGATCAGACGGTCGACTTCCGCCGCCAGCGGCACGACGACGCCGGCCCACGCTGCGTGCGACCCTGCCGGCGGGGGAGATGCGTGGTTCGGTCCTGACATCAGGCCCCCGTTCGTGCCACGGCACCGGGGCCCCGGCGGCCCCACGTCGTTGCCCGTCACCGCCCCGCCTCCTACACTCTCCCGGTCTTCCGGCAGGTCCGCACTCGGACGACGCGGGCCGACCCGAGCTCTGGACACCGCCGAGGTCGCGTCTCGTCGGCGGGCTGCCGAGACGCTCTGATCACGGACCGTCCTGCCGCGACCGACGGCGGGCATCCCCGCCGCCCGCGTCGCCTCGGTCGTTCAGTGTGACCTCACCGGCTTCCGTTCCGCAAATCCCCGTCATCGCGTTCGCTCCATGCTCCAGCGCCGTCCGCTATTTCCCGGCGTGATCGAAATGAACCACCAGGCCGGGTGGCGGATCGGCTGCAACGTCTATCTGGTCCACGACGAACGGCAATGGCTGCTGGTCGACGTCGGCTACGAGGAGACTGTGGACGAGATCGTGGAGATGATCCGCCAACTCGACTTTCCCCTCTCGGCCTGCTCCGGGCTGGTCGCCACCCACGCCGACGTCGACCACATCCAGGGGTTCGCCAAGGCCCGGTCGATCCTCAAGGCGCCGGTGATCGCCCACCGCGCCGCGGTGGAGACGCTCGAGTCGGGAGACCGCGTGCGGACGTTCGCCGAGATCGCAGCGCAAAACGTCCATCTGCCGATGCCCCCGGTGAAGGTCGACACGACCGTCGACGACGGCGACACGATCACTCTCGGAACACGCACCCTCGAGGTCTGGCACACCCCGGGCCACACCGACAGCCAGCTCGCCCTGCGGCTCGGCGACCTGCTGCTCTCGGGCGACAACATCTTCCGGGACGGATCGGTCGGGGCGATCGACGCCCACCATGGGAGCGACATCGAGGCCTTCATCCGCTCCCTGGAGCGGATTGCCGGCAGTGACGTCGCGTGGTTGCTCCCCAGCCACGGCCCGATCTTCCGCAAGGACGACCGGCTGCTGGCGGCGACGATCGCACGGCTGCGGGGCTACCTGCGGCTGGCCGACTTCGGCACCTGTGCCACCCAGTGGCCGCTGCTCGACGAATGGGACCGGGAACTGGCCGAGTGGCAGGCGCCCTGAGGGCCGCGACCGGGCGAACCGGCGGCGGTGAACTTCCGGTCGGCGCCGGTCGCAACGGTTTTTCCGTCAAGGACGGTCGTAGCGGCGGCCGATCTTGACCGGGACCGGGCGTTTGGGCCCGGGCCATGTTCCGACCTGGGGGGGTCTTGCCATGCTGCGGCGGCGTTGGATGGTGGCGGTCTGCGCGGGGTTGTTGGGCCTTGGCGTCATGCGGTCGGGCGCCGCACAGCAGCCCTTCTCGGGCGGGCAGCGGGCCTTCGGCCAGCAGTGGGGACAGACGGCGGCGACCCCTGACTGGAACCGCTTCTACCACTACCCGTATGTCTGGTATCCGCAGAACTTCTACGCCGACGGCTACATGAAGAGCGCCAACGACCTCTACTACCGCTATCCGCAGGAGATGCGGGTTCCGGTCTACAACCGGGCCTGGCAGAACTACTATCCGAAGAGCCGGAAGTACTACCAGGGACATCACTTCAATCTCGACGTGTTCTGATTCCGGTCGGGGCCCGGGCCAGTCGGGCCCGGGCCTTGGCCGAAACGCCCGACACGATCGTTTCGCGGCAAGCAGCACCGCTGCTTGATCTGTCACCCCGCCCGTGTTCCCGACCGCCACACGGCTGGGGATTCGGAGTGGGGTGATCCTCTTTCCCGCGGCACGTCGTCGCCACACCCTTCCCCTCCCCCGGGCCAGACGCGACCTCCGTCCACGTGCCCCGGCTCACTCTGCGACGATTACGGCGCGGCCGTAACGGTTCGGGCCGATCGCCTGGTCGATCCCCCGGCGACGATCCCGGGCCGTGGTCCTTCCGTGTTGCCTGCGGACTGGCGCCAGTCGTTCCGGGAGCCCTGCCGAAGCCTGCGGCCCCCGCTGCCGGGCCGCGCGGGGGACCGTCCGGTCCGCCGGGCGGCGGCGACTCGAGGCAGCCAGGGACCTCTCCGTGACGGTCGAGCGACTGGAACAGGAAAGCTGAGCCCCGACAGTCGCGATCCCCAGTCAGCCGCAGCCCCGCCGCATCGTCGCACGGCGAGGCACTCGGCGACACCCGCTAGGCCCACCGGAACCG
>JAGWVR010000139.1 GCA_018970785.1 Planctomycetota bacterium
TGGGGGTGATGTCGGTGCCCGCGCCCACGCTGTAGATACCGAGATTGAGCGCCGACCCGGGATGGGTGCCGCGGATCACCTTGCCGTCGAACCCCTCGGGGTCGCCCGGACTGCCGCCTGGGATGAACTTCCAGAGATCGCTGTTGCCCACCGTGCCGATCCCGAAGCCAAGCCCCGGATAGGCGGGGGGCGGAGAGAGCGTCTTGAACTGCCAGCCCTCATTGAAGTCGTTGATGGCCACCAGATTCGACGCGTCCAGGGCACCCGGTTCCGATGTCGTCCATGTGCCCGATGACCCGGAGATCGCCAGGTTCGGTGCCCACGAGACGGCCGCGTCGGTGCCGGTGCTCCGCACCTCGTAGGCCTGACCGGTTCCCGAGATGTAGGTCAGATTGGGACGCACGCCGCTATTCGGATCGGCGATATTGAAATAGAAACTGGTCAGCACGTCGGCGGCGAATTTCGTCGGTGCCCCGTAGCTCCGCAGCGTGATCTTGAGCGCGTAGTTGTCGCCACCGGCGTCGGCCGCGGTGTCGAGCTGCGCCGAAACGAGCAGTGGTGTTCCGGCAAATGAGAATCCCGCCTCGGTGAACGTGACCGTCGTCGCCTTCGCCGGCGTCGCGACGGCGAAAAGGGACGAGGCGAGCAGGCTCGTGCCAACGACGACCGCTGACCCGATCCGGCTGAGAAACTCGGTGGATGGCATGACCGCGATCTCCTCGATCGCGCGCCAGCCATGGCGACTTGGCGGAACACCAAAAAAACCGATCGTGCATCGGGTCCACTGGCTCGCGGACCGCCCGATGATTCGCGGGCCGATCGGCCGGAGGCAAGCGCCGCCGGACCGACCTTTTTTTCCGCGGCCAAACGCCCACCCGCCGCGCCGACACGCGCGGCACGGCGGGGAGAAGGCACACCGCCGGGGCACACGGCCCATCCACACCGCCGGGCCACTTCAGCCGCGTGAGCCGGCGACTGGTGTCATGCGCACGAGCAGCTCGTCGTAGCCGAGCCGGCGCTCGTAGGCGGCCGTCCGCTCGATCCGGTCGCGCTTCCGGACCAGCTCGATCCGGGCGACGCGCTCCACCAGGGCGCCCAGCAGCGCCTTCATCACCGTCCGCGAGTGGGCCGCGCCGAGGCACAGGTGCGGGCCGAACCCGAAGGCGACGTGGGGATTGGGGCGGCGGTCGAGGCGGATCGAGAGCGGCTCGTCGAACACGCGCTCGTCGAGGTTCGCCGACGCCCAGCCGAGCGACACGCGCCCGCCGGCAGCGACCGGCACGCCGTGGACCTCGGCGCCCGCCGGGCAGACCCGGCCGATGTGCGACAGCGGCATGAAGACGCGAAACAGCTCCTCGGCGGCATGGACGATCCGCTCGGGATCGGCGCGGAGCCATTCCAGGTCGGCCGGGACGGCGGCGAAGTGGCCGATCGCACAGGCGACCGAGTGGATGATCGTGTCGCGGCCGCCGGCGAAGGCAAGGTTCGCGAAGCCGAGCATCTCGGCGCGCGACAGGGCGCGGCCACGGTAGCGGGCCTTGACCAGGAGCGAGAAGAAGTCGTCCCCCGGGCTCGCCTCGGCGCGGTCGAAACGGTCGGAGAGGTAGGCCTCGAGCTGGCGTGCCTTCGCGAGGCCGTCGGCGCCGTGGAACACGTGCACGCCCCAGCCGATCCAGGTCTCGGCCTCGGCGGCGGGCACGTCGAGGAGCACGGCCAGGGCGCGCGACTGGAGCGGCAGCGCGAACCCCTCGACGACCTCGACCGCTGCCCCTGCCAACGCCCCGTCGAGGAGGTCGGCGACGATCGCCTCGACGCGGGCGACGAACTCCGGCTGGCGGGCGCGGAGGAAAAACGGCTCGACGAGCCGGCGGTAGTCGCCGTGGTCGGGGGGATCGACCTCGATCGGCAACTGGCGGACGCTGCGCAGCTCCTCCTCCGACGGGATCGGCACGCGGAACGGCGCGTCGGAGCTGAACGACTGCCAGTCCTTCGCCGCGCGGCGCACCTCGTCGTGACGGAGGAGCATCGGGATCTCCTCCCCCTGGAACGGGCAGCGGAGCACGCCGCTGTCGCGCCGCGCCGCGCCGAACGGGTCGTCGATCTCTGGCATCTGCCGGCACCACCGGGCGGAGTCGCCGCGGAGCCCGCCGCGGCAGCCGGATGATACCGGAGCCGGCCGCCGGAATCGGCCCGGGTCACTCCGTCCGGACCAGCGCCCCGCGCCCGACCGCCCGCTCCAGCGCGCCGATCACGTCGCCGAGGCTCCCGGCCTGGGCGGCCAATTCCTCGGCGGCCGCCGACCCCTGCTCGGCGGTCGCGGCGGCGGACTGCGTGACCGACTCGATCCGCCGCAGCGCGGCGGTCATCCGATCGACGGCGGCCTGCTGGTCGCGGCTGCCGGCACGAACCTGCTCGACGAGCGTGCGTTCCTCGTCGGACCGGGCGGCGAGCCCGCGGATCGCGGCGGCGACGGCATCCATCCGCTCGCGCCCCGCGCGGGTCCGCTGGATCGAGGCCTCGATCAGCGCCGCGGTCTCGCCGGCCGCCGCGGCACTGCGCTGGGCGAGGTTGCGGACCTCGTCGGCGACGATCGCGAACCCCTGCCCGGCCTCGCCGGCGCGGGCCGCCTCGACGGCGG
>JAGWVR010000076.1 GCA_018970785.1 Planctomycetota bacterium
GAGGCGGCCGACGAGGTGCGCGGGATGCTCGAGGAGGCCCGCCGCGACGCCGACGTCACCCGGCAGACGATTGTGGCCGAGGCCCGCAAGGCCGCCGACGACGAGAAAGCCAGGGCCAAGCACGAAATCCAGCTCGCCAAGGACGACGCCCTCTCGCAGATCGCCGAGAAGGCCGGGCACCTCGCCGTCGAGGTGGCGGGGAAGTTCCTCCGCGAAAAGCTCGGCTCGGAAGAGCAGTCGAGGCTGGTCCGCGAGTCGGTCGCCAGCCTCTCGAGCCGGCCGAGCGTGAACTGAAGCCCACAGCGACCGGGACCCAACGATGAAGCGCCCCGCCACCGACACCAAGCACGTCGACATCGCCGCCGACCGCGTCGCCAAGACGTACGCGCAGGCGATCGTCGAAGCGGCCGAGGCTGCCGGCTGCCGCCGCGAGGTGATCGCCGAGCTCGGTGCCCTCGCCCGCGAGGTGATGCCGCGCGTCCCGGAGGCGGCGGCGGTGTTCGCGTCGCCGAAGGTCCCGCCGGAGGAGAAGGCCCGGATCATCGATCGGCTCGCCCAGGGGCGGCTCCGGGAAACCTCGGTCAACTCGCTGCACGTCCTCGCCCGGCACGGACGGCTGGGGATGCTCGGCGCCGTCGTCGACGCCGCCGAGCGGCTCGCCGACGCCCGCGAGGGGCGGCGCCAGGCGACGTTCACCACCGCCCTGCCGCTCGACGCCGCCGAGCAGGCGCGGATCGTCGCCGACACCGAACGGGCCCTGTCCGCCACGCTCGTGCCGTCGTTCACGGTCGATCCCGCGATCATCGGCGGGCTCGTCGTCCGCGTCGGCGACACCATCTACGACCAATCGGTCGCCACCGCCCTGTCGCGGATCGGCGGCCGCCTCCACGAACGCAACATCCACGCCATCCAAAACGGGGAGTACTCATGGCCAACCTGACCGACGAGATCGCATCCGTCCTCCGCGAGGAAATCTCCCGCTTCCAGGCTGGGATCGACGTCCGCGAAGTGGGCCGCGTCCTCGAGGTGGGCGACGGCATCGCCCGCGTCTGGGGTCTGTCCGGCGTGATGGCCGGCGAAATGGTCGAGTTTCCCGGTGGGATCACCGGCCTGGCGTTCAACCTCGAGGAGAACTCGGTCGGCGTGATCATCCTCGGCGACTACCTCCAGGTCACCGAGGGGGACGAGGTGAAGAGCACCGGCCGCCTCCTTTCCGTGCCCGTCGGCGACGCCGTCGTCGGCCGCGTCCTCGACCCGCTCGGCAATCCGCTCGACGGCAAGGGGCCGGTGGTCACCGACCTGCGCCGTCCGGTCGAGACGCTCGCCCCGGGCGTTGCCGAGCGGTCCCCCGTCCGCGAGCCGATGCAGACGGGCATCAAGGCAGTCGACGCGATGACGCCGATCGGCCGCGGACAGCGTGAGCTGATCATCGGCGACCGCAAGACCGGCAAGACCGCGATCGGCATCGACGCGATCATCAACCAGAAGAACAGCGGCGTGAAGTGCTTCTACGTCGCCGTTGGCCAGAAGGATTCGTCGGTCGCCGTGGCGATCGACACGCTCCGCAAGTACGGCGCGATGGATTACACGACGGTCATCGTCGCCGGCGCCAGCGCCGCGGCGCCTCTGCAGTACATCGCCCCCTACTCGGGGACGGCGATGGCCGAGCACTTCATGTACAACGGCCAGCACGCCTTGATCGTGTACGACGATCTCTCCAAGCAGGCGACCGCCTACCGCCAGCTGTCGCTCCTCATGCGGCGGCCGCCGGGGCGCGAGGCCTATCCGGGCGACGTGTTCTACGCCCACAGCCGGCTCCTCGAGCGCTCCGCCAAGCTCTCCAAGGAGCTCGGCGGCGGCTCGCTCACGAGCCTGCCGATCATCGAGACGCTCGAGGGGGAGGTCTCGGCCTACATCCCCACCAACGTGATCTCGATCACCGACGGACAGATCTATCTCCAGCCCGACCTGTTCTTCGCCGGCCAGCGCCCCGCCATGAACGCCGGCATCTCGGTGTCGCGCGTCGGCGGTGCCGCGCAGACCAAGGCGATGAAGAAGGTCGCCGGCGGTCTCCGCCTCGACCTCGCCAGCTTCCGCGAGCTCGAGGCCTTCGCCCAGCTCGGCACCGATCTCGACGCCGCGACCCAGTCGCGGCTCGACCGCGGCTACCGGATGGTCGAGCTCCTCAAGCAGGGCCAATACGCCCCGATGGAGGTCGTCGACCAGGTGATGAGCATCTACGCGGGGACCCGCGGCCATCTCGACGACGTGAAGCGCGACGAGGTCGCCGATTGGGAGAAGGGCTTCCTGACGTTCGTGCGCGACCAGATGCCCGAGGTCCGGAAGCGGATCGACGAGTCGAAGGAGCTCGATGCCGAGGGGGAGCGGATGCTCGAGGCGGCGATCGCCGAGTTCAAGCGGCAACGGGCCGCGAAGGCAGCCGGCGGTGCCAAGCCGCTCGCCGCCGCCCGCTGATTCCCCCCGACCGCGTCACCATCGCCGAAAGTCGCAGCACATGGCCAAAGCCCGGGCACTCGACCGCCGCCGCAAGTCGGTCCGCAACATCCGCAAGATCACGCGGACGATGGAGCTGATCGCCACCGCGCGGTTCAAGAAGGCGATGGACCGCTCGGTCGCCGCCCGCGACTACACCAAACAGCTCGCCAAGATCCTCGAGAATATCGCGAGCGTCGGCGCCGACGTCGCCCACCCGCTGCTCGAGATCCGGCCGACGAAGCGCGCGGCGGTGCTCGTGCTCACCGGCAATCGCGGCCTGTGCGGTGGCTACAACTCGAACGTCGTCCGCCAGTCGATGGCCCTGGTCGGGCAGTGGCGCTCCGAACAGGTTCCGGCGCAGGTCGCGGTGTCGGGGAAGCGCGGCATCTCGGCCCTCCGCTTCCGCGGCGTCGACCTCGCCGAACGGTACACGCAGTTCGAGGACAAGCCGGAGTTCGCCGCGGTCGCCCCGATCGGCCGGGCCTACCTCGACGCCTACGCCGCCGGTGAGATCGATCGCCTCGACGTCGTCTACACGCGCTTCCACTCGATCGCCAAGCAGGAGGCGACCGCGGAAATGCTCCTCCCGCTCGCTCCGCCCCAGGCGGCCTCGACGGCGACGAAGGCCAAGCTCGCCTCCGACGAATACGACTTCCATCCGTCTGCCGGCACGATCCTCGAGGAAATCCTGCCGGCGAGCTTCCTCGCCCGGCTGTTCAAGTGCTTCCTCGACGCCGCGGTCAGCGAGCAGGTGGCACGGATGGTGGCGATGAAGGCGGCCACCGAGAACGCCGGCGGACTGATCAAGAGCCTGTCGCGGCAGTACAACCGCGCCCGGCAGTCGCAGATCACCGGTGAGATCATGGAGATCCTCGGCGGCGTCGAGGCCCTCAAGAAATAGACGGTGCAGCCATTCCCGACGCCGGCGATCGCGCGGCCCTCCGGCCACCGATCACCGGCCGCGACGGGCCCATGGCAACCGACGAATCAACGGACAACTGACACACCCCAACCCGCAGAGCCAGAGACGACCATGGCAAACGGCAGCATCACGCAGGTCATCGGTTCCACGTTCGACGTCGAGTTTCCCGAGAACTCGATCCCCGCGATCTACAACGCGGTCCGGATCGACGCCGCCACCAAGGGCGTCGAGGTCCATCTCGTCGGCGAGGTCCAGCAGCACCTCGGCGGCGGCAAGGTCCGCTGCGTCGCGCTCGGCTCGACCGACGGCCTGACCCGCGGCGCGGCGGTGGTCGACACCGGAGGACCGCTGTCGGTTCCGGTCGGCAAGGCGACGCTGGGGCGCGTCTTCAACCTCCTCGGCGAGCCGATCGACAGCCGCGGCCCGGTCGAGACGCAGGAGCGCTGGCCGATCCACCGCGACCCGCCCCCCGTTCGCGAGCTGACCACCAAGACCGAGCTGTTCGAGACCGGCATCAAGGTCATCGACCTGCTGACGCCGTTCGTCCGTGGCGGCAAGGCGGGCCTGTTCGGCGGTGCCGGCCTCGGCAAGACCGTGATCCTCACCGAGCTCATCGCCCGGATCGCCAGCGCCCACGGCGGCTACTCCGTGTTCGCCGGTGTCGGCGAGCGGACGCGTGAGGGAACCGATCTGTGGCTCGAGATGCAGGAGGCCAAGATCGGCGACACGGGGCGGAGTGTCATCGAGCAGACGTGCATGGTGTTCGGCCAGATGAACGAGCCCCCCGGGGCCCGCCTCCGCGTGGCGCTGTCGGCGCTGACGATGGCCGAGTATTTCCGTGACACGACCGGCGCCGACACGCTGCTGTTCGTCGACAACATCTTCCGCTTCTCGCAGGCGGGCAGCGAGGTCAGCGCCCTCCTCGGGCGCATGCCCAGCGCCGTCGGCTACCAGCCGACCCTGGCGACCGAGATGGGCGCTCTGCAGGAGCGGATCACGAGCACGTCGAAGGGGGCGATCACGAGCGTGCAGGCGGTCTACGTGCCGGCCGACGACCCGACCGACCCGGCCCCGGCGACGGCGTTCGGCAATCTCGACGCCTTCCTCTACCTGGAGCGGTCGATCTCCGAAAAGGGCATCTACCCGGCCGTCGATCCGCTGGCGTCGTCGAGCCGCATCCTCGACCCGCAGTACGTCGGCGAACGGCACTACCGTGTTGCCCGCCGCGTCCAGCGCACGCTGCAGCGCTACCGTGAACTGCAGGACATCATCGCCATCCTCGGCGTCGACGAGCTCTCCGAGGAGGACAAACTCGTGGTCCATCGGGCGCGGCGGATGGAGCGCTTCCTGTCGCAGCCGTTCCTCGTCGCCGAGGTGTTCACCGGCAAGCCGGGCGAGATCACCAAGCTCGACGACACGATCCGGTCGTTCGAGGAGCTCGCCGACGGCAAGTGGGACCATCTCCCCGAGCAGGCGTTCATGTACGTCGGCCCGATCGAGCAGGCCGAGGAGCAGGCCAAGAAGATGGCGGCGAAGGGTTGATTCTCCGCTCCCCCCGGGCACCAGGACGAGCACGATGGCCGACAACTCCGCACCAGGCACGATCCGCTGCGTGATCGTGACCCCCGAAACCACGAGCCTCGACACGCGCTGCCGTTCGGTGACGCTGCCGTTGTTCGACGGCAGCCGTGGCATCGGACGGGGGCACGCGCCGTTCATCGGCCGGCTCGGGGCGGGGGAGATCCGTGTCAGCGGCGAGCAGGGGGGGGCCGGGGACGGCGTCCGCTCGATCTTCGTCGAGGGGGGATTCGTCGAGGTCGCCCACGACGACATCACCGTGATCACCCAGCAGGCGATCCCCGCCGAGCGCATCGATCCGGCGTCCGCACGCTCCGAGTACGACAAGGTCGCGGGCAGCAGGGCTGTCGGCGACGAGGCGATCGACGCCAAGTTCCGCCGCCAGGAAGCTGCCCGGGCGCTGGTCCGCGCCAGCGAGCGGACCCGGCGCTGAGCCGGCCGGCGTCGCGCCGGCTGCCCGCCGCCGGTCAGATCTGGTAGTCGGTGTCGGGAATCTCTTCCCCGCGCATCCGCAGCTTCGGCCGCTCGAGCACGACGGTCGTGCGCGGAGCGATCGATCGCGTCAGCCAGACGTTGCTGCCGATCACCGAGTCGTGGCCGATCACCGTGGTGCCGCCGAGGACGGTGGCATTGGCATAGATCACGACCCGGTCGCCGATGGTCGGGTGGCGCTTCGTGCCGCGGACCAAGTGCCCGTCGGCGTCGGTCTGGAACGACAGCGCGCCGAGCGTGACCCCCTGGTAGAGCTTGACGTGGTTGCCGATCTCGCACGTCTCGCCGATCACCACGCCGGTGCCGTGGTCGATGAAGAAATGGTCCCCGATCGTCGCCCCCGGGTGGATGTCGATGCCGGTCCGGGAGTGCGACCACTCCGCCATCATCCGCGGGATCAGCGGCACGCGGAGCCGGTGGAGCCGGTGGGCGAGGCGGTGGATCGTCACCGCCTCGAGCCCGGGATAGCAGAAGATCACCTCGTCGAGCGTGCGGACTGCCGGGTCGCCGTCGTAGGCCGCCTGGACGTCGGTGGCGAGGACGCGGCGCAGGGCGGGAATCTGCTCGAGGAATTCGATCGCCTTCGCCTGGCCGAGGGCCTCGAAATCGGCTTCTTCGAGGCAATGGTGCAGCTCGTCGGGCACCGTCGGCACCTCGTCGCCACGTTCCGCGGCCGCCCGCGACGCGGCGACGGCATGGCGCAGGGCGCGGCCGATCTGCATCGTGAGCTTGTCGTGGAGCCCGTCGACGAGGTCGCCGACGTGGTAGGTGACGTTGCCGAGATGGAGGTTCTCGCGGCGCCTGTAGCCGGGGTAGATGATCTCCTTGAGATCCTCGCAGATCCCCTGGATCGTCTCGTTGCTCGGCAGCGGACAGTGGCCGAGGTACTGGATCGTGGGGACGTCCTGGTACGTCTCCACGATCCGCCGTGTCAGCTCGGGCAACTGCTCCTTGAGGCGGATGTCGGCAGCCATGGTCGGGAATCGTAGAGTGGGGCCGCGGGGGGAGGCAATCGACCGCCCGACCCCGGCGCGCTTGTTGTCGGTCGGCGCCGCGGGCTCCCGGAGTTGAGACGAGGGTGAAAACGCCACGCTGCGGCCGTTTCCACCGCGATCCTGGGAAAGGGGTGCACGACCCTGCGGGCGGCAGGCCGCCGGCTCATGCCCGGCCCGGTCAGCCCTCCCCGGCGGCCTCGCTGGCGGCGGCGAGCGAGAGCCCGCCGTCGTACAACGCCCGGCCGACGATGCAGCCGGCGGCGCCGATCCGGGCCACGTCGCGCAGGTCGGCGGCCGAGGCGATCCCGCCGGAAGCCACGACCGGATGCCGGCAGGCGGCCACGAGCTCGGCAAGCGCCGGCAGATTCGGCCCGGTGAGCATGCCGTCGGTGGCGATGTCGGTGTAGACGACGGCTGCCAACGGCAGGTCGGCATGCCGGCCGACGAGGTCACGGGCGGCGACGCCGCTGGTTTCCCGCCAGCCGCGGACGGCGACGAAGCCGTCGCGGGCATCGAGGCCGAGAACGATCCGCCCCGGCAGCGCCGCGGCGAGCGTGCCGAGGAGGTCGGGCTGCTCGACGGCGACGCTGCCCACCACCAGGCGCTCGATCCCGAGCACCGCGTAGTGCCGGGCCGTTTCCAGCGTGCGGATGCCGCCGCCGACCTGCACCGGCACGTCGGCGGCCGCGGCGATCCGGGCGACGAGCTCGGCCTGGACGGCGGTCCCCTCGCGGGCCCCGTCGAGATCGACGACATGCAGCCGCCTGGCCCCCGCGGCGACGAACCGCCGCGCGACGTCGACCGGATCGGCGTCGAACACCGTCTCGCGCGCGTAATCCCCCTGCCGCAGCCGCACGCAGCGGCCTCCGCGCAGGTCGATCGCCGGCCACAGTTCCATCGCGTGTCACCCGGCGCGGGCGCGCCCGCCGGTCTCCGTGGCCGCCAGCCACCCGCCGAGCAGGGCGAGCCCAGCCGCCTGGCTCTTCTCCGGATGGAACTGCGTCGCCAGCAGCCGTCCCCGGGCGACCGCGGCGCAGAATGGACCGCCATGGTCGGCCGTCGCGGCCACGATCGAGCCGTCAACCGGGCGGGCGACGTAGGAGTGGACGAAATAGAAGTGGGCCGGAGGGGCGTCGGTCCAGGCCCGGCCCGGGCCGCACCAGTCGACACGGTTCCAGCCCATGTGCGGCACCTTGAGCGGCGGCGCGAGTTCGAAGCGCGTGACCTCGCCGGCGAAGATCCCGAGGCCCGGGTGCCGGCCCCCCCCGTGACCCCCACCCTCGTGGCCCATCCCGAACAGCAGCTGCAGCCCCATGCAGATCCCGAGAAACGGTCGATCGGCACGGAGATGGTCGACGATCGGCTCGACGAGGCCCCGGGCGTGCAGCTCGCGCATCGCGTCGCCGAACGCCCCGACCCCGGGGAGCACGAGGCGCTCCGCGTCACCGACCCGTCCGGGATCGTCGGTGATCAGCGCCGGCACGCCGAGGCGTTCGAACGCCTTCTGCACGCTGCGGAGATTGCCACTGCCGTAGTCGACGATCGTCAGCATGCCGGGAGTGTACCAAGCCCCGGCCGGCGGCGGAGCCGCGGCTCACGGGTCGGAGGCGGCCTGGTCGCGGACCGGTGCCTTCTCCGGATAGATCACCAGCTCGACCCGCCGGTTGCGTGTCCGGCCGGCGGCGGTGGCGTTGGAGACGACCGGATGATTCGGTCCATGGGCGACGATGAACAGCTGCCCCTCCGCCAGCTCGGTCCGTTCGGTGAGGAAGTCGAACACCGCCGCCGCCCGCGCGGTCGCCAGCTGGTGCGCCGACCCGCGCGGTCCGGCGGGGAGCGGTTCGCTGTCGGTGTGCCCCTCGATCCCGACGAAGTTGCCGGGGCAGACACGGTCGATCTCCTTCGCCGCCGCGGTCAACAGCGTGGCGCCCGCGGGGAGCAGCCCCGCCGACTTGGGCTCGAACAGCGCGTCGGCGGGGATGTCGACACGGATCACGCCGCCGTCGGCGCGGACCGTCGCCTGCGGAATCGACAGCCGGGGCAGCGCCGCGGCCAGTTCCTCGGATCCCGGGGCGGGGCCGGCGGCGGTCGGCTCGGGACCGACCGGCCGGGCCACCGCGCGGGAGGCGGCCAGCTGGGTCGACGTGGCAGCGAGCTGCTCGCGCAGGGCCGCGACCTCGTCCTGGAGGAGGCGGATCTCGGCCCGGCTCCGCTCCTCCGCCGCGCGTGCACCAGCGAGCGTGGGATCGGCATACGAGGGCATGGCCGCCGGCGCGGCCACGACCATGGGCGCGGCGGCGGGTCCGATGGCGGGAGTCGCCATCGGGGCCGGCGAGGTCGCCAGCCAGGCGGGTTTGTTGGAGCATGCCCCAGCCGTGAGCGCCGCGACGAGGCAGCCGGCGACGCGGGCACGGCTCCAGGCGGGAAGGGGGGCCGACACGGCAGGCTCCGGACGAAGGGGGCGGGATCCTAAACCCACCCCCGGGGTCCGGCAAGACCGGTCACCACTCGCTGTCCGTGGATAAAGCCCTCCATGGCGGCCTTTGTCCACTCAGGCGACCGCGGGAAACGCCAAGGGTTTCCCGGGTCGCCGTCGGCCGCATCCAGCGGCCGGGCAGTTTTTCCACGGGCTGCTAGCGCGACCGCCACCACTGCAGCCCCGCGAGGGCCGCAGCGCTGAGGACGACGACGAGCCCCAGCACGCACCCCAATGCCAGCGGATCCTCGAAAAACGGGCCGGCCAGCCGCCATGTCGTCCGCCAGCCGACCACCGCCAGCGCACAGGCGGCGCACAGGCTCGGGCCGAACGGCATCTCGATCTCGCCGTGGAGGAGCACCTGCACGACACCGTGCCCGAGGCCGAGGAACACGCCGAGGAAAAACACGATCACGGTCGTCTGCCACCCCAGCCACGCGCCGACCATCGCCATCAGCGTCACGTCGCCGAACCCCATCGCCTCGCGCCCCATCGCCAGGCTCGCGCCGCACCGCGTCGCGAACACGAGCCCCCCGCCGACCGCGATCCCGACCAGCCCCGTGGCCAACCCGGCGTGGCCTGGCCCACCGTGCCACCATGCAGCGCCGACCGCAGCGAGCAGCGCCGCCCCGAGCGCGAGACGCAGCCCGCGTCCGCGGCTGCCGGGGGCCGTGGGGGTGCACGCCCACCACCAGCATCCGGCGATCGCCAGCGCGACCGCCAGACCGGGCAGCGACGGCCGGGGGGCCAGCCACGACGGGGGCGCGTGGGTGGCGAGCCCGCCCCAGGCGACGAGGGCGTCGCCGACCAGTGCCGGCGCGGCGAACGGCCGCGGCACCTCGACGGCCACAGGCGGCAGCTGCGCCGGAAGCGCCCATGCCAGCGCGAGGCCGGCGACGACGCCGGGGACGGTGATCCAATCGGGAATCACCCGGAGGCGCAGATCGATCCACGACGCAGCCGCGAGGAGCGCGAACAGGACCACGTGACCGAGCCACCGCACCGTCGTCGCCGTCGTGTCGCTCGCGCCGGGCACGGTCGTGAGCGGCGCCAGGCCGTCGGCGACCGCCTCCCACCACCACAGCCCCACCGCGGCCACGGCTCCCACGATGGCCGCCTGCCGGCGCCGGTCGCGAACGGGGACATCCTCGGGTCCCCCCTCGAGCCGTGCCAGCCACGGCACCGCGACACCCACGGCCCATCCGGCGAGGCCGCCGACGAGCACCGCGACGATCGCTGCCGGAACCCCGGCGCCGCGTCCGATCATCGCCGCGCCGCCCCGCCGCCGCGCGGGTCGGGCAGCAGCCCGGCGATCCGTGCGGCGATCTCCCCCGGGGTGAGTCCGGCGGTCTCGATCTCCACCGCCGCGCTGCCGCGGTACAGGGGCTCGCGGACCGCCAGCGCTTCGTCGACCTCGGCAAGCGGATCGGCGCCGACAAGCGCCGGGCGGCGGGCGAGGGTGGTCGGATCGGCCGCCAGCCGGCGGCGGATCACGTCGGGCGGGGCCGAGAGCCACACCACGAGCCCCCCGTGGCTGCGCAGCCGGTCGCGGTTGGCCGGGCGGAGAACGGCACCGCCTCCGGTCGCGACGATGCCGGGACCACGCTCCACCAGCGCCGCGAGGGTCGCTTCCTCGGCATCACGGAACACCTCCTCGCCGCGGGTCCGGATCAGCTCGGCGATCGACTGCCCGCAGCGTGATTCCAGTTCCACGTCGGCATCCCACCACGGCAGCCCGAGCCGCTCGCCGAGGAGGCGCGCGACGGTCGACTTGCCGGTGCCGCGGTAGCCGATGAGGGTCACGGTCGGCATGCGAACGCCCGCCCGTCAGGTCGATGTCTTGGCCGACGCCGTCGCCCGTTTGAGCGCCGCCCGCATCGCGTCGACGGGGGCCTTCTGCCCGTGCCAGATCGAGAATTGCTGCGCTGCCTGTTCCACGAACATGTCGACGCCGGTCACGATCCGGCATCCCGCCTTGCGGGCCTCCTTGACCAGCAGCGTGTTCTCCGGATTGTACACGGTGTCGAAGACCACCATGTACGGCCGGAGGTGCTCGCGGTCGTACGGCGAGGCGTCGACGTTGGGATGCATCCCGACCGGTGTGGTGTTGACCAGGCAATCGAACGGCATCCGGTACCGCGAGCCCCAGTCGATCGCCTTGCAGCCCACCTCCCCGGCCAGCTTCTGCGCCCGGTCGAGCGTCCGCGACGCGACGGTGACGTTGATCTCGCGCTCCTTCAACCCGTGGGCCACGGCCCGCGCGGCGCCGCCGGCGCCGAGGACCAACGCCGAGTGCACCTCCTTGACGTCGACGAGTCCTTCGTGCCCGGTCATCGTCAACGTCGCCTCGAGGCTCTGGCTGGCGGCCCTGGAATCGGTGTTGTGGGCGGCGATTCCCGTCGCCGTGAACACCAGCGTGTTGGCGGCACCGATGGCGCGGACGTCGGCATCGGCATGCGTGACGTGGCGCAACACCGCCTCCTTGTGCGGGATCGTCACGCTCAACCCCGACAGCGGCCAGCGGTCGGCCTCGAGGAGGAACTCGTCGAGGGCCTCGACCGGCACGCGGAACGGCAGGTAGACGGCGTCGATCCCCGCCTCGCCGAGGGCCGCGTTGTGGACCACCGGCGAATAGCTGTGGGCCACCGGGTCGGCGATCACGCCGTAGATCCGCGTCGCGGCGGTGATCGCGTCGTAGCGGTAGACGTCGCGCATCTGCCGCCAGGCGATCTGCCCCGGGGCGAGAAGCCGATCCTCGTGGAACGTGGCGTAGGTGAACGGCGCTCCGAACCGGCCGCAGAGCACGCGCGTCGGCATCCCGATCTCGCCCATGCAGACGCCGACGGTCGGCACCTCGGCCGACCGGACCATCGACAGCATCCGGAGGTTGTCCTGGGGCGTCGCCGCCATCGTGGCGATCTTGACGACGTCGGCATCGAGCGCGGCCAGTTTGCGCTGCAGGCTGTCGAGGTCGGCGGGCGTGCCGGCGAAATCGTGGCGGCTGACGATCCGCTTCGTGCGCCCGTAGCGGGGCACGCGGGCGGCGATGTCGTCCTCGAGATCGACGTACTCGGCGCCTTCGGCGATCGCGGTGCGGAGGACGAGGAGCCGCTCCTCCTCGGAGCGCGCCCAGTGCCCACCGTCGACGGGGCGCCGGCAGGTGACGATCACCGGGCAGGGGCGCTCGGCGAGCAGGCGCTTGACCTGGACCACCCCCTGGATGAAGTCGAGGCGCAGCTCCACGAGCTTGACGCCGTTCTCGGCGAGGAAGCGGTGTTCGGCGATGACGTGGCGATGGCGCCCCCGGGCGATCCCGACACAGATCATCATGTCCTCCAACGCTGGGCCCGGGTATGGCGTTCGCCTCAGGTGCGGCGGAACTGGCGGTCGAGTTCCTGCCGAGTGATCGTCAACGACGTCGGCCGTCCATGAGGGCAGTGGTGCCAGTCGGTGCAGCGGTGCCGGTCGGCGACGAGGGCGTCGATCTCGACCTGGCTGAGCGGGTCGCCGGCCTTGATCGCCGCCCGGCAGGCGAGGCCGTGGAGCACTTCGTCGACGATCATCCCCACCGCCGTGCCCCCCGACAACGCCCGGACGCGGCCGAGGATCTCGTCGAGGATCACCCCCCCGGGGGTCGTGCCGACGAGGGCCGGCTTGGCGGTCACCACCACCGTCTGGCCGCCGAACGGCTCGACCCGCAGGCCGGCCTGCGCGAGCGCCGCACCGTGATCACGGACCAGGCCGAGGTCGGCAGCCGACAGCTCGACCGGCTCGGGGATCAGCAGCGGCTGCACCTCGAGCGCCCCGCCGTCGACCTGGTCGCGGAGCCGCTGGTAGAGGACGCGCTCGTGGAGCGCGTGCTGGTCGATCACCTCGATCCCGTCGCGCGACTCGACGACGATGTACCGGCCGTGCATCTGCACGGCCCGCTCGCCCCCCGGGGGAGCGACGGGGGCGGCCCGTTCACCGCCGGGAGGCGGCAGCGCGTCGCCGCCGGGCCGCAGCGATTCGAGCCCCGGCACGTGCGGGAGACGGTCTCCGGCCGGCGCCGGGACACCCTGGCGCCGCCACGGAGGGAGCGACGGGGAGGGCACCGCTGCGGCCGCCGGGCTCCAGGGGGCGGCCGCGGGCGCCATGTCGAGTGCGGCGCGCAGATCGGTCTCGAGAAACCGGCCGCGCAGCCCGGCCCTGACCAGCCGATGGAGCCGGTCCGGCTCGCGGAAGCGGACCTCCATCTTCGCCGGATGGACGTTGACGTCGACGGCCGAAGCCGGCAGTTCGAAGCGGAGGAAGACGATCGGCTGACGTCCCGAGAGGAGCACGCCGCGGTATCCCTCCTGGACCGCGTGGAGGATCGTGCGATCGCGGAACGGGCGGCCGCCGACGAAGAAGTGTTGGAGCCGGTTTCCGGCGACGTCGTCGTCGGGCCGCCCGACCAGACCGCTGACGGCGATCTCGCCGTCGCCGGCGTCGATGGCGAGGAGCCGCGCGGCGAGATCGTGCCCGAAGATCCCCGCGATCCGCTCGCGCCAATCGGCCGCGCGGGGCAGATCGTGGACGGGCCGGCCGTTGTGGGTGAGGGTGAACGCCACGCCGGGATGGGCCAGCGCCGTCCGCACGAAGGCCTCGGCGCAGTGGTTCCACTCCGTCGCCGCGGACCGGAGGAACGCGCGCCGTGCCGGCACGTGACCGAACAGGTGATGGACCTCGACCACCGTCCCGCGCCCGCGCCCCTGCGGGCGCGGCGGGCCGACAACCCCCTCGTCGACCTCGATCACCGCCCCCTGGTCGGCAGCCGCGGCGCGCGACGCGAGCACGAGGCGGGCGACGGCCCCGATCGACGCCAGCGCCTCGCCGCGGAAGCCCATCGTCGCGATCCGTTCGAGATCCTCGGCGACGCGCAGCTTGCTGGTGGCGTGCGGCGACACGGCCAGCGCCAGGTCGTCGGCCTCGATCCCGGAGCCGTCGTCGGCGACGCGGATCAGCTCGGTGCCGCCGCGCTCGACGACGACGTCGATCCGTGTGGGCGCCGCGTCGATCGCGTTTTCCATCAGCTCCTTGACGACGCTCGCCGGGCGCTCCACCACCTCCCCCGCGGCGATCCGATTGACGACGGCGGCGGGGAGGGTCTGGATCCGTGGCATCGGAGGGCGGTCTCGCTGCGGCGTGGCCGGAACGCCGCGTCCCGGACCCGCCGGCGGGCGGACCGGCGGAGCCCCCACCCTCGCGGCTGGCGGGCCGACGGCTGCGTCGGACGGGTGCGTCAGGAGAGCTGGAACTCCTTGATCTTCCGGTACAGCGTCCGTTCGCCGATCCCGAGGAGTTCCGCGGCCTGCTCCCGGTTGCCACCGGTGAGCTTGAGCGTCTCGCCGATGAAGATCCGCTCCACCTCCTCGAGCGGCCGCCCGACGAGCGCTGCCAGCGACAGCGGGGCGCTGTCGGCCACGATCGGGCTGGTGGCGGGAACGGCCGGCTCCAGCTCGAGCGGGAGGTCGTCGACGTCGAGCGTCTCGTCGCAGTCGACCACCACCATGCTCTCGATCACGTTGCGGAGCTGCCGGACGTTGCCGGGCCAGGGAAAGGCGCCGAGCTTGATCCGTGCCGGCAGCGACATCCCCTTGATCACCTTCCCGTGGCGGCGCGAGAACTGCCGGACGAAGTGCTCGATCAGCAGGGGGATGTCGGCGGCGCGCTCGCGGAGGCTCGGGATCGCGATCGTGATCACCTTGAGGCGGTGGTAGAGATCGCTGCGGAACGTGCCGGCCGCGATCGCCTCCTCGAGATTGCGGTTGGTGGCCGACAGGATCCGGACGTTGACGCGCACCGGGGCGTTGGACCCGACGCGGGTGATCTCGGCCGACTCGAGGACCCGGAGGAGCTTGATCTGCGTCGCCATCGGCATGTCGCCGACCTCGTCGAGGAACAGCGTCCCGCCGTTGGCGTATTCGAACTTCCCGACCCGGTCGCTCGAGGCGTCGGTGAACGCCCCGCGGACGTGCCCGAACAGCTCGCTTTCGAGGATGTTCTCGCTGAGGGCCGCGCAATTGAGGGCCACGAACGGCTTGCTCTTCCGCGGGCTGTTCTGGTGGATCGCCTGGGCGACCAGCTCCTTCCCGGTGCCCGTCTCCCCCTGGATCAGCACCGTGGCGTCGGTCGGGGCGATCCGCTTGAGGCGATCGACGAGCGCCAGCATCTGCGGGCTCGACCCGATCACCCCCTCGAACCCGAACTTCTCGTCGAGCCGCTGGTTGAGCTCGAGGTTCTGTCGCTTGAGGCGCACCCCTTCGCTGGCGCGCTCGACGGCGGTGCGGAGATGGCCGAGGTCGAGCGGCTTCTGCAGGTAGGTGAACGCCCCCTGCTGCATCGCCGCCACCGCCGACGGCACCGTGCCGTGACCGGTGACCACGATCACCTCGGTCTCGGGCGCGGCGCGCTTGGCACGGGCGAGGATCTCGAGCCCGCCGATGTCGTTCATCATCAGGTCGGTGACCACGACGTCGAACGGCTCGGCCTCGAGCTTCCGCGCCCCCTCGTTGCCGCTCCCGGCGACGACGCACTGGTACCCGAGGCGGCCGAGGCCCTCGCCCATCGTCCGGGCGTGGACGATGTCGTTGTCGACCACGAGGACGCGGACGAGGCGCTGCGGGCCGCCGTCATCGGGCGTGGTCGGCGTGTCGATGGCGGCGGCGGTGGCGGACATGGCAGCGATCGTACGACCCGCCGTGGCGGGTCGTCCAGTTCCTGGGGGTGGGTTCGACCGGGCCTCCCCGACGCGGTCGCGGCGAGCATCGCGGCCGGCGGGATCAGCCCCGCGCGGAGGACGCCGCGAGCCGCTCGGCGGCCGCCGCCGGGGCGCTGCCCGCGGCGTCGCCGGCATCCCGGGAGCCGGTCGGGACCGGCCCGGCAGCCGTCGTGTGGCCGACAGCGGGCTCGGCGGTCGGCAGGCGCGGCGGCGCGGGCAGCCAGATCGTCACCCGTGTGCCGCGGCCCGGCGCGCTTTCGATGTCGATCGTCCCCGCATGGGCCTCGATGATCTTCCGCGCGGTGGGCAGGCCGAGCCCCGAGCCCCCTTGTTTCGTGGAGTAGAA
>JAGWVR010000077.1 GCA_018970785.1 Planctomycetota bacterium
GCCATGCGTGGGTCCGGTGTCTCCATGTGCCCGGTGTCGCGGTCTGAGAGACGAGCCAAGCCACAAGCATTCCCCGTTCTCCAGGGACCAGTTCTCAAGGGACCCGCGCAGCCCCTCCGCCGTCGCCCTCGCATCGGCCCGTCACCCCCTGGCTGCGGGTCGGTGCGAGGGCAAAGGCGCGAGGGGCGTCCCCCCTCTGTCGAGCCTGAGCTAAGGTCTGTCGACGCAGGCGACCGATTGCCGGCTGTGCCGAGGCACGAGGGGCGTCGAGCCGATCGAAAATCCTGGCGTCTCAGACCTTGACGCGCTCGAGGTACTCGCCGGTCCGGGTGTCGATCTTGATCGTGTCGCCCTGCTCGATGAACGCGGGCACCACGACCTCGGCCCCGGTCTCCAACTTCACCGGCTTGGTGAGGTTGGTCGCGGTGTTGCCGCGGACCGCCGGCTCGGCGTATTCGACCTTGAGCACCATGTGGTTGGGGGGCTCCATCGAGATCGGGTTGCCGTTGTACAGCAGCATCGAGCAGACGGTGCCCTCCTTGATCCACTTCCAGGAGTCGTCGACCTGCTCCTTGGAGAGCTCGTACTGCTCGTAGTTGGCATTGTCCATGAAGACGAACTGCTCCCCCTGCTTGTAGAGGAACTGGGCGTCGATCGTGGAGATGTCGGCGGCGTCGAGCGAATCACCGCTCTTGTACGTGCGGTCGAGGACGGTGTTGCGGAGGAGGTTGCGCAGCTTGCACTTGTACAACGCCTGGCCCTTGCCCGGCTTGACGAAGTTGCACTCGATCATGATGTACGGGTCGCCGTCGATCTGGACCTTGAGACCCTTCTTGAATTCGCTGGTGTTGTAGGCTGGCACGGCGGCAGTCACCTCCAGGGCGTTTTTCTCCCCCGGCTGCCGCGCGTATGCTGTGGCGGTGCGGGGCGACCGCCGCGCTGTTCGGCGGCGTCGGGAAGCGACAAGCGTCGCCGCGGTCGGGTCGGATGTCAACGTCGGCCCCCACCCCTGCCCGTTCCCGTCCGCCGCGTGGCTGCCATGGCCGTCTCGACCCCTGTTTCCACCGCGCCGCCGCGCTGGCAGAGGCTCCTGGCCGACGCGATCCGTGACCCGGCCGAATTGTGCCGGGTCCTCGGGCTCGACCCGGCGGTGGCGGGGCGCGGCGGCGGATTCCCGCTGCTCGTCCCGCGCGCGTTCGTCGCCCGGATGCGCCGGGGCGATCCCGACGATCCGCTCCTCCGGCAGGTGTTGCCGGTGGTGGAAGAGGAGCGGATGGTGGCCGGCTTCGGCGCCGACCCGTTGGACGAGGTGGCGGCGCTGGCCGCGCCGGGGCTGGTGCGGAAATACGCCGGGCGCGCCCTCGTGCTGCTCACCGGCGGCTGCGCGGTCAACTGCCGCTACTGCTTCCGCCGCGAGTTCCCCTACGCCGACCAGGGCGTCGTCGGGTATCCGACGGCGGCCCTCGCGGCGATCGCCGCCGACGCCTCGCTCGACGAGGTGATCCTCTCCGGGGGTGATCCGCTCCTCGTCGACGACGACCGTCTGGCGGCCGTCGTCCGGGACCTCGACACCATCGCCCACCTCCGCCGCCTGCGGATCCACACCCGGCTGCCGGTCGTCCTTCCGGAACGGGTGACCGACGGTCTTGTCGGGCTGCTGCGGGCCACGCGGTTGACCACCGTCGTGGTCCTCCACGTCAATCACCCCGCCGAACTCGACGACACGGTCGCCGCCGCCGCCGCGCGCCTCGCCGGGGCGGGGTGCGTGCTGCTCAATCAGGCGGTGCTGCTGGCCGGCGTCAACGACGACGTCGGCACGCTCGCAGCGCTGTCCAAGCGTCTGCTGTCGATCGGCGTCGTTCCCTACTACCTGCATCTCCTCGATCGTGTCGCCGGGGCGGCCCATTTCGCCGTCGCCGACGACGACGCCCGGCGCCTGCTCGCGGGGCTGCAGGCAGCGCTTCCCGGATACCTCGTGCCGCGCCTGGTGCGCGAGGTTCCCGGAGAGGCGGGCAAACGGTGGATCACAGCCGCTGCCGAGGGCGGGAGTGGATCGGAGCGGCCCGGCGGGTAGAACGGTGCCAGCCCGGTCATGGGCGGAGGAGGTGGCTGATGAAGGTTCTGGTGGCGGTCGACGGTTCCCCGGCGTCGCTCGACGCGGTCTCCCTGGCGGGGGCGCTGGTCGATCCGGCCGCCGACGAGGTGGCGATCTATTTCTCGCCGGCCGAGCTCAACCGCCGGCTCCCCTGGGGGCCGCAGCTCGTCGAGGGGGCGACGGCGGCGCTGTTTACCGAGGCCTGTGGCAGGCTCCCCACGGGGATGGCCCGCCAGCCCGAGGCGATCGTGAGCGTCAAGTCCCCCGCGGTCGGGATCCTCGAATCGGCTTCGGGCTGGAAGGCTGATCTGATCGTCGTCGGCTCGCGCGGGACCGGGTCGCTCGAACGGCTGCTGCTGGGGAGCGTGTCGCGTGCGGTCGTCCATGGCGCGCAGCTGCCGGTGCTCGTGGCCCGTGCTGCCCCCGCGGCGGGGCTGAAGGTGCTCGTCTGCCACCATCCCGCCAGTGCCCCGGCGCTGGCCTCCGCGCTCGGCCGGCTCCACTGGCCGACCGGCACCACTGGCCGGACGATCGCCGTCGCCGAGTCGCTCCTCGCCGCACCGCTGCCGCCGTGGGTCCAGCAGCGCGTCCGCGATCCCGACACGGCCGCGATCGCCCGCGCGTGGGAGGCGGAGCACGATTCCGAGGTGGCGGGCATCACCGGCCGGGCACGCGCATTCGCCGCCACGCTGCCCGCGGCGCTGGGGGGCGGGGAGCCGGTGGTGCTCGAGGGCAATCCCGGAGATCGGATCAACGCCTACACGCGCAGCGAAGGGATCGACCTGGTCGTGGTCGGCCGAACCCCGGCCGACACGCTGTCGCGGTGGCTGCTGGGAAGCACGTCGGAGGCGGTCCTCTCGGGCAGTCCGGCGAGCGTGCTGCTGGTGCCGGTCGACAAGGCGGCGACCTGACCGGGCGGCGACACGTGGCCGGCGACGGCCTTCAGGCCGCGCCCCGGACCCGGGCCACGAACGCGGCGTAGTCGGCGGCGGTGTCGATCCCGCGCGTCGGATGGTCGACCGCGGCGGCGGCGATCGGGATGCCGGCCTCGACGACGCGGAGCTGTTCGAGGCTCTCGAGCCCCGCCAGCCGCGACGGGGGAAGATCGTCCCAGGCCTCGAGCACCGCCCGGCGGTAGGCGTAGAGGCCGACATGCTGCCAGTAGAGCGGCGGCGACGCGCCCAGCAGGTCGTCGGTCCAGTCGCGCGCCGCGGGGACCGGGGCCCGGCTGAACGTGATCGCGCGCCAGGCGTCGGGGAGCGCCGCTCCGGGCACAAGGCCGGCCGGCGGCGGCTCGCGCCACGGCGTCAACACCGCCTTGACGATCGACGGAGTCGCCAGATCGGCGGCCGAGCGGAGCGGCGTCACGAGCGTTGCCATCCCGGCGGAATGGCAACGCCCGAGCAGCGCGATCGCGGCGCCGACGGCAGCGGGGGAGATCTCGGGCTCGTCCCCTTGGAGGTTGACGACGACGTCGGCCGCCGGCAAGCGCGGGAGGGCCTCGACGATCCGCGCGGTACCGCTCGGCGCGTCGGGGGAGGTCATCTCGGCACGCCCTCCTGCCGCCCGGACGGCGCCGGCGATCTCGGCATCGTCGGTGACCACGACGACCGTCGCGCCAGGGACGGCCGCGGCGGCGGCGTGGAACGTGTGCACGACCAGCGGGAGGCCGGTGTCGGCCAGGAGCATTTTCCGTGGCAGCCGCTGGCTGGCGAGGCGGGCGGGGATGACGATCAGCGGCGGCGGGTGGGATGGCATCCGTGCACTCCTGGGGACGAGGCAACGTAGCAGACCGCGGACACAGTGGTCGGCCCGGAGACGGCCGGAGGCGCCCCGTGAACCCTCGGCGTTTTTCCCGCGGTCGCCGGAGTGGACACACGCCATGGATGGCTGTGCAAACCGACGGCGAGCCCCGGCCGGGAGCGGGCGGTATGGCGGCCACCGTGAGCCAAGCGCCCGGGCCGGCCGGGCAGTGTCACGGTCGCCTTGCACGGGATTTCCCGGCTGCTAGCATCACGGCTGCCGTTGCAGACGGCCACTTGCCCGAGTGGCGGAATTGGCAGACGCGCAAGATTCAGGTTCTTGTCCAGGTAACTGGGTGGAGGTTCAAGTCCTCTCTCGGGCATTTCCGCGGTGTCTCTGCGCACCGCGTGGGAATCAGGGTCGGGGCGCTCCCGACCCAGACCGTCCCGATCCGAGCCCGTTGTCGGGCGTCCGTCCGCTTGTAGGATGGCTCTCGAGGCTGTAGCTCAGTCGGTAGAGCAGCGGACTTTTAATCCGTCGGTCCAGGGTTCGAGCCCCTGCAGCCTCATTCCGGCTGGCCGGCCGTTTTCAGGCGGTCGTGTTTTCGTCTCGACCGGTGCGTCCGATCGCTTCATGATCGGGGGGAGCTGCGCTCCCGTATCCCCGACCTTTCCATGGAGGACCTTCCCATGGTCGCCACGATCAGCCCGTCGGCGTTCGCCGACCTCCGTCGCCGCGGTGAGCCGGTGACCCTGATCGACGTCCGCACGCCCGCCGAGTTCGGCGAGGTCCACGTCGAGCAGGCGCGGAACATCCCGCTCGACCGGCTCGACGCCGGCGCGGTCAGGTCGCTCGCCGGCGATCGGCCGCTGTACCTGATCTGCAAGTCGGGGGGGCGCAGCCACAAGGCCTGCGAGAAGCTGATCGCCGCCGGCGTCGGCAACGTGGTCAGCGTCGAGGGGGGCACCGCCGCCTGCGAGGCAGCCGGCCTGCCGGTGATCCGGGGCCGCAAGGCGATGTCGCTCGAGCGGCAGGTGCGGATCGCGGCCGGGTCGCTCGTCGCCATCGGGGCGGCGCTGGCGGCGTTCGGACCCGACGCGACCTGGCGCGCCGTCGGTGCGGGGGTGGCCGGATTCGTCGGCTGCGGCCTCGTGTTCGCCGGTGTCACCGACACCTGCGGGATGGCGATGATCCTCGCGCGCATGCCGTGGAACCGGGTCGGACCGGCCGCCACGGCCTGCCGCGTCTGATCCGACCCCGCCGACGGCCGATCGTGACCCACCGGCACCGTCGGTCCGGAGGATACCGATGGACCGACCGACCGTCGCCGACCCCGGCCAACGCGGATCGACGGGGCCATCGCCGCGATCCGCACCCGGTTCGTCCGGCCGGAGCTCGAAGCGGTGCTCGAGACGGCCCGCGCCGACGGCACGACGTTCCTCGACCATGCCGACGGCCGGCTCGTCAATCCCGGCCACGCGATCGAGGGGGCGTGGTTCGTGATGGAGGAGGGGCGCCAGCGCGGCGATCGCGAGCTCGTCGAACTGGGGCTGACGATGCTCCGCTGGACGTGGCGCCTCGGCTGGGACGACGACTACGGCGGGATCCGCTATTTCCGCGACGTCGCCGGCAAGCCGGTGACCGAGTACTGGCACGACATGAAGTTCTGGTGGCCGCAGGCCGAGGCGATCATCGCCTCGCTCATGGCATGGTCGCTGACCGGTGACGACTCCTTCGCGCGCTGGCACGCCGACGCGCACGACTGGGCGTTCCGCCACTGCGCCGATCCCGAGCATGGCGAGTGGTACGGTTGGCTGCGGCGCGACGGCACCCCGACGCACCACGCCAAGGGGAGCCTGTGGAAGGGACCGTTCCACCTGCCGCGGATGCATCTGGTTTGCTGGCGCCTCGCCGAGCGGGCTGCCGCGGCCGAACGGCGGGGCTGAACGATGGCGCCGATTTGCGACCGGCAGCGGGCTGCCGTACCCTTGCCTCGCGCGGTGCTTGTGAAGGACCGCTCCAAGGGATCCCCTCCGAGAAGGAGATCGTTCGATGCTGCTCGACCACGCGTTACAGAGGAAGGCCTACGAGGCGGTCGCGGCGGCGCTGCCTCTCGCGCTCGACGGCACGAAGGTCAAGGTGACCCCCGGGATTTCCTACGTGAAGAGCCCGGTCAAGGCCCACGACTACGCCGCCGGGGTGATGGGAGCGTTCGGTTCGGTGGTCGAGCACCTCGGCCGGATCCGTGGGTTGCCGGCGCAGACGATGCACCTCGACCGGCGCCGCTGCGGCCTCCTCCTCAACAGCCTGCAGCTCCACTTCCAGAACGGCTACAGCACGATCATGGACACCTGGGGTGTGAACCCCGACAACGGCACCTACCGCGCCAAGGACGGCCGGCATGTGACGATGATCGGCATCCACCCCCATCTCCGTGACCGGCTGCTCGTCTACCTCGACTGCGCCAACAGCGCGAAGGCGATCCAGGCCGCCGTGGAGAAGAAGACAGCGCAGGAACTGGAGGACGACGCGATCCGCCTCAACCTCCCGCTCGGGATCGTGCGCACGCCGGCGGAGTGGCTCGCGCACCCGGTCGGCGCGTTGATCGCCAAGCGCCCGCTGATCGACTTCGACGGCTCGGGCAACGAGAAGAAGCGTCTCCTCGGCCCGGCGAAGCACCGGCCCCTCGAGGGGGTGCGCGTCGTCGAACTCACCCACATGGTCGCCGGCCCGAACTGTGCCCGCCTGCTCGCCGAGCAGGGGGCCGACGTGATCAAGGTCCAGCCGCCGATGGGCGACTGGGTGCTGCCGATCTGGATGGAAGGCAGTTGGGGGAAGAAGAACATCCTCCTCGACATCAAGGGGCGGCGCGGCAAGGCGCGGTTCCAGGAGCTCCTCGCGACTGCCGACGTGATCGTCGACGGCCAGCGCCCCGGTGTGCTGGCGAAGCTCGGTCTCGACGACGCCGGCCTCCGCGCCCTCAATCCCAACCTCGTCCACGCCTCGCTGTCGTGCTTCCCATTGGGAACCCCGTGGGGGGAGAGGCCGGGATTCGAGCAGATCGCGCAGGCGGTGAGCGGCACGATGCACGTCCACTCCGAGGGAATGGCGGCGCCGACGGTCGTGCCGGCGCTGATCAACGACTACCTCACCGGCTACATGACGGCGATCGGCGCGGTGGCCGCGCTCGCCGAGCGCGAGCAGCGCGGCGGCTTCTACCACGTGGCGGCGTCGCTGGCCCGCTGTTCGACGCTGTCGCCGTCGCTGGCGGAAAAGCTCGACGCCGAGCTCTACGAGCCGGTGCGGATGCACGACCTCGTCACCCACGCCATCGACCAGCCGTCACCGGCGGGGATCTTCACCCGGATCGCGCCGGCGGTGGAGTTCAGCCACACGCCGTCACACGCCCATCGCCACCCGACGCTGATGAACTCGATGCCGGACACGACCGGCTGGGACGACGTGCCCACCGCGGCGCCCGAGGTGCCACACTATCCATCGAAGCTCGCGCGAGACGGGGCGATTCATGGGCTTGTCGAGTGCTTCGGCATCGAAGACCGTTCCGACGGCGGCGGCATCATGAGCCTGGCGTCGAAGTCGCTCTTCGAATATGTCATGGCCCACCGCAACGCCTGACGCCGGGAAGCACCGGTCGACTTCCCCCGCGCTCAGCCGCCGAGCCACTCGAGCTTCGAGGAGCCGCGCGGCACGATCGTCTTTTCGCCCGGGATCTCCCACCGTCCCGGCGTCTTCGAGTACTCGATCCCCGGCTCGAGCCTCGTGACCGGGCCGAAAGCGGTGTCGAGCGTGAGCCCGGCCGGGGGCACGAGGCGGTGGGCCGGATCGGCAAGGGCACGCTCGACTTCGTCGCGTTCGAAGCGGCCGAGTTCGGAGTACCACATCGAGAATCTGGCCAGCGACGTGCGCACGTGATAGCTGCCGCCGTGCTCGGCACGCATTTTGAGCGCGGCGAGCACGCCGCAGGCGGTGAGATAGCCGGCCACGTAGTCGTTGAGGATCTTCGTCGGGGGCAATTCCGGCCGGTCGGCGGTCCCTTCGAAGTGAGTGAAGCCGGTGCAGCAGTTGGCGTCCATGTCGAAGCCGCCGCGCTGCCCCCACGGCCCTTCCCAGCCGAAGGCGCGGACCGAAGCGTAGACGATCCCCGGGCGCAGCTCCGCCACCGCCTCGGCTGAGAACCCGAGGTTGGCGAGCTTCCGGCCGCGGTAGTTTTCCACAACGACATCGGCGCCGCGGAGGATCTCGCGCCCCTTGGCGGCGTATTCTTTCTGCGTGAGATCCATCCACGCCGAGCGGAAGCCGGGGGCGGTGTCGATCCAACCGACGTCGTACTCGAACTCCGGTCGGGTGAGATGGAGGATCTCGGCTCCCTGCTCGGCGAGCGTGCGCCCCACCACCTGGCCGGCGATGACGTGCGTGAAACTCGCCACCCGGATGCCCGACAGGGGGCGATCGGGCCTCGTCAGCACGGGCAGTTCAGGGTCGCTGTCGCCGATCTTGACGATCTCGATGAATGGGGTCCGCGCCAGGAGCGCCCCCTGCCCGTGCGCGAGCCACTCGTCGCGGCTGCGGCAGATCGATCCGATCATGCCGCGCGCGGCCGCCGCGTCCTCCAGCTCCTGGGCATCCCAGCGCGAGATCGCGTCGGTGACCGAGTGCTCGTCGAGGGTGCAGCGCAGCAGGCCGAGCCACTGCGGCACCATGTGGGGATACGCGGCCGTCGGCAGGTACCACCGTCCGTCCCGGGTGGGGAAGATGCCGAACATCATCGAATTCAGCCGCGGGTCGGCGAACAGCATCTGGTAGTGATAGCCGCCCACCGTCGGCCGGAAGGCGACGAAGGGATGGGTGTGGCAGATGGCCTTCCGCAGATCGACGGAGAGATCCTGCGCCGGTCCGCCGCGCATCCGGTAGAGGGCCTGGGTGCCCACCGCCGGCGCCATCATCGCCATCGCCACGATCGCCCCGAGCCGGTGCTTGCTCGGCAGGATCGGATCAGCACCGGTGAAGGTCACGGCGCCGCCGGTGAGGCTCGTGTCGAGCCCGATGGGGGCGAGGATCTTGGCGAACTCGGCATCGATGTCGAAGGCCATGGATGGCTCCCTCCTCCGGGGACGTGAGAGTCGTCAAAGCGTAACCCATTCCCGCCGCCGATCGGCGGCGGAGGTGCCCTCCGCTGCCGGTGGGGGAACTCGTGGCGGCCCCTCCGCTCGTGCACGCCCACATCCTGGCGGGCCCCGTGGTGCGACCGTCAGAACACGACCGTCCCGCGCATCATCCACAGGTCGGCGGAGTCGTGGCCGGCGGCGACCGCCGAGAGCGGGTTCCAGATGTGCTGGTAGCTGGGGATGAGGCGGATCGCCGGGGTCAGTGCGTAATCGTAGAACACCTCCATGCCCTGCTCGTTCTGCACGTTGAGCAGGCCGCCGGTGTAGCGCCGCACCTGGTATTGCAGGTCGGGGCTGATGCCGTTGATGTACCAGCCGACGCCGGCGCTGTCGTACTGCCGCGATTCGGCGAGGCCGCGGGCGAACAGGGCCACGCTGCCGTCGCCGGTGATCGTGTTGGTCTCCTGCGGCGCCCAGCCGGCACGGCCGAAGACGCCGATCCCGCGCAGCGGCTGGCCGCTCTTGATCTTCAGCGGCACGTCGCGCGGGCGATCGGCGACGTAGAGATACTGCGAGGCGTTGGCGATCAGGAACCAGCTGTTGGTCGAGTTGTTGATCGGCAGGCCGGCATTGAGCGGGCTCCCGAGGAGGACGCCGACCGCCTGTGGGATCTGCGCCGGCGCGAGGGCGCCGAAGGGGTTGGCGAGATCGAGCTGATACTGGTTCGACCAGTTGAAGGCCGGGGAGAACTGCCCCGGCAGCCCGCCGATGTCGTACGACGCGACCGCCGTGAAGTAGAGGTTCACCTTGTCGAAGGCGTTGTTGGCGAAGTTCTGCGAGTGGCTGTTGGGGTCGAGGACTCCGCCGGCGAAGGCGAGCTGCGGGCTCGGTGCCCAGATGCCGAGCACGGCCCAGGCGGTCGGGTTGTAAAAATTGGTCGTGATCGGATTCTTGTTGAAGTTGAAATTCGCGAAGTAGAACTTGTAGCTGTCGCCGAACAGCGTCTGGTCGGGGATGTAGACGTCGCTGATCTTGCCGACGAGGAAGCTCGTCTGCTCGCTGAGCGCCTGCACGAGGAAATACTCGCTCGGCAGGGTCGTCGAATAGGCGAGCGGATCGGGCTCGATCAGGCCCGTGTAGATCGGGACGGTGGCGCCGGAATTGAACGTCTGGGCGGGATTGGCACCGTAGCGCGCCTGGGTCGTGAAGTGGATCAGGCCGCCGTCCCACCAGCCCGCCCGGCCGGTGTCGATGTTGATCGCCATCTGGGTGTTCTGGACGAACCAATCGCCGGGGTCGAGGCCGCCCGACATCAGGTCCTGGTAGGCGCTGGTCGTGTAGACGTCGAAGAAGAAGCCGTTCCGCGCCAGTTCGGTGCGCCGGCCGCCCCAGTCGCCGGTGAGCTGGGTGTTGTTCCAGAAGCCGTCGACGACCGTGCCGGGCAGGCCGAACACCGGTCCGTTGTTGAAGAACGGCAGCAGCACCGGGGCGAGGTTGGCGAGCGATTTCTTTTCCGTGGGTACGGGGCCGAATTCGCCCAGATCGGTACCGGCCGGCCGCGCTGGCGCCGGCTCCGCCAGGTTCCCGAACCCGTCGAAGTTGCCCCCCTGGCCCCATGCGGTCGACGGGGCCAGCGCTGCGACGGTGACGGCGATCAGCGCCCCGGCCATGCCGTGGTGGACCCAGCTTCCGCCCGGCCACGCCCCCCGATTGCCCGCCGTTGCCATCGCGATGTCCCTCACAAGACGTCGAACCGGTCGATCCGGATCGACCGTGGGGATCGGCGCCGTCGGCATGACCGGTACCGGAAAACCGGGACTGCCGTCACGACCGGAACCCCCGGGTGGAAGGGGTGGGCTGACCGGCGACCAACCAGGGGGGATGCGGCGACCTTGCGGTCCCACCCACGTGCGAAGGCGAGCGAATCAGCGGCGACTCTGCCGCCGCTCGACGACGGCGCGCTCGTGTTCGAGGAGCCAGGCCTTCGAGTCGGTCCCGGCGGCGAATCCGACCAGCGCCCCGCCGCTGCCGATCACGCGGTGGCAGGGGACGACGATCGGCAGCGGGTTTCTGCCATTGGCGCCGCCGACGGCCCGGGCCTTGCGGGCATCGCCGAGGCGCCGGGCCTGGTCGGCGTAGCTGATCGTGGTGCCGAACGGGATCGTGCGGAGCACGGCCCAGGCACGCTTTTGAAACGGCGTGCCACCGGGGTCGAGGGGAAGGTCGAACTCCGTCCGCTCGCCGGCGAAGTAGGCCGCGAGTTGGTCGGCGGCGGCGCGGAGGATCGCGGCGGCGGGATCGGGCGGGGTTGGCACGGCGACAGCGCATGCGCCCGCCGCTGGCTCGCCGCCTTCGGTCCGCTCCCCTCGGCTCGTCCCCCACGCCAGGCTCCGCAGTCCCGCGGCCGTCGCGACGAGCGTCAACTCGCCGAGCGGCGAGGGGATCGTCGCAACCGCCGCCAAGGGGGCAGATCGTGGAGGGAAGGGGACGGGCATACGGATGGCGCCTCGTGTCTGCGTTCGCCGCGTTCCCGATCGCCGCCTCAGAGAAACGCCGCCACCTCGTCGACGGCGCGCCGCGCCGCGCGGATCGCCCCCGCGCTCGATGCCACCAGACCCCCCACATCGCCATGCGCAAACGCGATCGGGCCGAACGGCCGGCGCGCGAGCAGTTGGTGGTTCCTCAACCCCGGCGCCGAGCAGTGGATCGCATGGCCGCGGCGGTAGAGATGGGCTTCCACGGGAGTGATCGCGCCCTCCGGCCAGGCGGCGCGGAGATCGTCGGCCACCGCGACGGCGAGCGCCCGGCAATGATCGTCGTCGAGCAGCGACTCGCGCGCGTCCTCGGCAAGCGGGACATAGCAGGTGAGGACGTCCCCCCCGGCATCCCCCGGCCGCTTGCCGACCCAGTCGGCGACGATGCAATCGGTGAACCGTCGCCCCGGGCACCAGGTATCGAACCCGAGGCGCGGCACGGGGCGGTCGCAGCGGACGTTGACGACGCAGTAGGGGGCGTGGCGGATCCGCTCCATCGCCCCGCGCTGGTCGGCCGGAAGCCCGGCGACGATCCGCGCGGCCACGAACTTGGGGAGGGCGACGATCGCCGCCTTCGCGCGGATGCCGGAGATCCGCTCGTCGTCGAAGTACGTGACCTCGACCCCGGCACCCGCGCGCGACAGCGACAACACGGTGGCCCCGGTGACGATCCCGCCCGGATGCGCCGTGGCGACGTCCGCCGCGAGGCGCCGCGCCAGCGCCCCGACGCCGCCGGGCCAGGTGACACGGCCGTCGGAGCGGTCGGGCCCGGCCCACCAGTGGAGCGTGTCGATCGCCAGCGACGCGGCGACGTCGGCTGACGAGCCGCCCCAGTTCGACGGGCAGTAGGCGTCCCACCAGCGCCGCACGTGGTCGCCATACGGGGCCAGGAGCGCGGCGAGCGGCGCCTCGTCGTGGCGCTGGTCGTCGGGAGCGAGGGCGAGGAAGTCGCGACGGCAGGCGGCGAAGCGCTCGCGCACCGCAAGCGGGTAGGGCAGGTCGTCGAGGCCGTCGCCCCACGTGTCGGGCGTGAACGCCCCTTGGTCGGCGGTGCCGTCCCAGCTCGACACCGGCAGGAGGGGAAGGCCGAGCTCGGCGGCGAGCCGCCCAGCGGCGTCGCCACGGCCGACGTACGCCGTTCCGACCGAGCAGGGGGTCCCGCCGAGCGCCGTCGACTGGGCATGGCCGCCGGGGAGCGGCTCCTTCTCGAGGAGCACGACATCACGATCGCCACACAGCCGGGCGGCGGAGAGGCCGCTGATCCCGCCGCCGAGGATCACGAGGTCGGCGTCGCGCCACTGCCCGGGCCGGGGAAAGGCCTCGCCGTCGCGCAGCCGGTGGCAGACGGCGAAGCGCTCCGATTCCAGCGCCGTGCCCGGCGGCGCGGCGGTGCCGTGGACCGGGCAACCGGCCAGCACGGGGCCGGCGATGACGACGCGGAGGGCGTGGCGGCGGGGGGTGCGCATGGGGCGGCGAACGAGGATCGGCAGTGGCCAACGGCACCGTCATCATCGCCGCCCGGTCCATTCCCCGCCACGGCCGGCGTCCGCGCGTTCAGGGGATCTCGATGGCGACTGGGCTCGGGCCGAGCCGGACGAAATCCCGCTCGTTGAACGACAGCAGCCGTTCGCAGCCGCGCCGCTCGGCGGTGACGAGGACCGACGTGTCGAGGAGCACGCTCATCGGTCGCCCGGTGGAAGACGCAGACGCCCCTCGCGCCCACGGCGGATCATCTCGACGACGTCGATCCCCGGCGTCGGCCCGCCGGCACCACGGTGGACCAGGACGCCGTCGCGGCGCACGAGCTCTCCACCGGTCCGCGCGGGGCGGATCACGATCCGCTCGCCATCGGCCTCGACGACCAATTCCGTGCCCGGCGTCATCCCGAGGCGATCACGCAGCGGCTTGGGCACGACGATCCGGCCGGCCCTGTCGATGGTAATTTTCATGCCAACTTGGTATTTCAGCGACCGTCGACAGGCAAGGTTGCAGGCCGTCCTTCACGGAGAACAGTCATGAGTGTTGGGGAATTGATCTCCGAGTCCGGCGGTTCCCCGAGGCGGCACGTGTGGGGGCGGCTGCCGCGACGGAGCCTGACCGCCATCGCCATCGCCATCGCCGCGATGGCCGCGTCGGCCCATGCCGGCGACACCGCGATGAGCGACTGGCCCCACTGGCGCGGCCCTTCCGGCAACGGCGTCTCGCCCGACGCCACGCCGCCGGTCGAGTTCGGCCCCGACAAGAACCTCCGCTGGAAAACGGCGATCCCGGGGCGCGGCTCGTCGTCGCCGGTGGTCCTCGGGCCCGACGTGTTCGTGACCAGCGCCGTGCCCGTCGCGGGGAAGCAGGGGGAGCTCGACTTCCGCCTGTTCTGCCTCGACCGCGCCACCGGGCAGGTGCGCTGGTCGCGGACCGCCGTCGCCGCCGTGCCGCACGAGGGCACCCACCAGACCAACGGCTTCGCCTCCGCATCGCCGTGCACCGACGGCGAACGCGTCTACGCCCATTTCGGCTCGCGCGGGCTGCATTGCTTCTCGCGCGACGGCGAGCCGCTCTGGCAGCGCGACTTCGGCGACATGCGGATCCGCAACGGGTTCGGCGAGGGGAGCTCGCCCACGCTCGCTTCCGGGATGATCCTCGTCCCCTGGGATCACGAGGGGCCCTCGGCGCTCTACGCCCTCGATGCCAAGACCGGCCGAACCCTGTGGGAGGCGCCCCGCGACGAGCCCACCTGCTGGGCGACGCCCCTGGTCGCGACCGGCCGCGCGGGGGAGCGGCAGGTGGTGATGAACGGCCAGCGCTCCGCGCGCGGCTACGACCTCGCCACCGGCAAGGAACTGTGGCGCTGCGGCGGGCAGACGGAGCGCCCCTGCGCGTCGGCGGTGGCCGCCGACGGCGTGGCGATCGTCGCCAGCGGGTTCCGCGGTGCGTTCATCGGCGCCTTCGATCTCGCCGGCCGCGGCGAACTGGCCCCCGGGCGGGGCGTGTTCTGGACCCGGTCGAGCAACACGCCCGACGTCGCCTCGCCGCTGCTCTCCGGCGACCGGATCACCTACTACAAGGAGAAGACCGGGCTGCTGACCTGCGTCGACGCCCGGACCGGCATGCCGCACTACGAGGCGGCGCGGATCCCCGGCGTGGGGCGGACCTATGCCTCGCCGGTCGCCGCCGGCGGGCACGTCTACCTCACCGACCGCGGCGGGACGATCACGGTGATCCGCGACGCCCCCACGCTCGAGGTCGTCGCGACCAACGACATCGGCGAGGGGGTCGACGCCACGCCCGCCCCGGCCGGCCGCGAGCTCTTCATCCGCGGCGAGGGGCACCTGTTCTGCGTCGCCCGGCCGTGAGGCCGCGGCCGGGCGACGGCGGTGGATTCCGGTCGGCCTCAGGCCGGAGGCACGTCGTCGGCAGGCGCGTCCTCCGCCCCTTGGTCAGCGGTCCCGGCTCCGCGCCGCTTCTTCCGCCGGGTGCGCCACACCGCCTGGCCGGCAAGCGCACTCCCCGCCACGCCGGCCATCGCCCAGGTGGAGGGCTCGGGGACGGCGGTGCTGAAGATCGAGACGCCGCGGTTGGAGAAATCCATCACCGCGAGTGTCTGCGTGGTCGGGTCCCAGGAGAAGTCGTAGAAGCCGGTTCCGTTGGGAGGCGTCGATCCGTTCAGGAACGTCCAGGTCGGCGTGATCGTCGAACCGCTGGTCGTGATGAACTTGATCACGCTGAGCGGTGATTGTCCCGCCGCCGTGCTTGTCCGGTCGTTGAAGATCAGGAGATCGCCCGCATAGTCGTTGACGAAAGAATTGAAGGTGCTCGAGACCACGGCGTTCATGTAGCCGAGGTTGGTGCCGAGGTTGTTGCTTGCCACGGTTCCGGTGGGAAACCAGATCACATCGGATTGACCATTGACACCGCTCGGTGCCTGGTCGGTGTTCGCGCCGGTCCGATTCGTGCGGGTCACCCGCCCATTCGACCGCGTGTACAGGTCGCCCGTCGCTGGATCGAAGGCAATGTCGCGCCAATTCGTCGACAAACCGCCGGGGGCCGAGGCCGACGTGTTGATGATCATGCCCTGCGCGGCGCCGGGTGGGACGTTCGCCGTCGTTGTGTAGATCGAAGAGCCGGAGACCGAATCGTTGAGAAACCGGCGTCCTTGGCCCTGCGTCACCCAGCCCAATCCGCTTCCCTGGGCCGGGTTTCCTTGGAAGCCGGGGTCGAATGCCGGCCCGGCCATGCCGCGCGTGGTGCCGATGTTCGCCGTGTTCAATCCGGACGCGGACAGATCCCAGAGTTTCTGGTTCGACGTCGAAAAGCCCTGGATCCCATTCGGGCTGTTGGATCCGAGGTCTAACGAGGCGCCGAGCAGCGTGCCACTGATCGCCAGGCCGGTATACCCACGAGTGTTTGGAACGGCTGCGATCGTTCCAAACGGAGTCGAGTAGGTGGCCGTGACCAATCCCTGCTGAGTGGCGTTGGTGATCTCGACGATCGAAGTCGTCGAGGTCGCCCCACTGCCGTTG
>JAGWVR010000008.1 GCA_018970785.1 Planctomycetota bacterium
CCGGCGCCGGCCGACGTGGCCGTCGACCTGACGACGATCGACGACGAGGGCCTGCGCGGCACCGGGGCCGGGCGGGTGGCGGTGTCGTACGAATTCGCGATCCCCGACACGCCGGCCGCCCGCGACGCCGTCCGCCGCATCGACCGGTCGGTGGAGTTCATGCCCGGATCGCGCGGCCGCGTCGGGGCCGCGGCCGGCGAATGCCTGTGCATCGGGAGCACCCACCAGCCCGGCTGGCGCGACGTGCTGGCACGCCTTGCCGAGCTTCCCGGGGTCGAGCGGATCGTCGAGTGCCACCACGAGTGACCGGCGCGGCGCAACTGTCCCGTCGCACCGCGCGACGGCGGCGCGGGTTGTTGCCGCGGGCGCGGTCCGCGCCGATCGTGGAGGGGGATCGGCCACACCCTCGGCCGACCGGGCATGGTCGCCGCGCGTTTCCGGAGACCAGCCGATGGCCGTCGTCCCAGCCCCCCCGCTCTCCGTTCCCGGCCCCGGTGGCGTGACCGTGCCCGGCGTCTCGTTCGCGGCGTTGTCGGCCGCGACGCTGCGCCCACTCCTCCTCCCCTGGCGGCCTCCCTGCCTGTCGCTGGCGCTGCCGACCCACCGTCGCGTGCCGGGAAACCGCATCGATCTGCCGCGCTTCCGCCACCTCGTCACGGCGCTGCGCACGGCGCTCGAGGCCACCCAGCCGCCCGCCGAGGTGGCCCGGCTCCTCGCCCCGTTGGCGACGCTCGCCGCCGAACGACGGTTTTGGGAATTCACGCGTGAGGGCCTCGTCGTCCTCGCCGCGGACGGGGCGGCGACGGCGTTCGTCCTCGAGGAGTCGGTCGCCCCCTGCGCCCACGTCGGCGAGCACTTCCACACCGCCGACCTCGTCCGCCTCGTCGCCACCGCACGCCCCTGCCGGGTGCTGACGCTGTCGAGCCGTGAGGCCCGTCTCTACGGCCTCGCCGACCACGGGCTCGAGCCATTCCCCTTCCCGGGCGGCGACGTCGCCGCCGGGCGGACGGTCCTCGGCCGCGGGGAGTTCGTCGACGCCGAGGCGTTCCAGCCGCACCGCGTGCGGCGCGGCCTCGGCGCGGCCGGCGCGATCCACGGCGGCACCGGGAGCCGGCTCGACGACACGCGTGCCGACACCGAGCGCTTCTTCCGCGCCGTCGCCGAGGCCGCACACGAACCCGGGGGGCCGCCGCTGCTGCTGGTCGCCCTGCCCGGTCTCGAGGCGATCTACCGCTCGGTGTGCCACGACGACCGGCTGCTCGGGGAAGCGGTGGCGCTCGACCCGCAGCGCGTCCCCGTCGACGACCTGCACCGGCGGATGCAGCCACTGCTGGCGCGGATCCGCCAGCGCGACGTCGAGGCCACGCTCGACACGTTCCGCAGTGCCCGGGCCCACGACCGTGGCACGTCCGACGTCGCCGCGATCGCCCGCGCCGCGGTGGCGGGCAACGTCCGGATCCTGCTGGTCGAGGCCGGCCGGCGGATCCCCGGCACGCTCGACCGTTCGACCGGTGAGGTGCGCTTCGCCGCGGACGACACGACCGATCCGTCGCTGCGCGGCGACGGCCCCGCGGCGGCCGTCGAGGATCTCGTCGGCGCGATCGCCGCCACGGTCCTCCTCCACGGCGGCGAGATCGTCGCGGTCGACAGGATGGCGATGCCGGCCGACACCGGGCTGGCCGCGATCGAGCGCCATCCCGACGGCTGAACCACCGGCGGCGCCGGCCCGTGCAGGCCGCTCACTCCCGTCGGGGCAAGCTCGCACCGGCGAGGCGCACCAGGTCGAGGAACTCGGTACGCAGGCCCCCCGGATCGGCGCCGATCGCCCCGCCGGCGATCTCCGCCACCAGCGGCAACGACGCCGAGCCGGCATGGGCGCTGTCGCGGAGGACCATGCCGAACGCTGCGACCGCTGCCGCGAAGCGCAGGTCGTCGGACGCGGCTTCGAACGACCTGCCGGCGTCGACGAGGGGAAACTCCCGGGCGATGCTTTCGCGCCCCTCCGGCTGCTTGGAGCGGAGCGCCACGGTGAGCAGCTCGGGGGACGCCGCGGCCGCGTCGGGCACGGCGGCGCGTGGCGCGTACTTGAGCGCTGCCGAGCGGGTCCCGGCGGCGGCCGGCACGTATTCGTACAGTGCCGTCACGCCGTGGCCGGCCCCGATGTCGCCGGCGTCCTTGGCGTCGTCGGCGAAGTCTCGCGCCGCCATGACGCGGTTCTCGTAGCCGAGCAGCCGGTACGAGGCGACCTGTGCCGGATTGAACTCGACCTGGATCTTCACGTCCTTGGCGATCGTCACGGTCGAGCCGGTGAGCTGCTCGACGAGCACCTTCCGCGCCTCGCGCAGCGAGTCGACGTAGGCGTACAGGCCGTTGCCGTTGTCGGCGAGCTTCTCCATCTTCTCGTCCTGGAGGTTCCCCTGGCCGAAGCCGAGGACGGTGAGGAACGTCCCTTCGGCAGCCTTCGCCCGGATCAGCTTCACCAGCGCCGCGTCGTCGGTGATGCCGACGTTGAGGTCGCCGTCGGTGCAGAGGATCACCCGGTTGGCACCGCCGGGGACGAAGTGCCGCTTCGCCTCCTCGTAGGCCAGTTCGATGCCGGCGCTGCCGTGCGTCGAGCCGCCGGCCTCGAGCGACCGGATCACGCCGCGGATCGCCTCCGGCCGGTCGCCACCGGTGGCCGGGAGCTTGAGGCCGGCGTCGCCGGCGTAGGTGACGATCGACACCCGGTCCTCCTCGCGGAGCTGGTCGACCAGCAGCAGCAGCGCCTGCTTCACCAGCGGCAGCTTGTCGGGGTCGCGCATCGAGCCGGAGACGTCGACGAGGAATACGAGGTTGCCCGCGGGGCGCGTCGCGGCAGCGATCTCGCGCCCCTTGAGCGCGATGCGCACGAGGCGGTGGTCGGGGTTCCACGGGCAGGCGGCCGTCTCGAGGCGGACGGCGAACGGGTCGCCATCGGCGGGCGGCGGCGGATCGGAGTAGCGGAAGTAGTTGATCAGCTCCTCGAGCCGGACCGCGTCGGCCGGCGGACGCTGCCCGGCGGTGAGGAACCGGCGGACGATCGCGTAGGAGGCGGTGTCGACGTCGATCGAAAACGTCGACAGCGGAGCGGTCTGCGGATCCTGGAACGGATTCTCGACGAACCGGGCGAAGCGCTCGCCGGCCGGCACCGGCCCCGGTACGCGCCGCCCCATCAATCCGCTCGCCGCGCTGAGTTCATCGGCCGCCCCGTCACCCGGACGCGCTGCCTCGCGGGTCACCGCCCCATCGAGGCCGGCTCCCAACGCCCCGGGCACCGCTCCCCCGGCCAGGCCGGACACCTGGCCGGCGACCCCGGCGGGCGCACCCGCCGCGGCCAACCCCGCGGCGCCGGAACCGACTCCCCCGCCCGCGACCCCGGCAGGTGCCGGGAACGGCGCCATCCGCCGCGTCGACTCCGCCTGCGCCGCCAGGCCGGGAGCGTCGGCCGGGGCGAACGCGAATTGGTCGGGGTGCGCGCTTCGCGTCACGCGCTCGCGCTCGAACGGCACCGCCGCCTTCCCGGCGGTTTCGGTCGGCGGCGTGGCGGCAACGACCGCGGCGCCCGGTTGCTGCCGTTCGCCGCCGATCGGTTCCGGGGCGGCGGCTGGCGGCGCCACTCCATCGGTCGCAGCGCGCGGCTCGGGCTCGCGCCTGAGCCATGCCACCTGCCGCTCGTCGCCGACGCGCCCCGGCAGGGCGATCACCACTCCCACGCTCGCCGCGACCGCACCGAGAGCGAGGAGCCACGGCCACGCGGGCCGCGGTGACCGGGCCCGCTTCGTCGCTGGCGTCTCCCCCAGCGCCGCCACCACCGCCGCGCGGAGCACGGCACTCGGCTCCCCGGCGGATGCCGAGCCGCGCAGCGCCCGGCCGATCGCCCGCAGTTCGTCGAGTGCGATTCGGTCGGTGGCGCTGGCCGCCAGCCGGGCCTCGATGCGGACGCGCTCGGCGGAAGTGAGCTCGTCGAGGGCGAGCGCCGCCAGCAGGCTCTCCTCGACCTCGCGCGGGTCGGGGAGCGGGGCGGCGGTCCGGGGATCGTCGGCACTCATCGGTGCACCTCAGGAGCGACGGGGGTGGGGAGCAGGTCGCGGACGAGCGGATTGGCGCGCAGCGCCGCCAGGCCGCGGTGGGCCAGCACGCGGACGTGGCCCTCGGTCTTCCCGGTGACCGCGGCGATCTCGCGATACGAGAGACCGGCCGCCCAGAGATCGAGGGTCTCGGCTTGGAGGCGCGGGAGGGTGGCGAGGAGACCGCGGAGAACCCCGGCCAGGTCGGCGGTCTCGGCACTGGCCGCCGGGTCGGTTTCGCGCGCGGTCGGTTGGGCGGATGGCGGCATGGCGGCGGACTCCGTGGGGAGGTCGTCGAAGGATCGCTCGCGGCCGGCGCGGCGGAGGTGGTCGATCGCCCGGTTGCGGCAGACGCGGAACAACCAGGGAACGGCGCGGTCGCCGAGCGTCGCAGGCGACTGGGCGCAGAGCTGGACGAAGGCATGCTGGACGGCGTCGCGGGCCGCGTCGGCGTCGCCGATCAGCCGGCAGGCGTGGCGCAGCAGCGCCTGCTCGTGCGCGGCGAGCAGCCCCAATACCCAGCGTTGCCGTTCGTCGGGCGATTCCATCGGCTCGTCCTCGGGGCCGATCCGGGGGCTTCACGTCCCCCGGCCGACAGGATCACGGCGGGGGTGGTGATCTGTTACAAACGGATCCTGCAGCGATCGATTGTCGGTGATTCACCTGCCGTCCGCGCCCTGCCTGCCCCCTCGCGCCCGATGACCGACCCCGCCTTCGCCGATTGCCCCGACCGCCGCGGCACCGGGTCCGAGAAGTGGGATCGCTGGCCCGGCGACATCCTGCCGGTCTGGGTGGCCGACATGGACTTCCGCACCGACCCGGCGGTGCTCGAGGCGCTCCACCGGCGCGTCGATCACGGCGTCTTCGGCTACACCGCCGATCCCCCCGGTTTCGCTCCGAGCCTCGCCGGGCATCTCGAACGGCGATTCGGTTGGGTGATCGACCCGGGGCACGTGATCGGCATCACCGGCGTCGTGTCCGGCCTGGCGGTGGCGGCGCGGCTGCTGGCCGCGGCCGACGACGAGATCATCTCGTTCACGCCGGTCTATCCGCCGTTCCTCACGCTCCCCGGCCGCGCCGGCCGGAGGCTCGTGCGCGTGCCGCTGGCGAGCGACGGCCACGGCTGGACGATCGACCACGACGCCCTCGCCGCCGCGGTCTCGCTGCGGACCAGGCTCGTGTGGCTGTGCCATCCACACAATCCCACCGGCACGGTGTTCGGCGCCGCGGATCTCGTCGCGATCGCCGATCTCGCCGAGCGGCACGGCCTGACGGTCGTCAGCGACGAGATCTGGTCCGACCTGCTCCTCGACGACGACGCCGGCGGCCCCGTCCACGTCCCGTTCGCGAGCCTCGACCACCCGGCCGCGCGCCGCGCGGTGACGCTCGTCGCTCCGTCGAAGACCTGGAACATCGCCGGATTGTGCTGCGCCGCGGCGATCGTCCCGCACGCTGCGTGGCGCCACGGCTGGCGCGCCGCCAGCGGGGGACTGCTGCCGATGGTCAATCCCCTCGGCTACGCCGCCGCCGAGGCGGCCTGGAACCATGGCGAACCCTGGCGGCGCCGGCTGGTGCATCTCCTCCGCGACCATCGCCGGAGGGTCGTCGAGGCGGTCGCCGGCATCCCCGGTCTGTCCTGCATCCCGCCGCAGGCCACCTACCTGGCCTGGATCGACTGCCGCGGCAGTGGCGTCGCCGATCCCCAGGCCGCCTGCGAGGCCGCCGGCCTGGGCACCTCCGACGGGCGCGAGTTCGGCGCCCCGGGCTTCGTGCGCCTCAACATGGCCTGCCCGACGGAACGGTTGGAGGAGGCGCTCCACCGGCTGCGCAGGGCTTTCACGCCTGAAAAACAGGCTTGAATTCCCCTCGGCCGGGCCTGGACAATACAGTTCCGTCTCCGGGCTCCGCTACCTGGCGCCGGCTGGGGCGTTGAGGTGGTGTGGCTCCGTTCGCTCCCCGTCCCGAGAATCACGCCATGCATCGCTTCATCCGACCGGTCGTGATGGTCATGCTCGCCACGGTTTCCCTGCCGGCGTTTGCCCAGGACAAAAAGGCTCCCGATCCGGAAAAGACGTTCAAGCGCAAGGACAGCAACGGCGACGGGTTCCTGTCGCTCGACGAGTTCAAGGCGAAGCTCAAGGACAAGCAGCTCGAGAACGCCGACCGCCGCTTCGGCCGCCTCGACACCAACGCCGACAAGAAGGTGTCGCTCGAGGAGTTCAAGGCCGGCATCAAGCCGAAGCCCTGACCGCGCCGAAATCTGCCGAGACGGGATGCGCGGGCGTTGCCCGCCGCCCCGATGGCCCACCCGTGGAACCGACACGATGACCAATCGTCCCTTGCCACCTGGCCGCGCGCCGATCGCCCGCCCAGGCGTCCTGCCGTGGCTGGCGGCCGTGGTCGTCGGCGGCACGGTGGCCGTGGGGATGGCCGGCGCCGCGGAACGCAAGCCTGCTCCCCGGCGCCCGGTCGTGCCCCCGTCGCGCCTTCCCCAGGCGGTCACCGACGCCCCGGGCGGCACGGTGCTCGACGTCGCGCCGGTCGACCGCTCGCGGCGGGCGGCGGTGGCCGAAGCGGCGGCGCGGATCGACGAACTGGTCGCGGCCGGTTGGCAGGCGCGCGGCGTCGAGGGGAGCCGGCCGCTCGACGACGCCCGCTACGTGCGGCGGATCTACCTCGAGCTCGGCGGCCGGATCCCGACCCACGACGAAACCGTCGCCTTCCTCGCCGATGACGACCCGGCGAAGCGCGCCCGGTTGGTCGAGGGGCTCCTCGAAAGCCCCGACTACGTCAGCCACTTCTACAACTACTGGGCCGACATCCTCCGGCTCACCGAACGCCCGCAGCGCGCCCTGTTCTGCGAGCCCTACCTCGATTGGGTGAAGCGGTCGATCGCCGCCAACCGGCCGTTCGACCAGTGGGTCCACGAGATGCTCACCGCCGACGGCAAGGCGTGGGAGAACCCCGCGGTCGGCTACCAGCTCCGCGACCTGGGGATGCCGCTGCCCTACGTCGACAACACCGTCCGCGTGTTCCTCGGCACGCAGATCGGCTGCGCCCAGTGCCACGACCACCCCTTCGACTCCTGGACGCAGCACCAGTTCTACGAGCTGGCGGCGTTCACCGCCGGGACGCGCGGCGGGTTCGGCGGCAAGCTCCCCAAGGAGCAGCGGCAGGCGCTGCGCACCGACGCGACGGCGCGGGCGATCCGCGGCCTGGTCGTCGAGGCCCGGCGCGAGGCGCGCGACGGCAAGGTCGACAACGGCTTCATCCAGTTCCTCCAGGCCAACGGCGCGATCGTCCGCCACCACGATCAGCCCCTCCGCCTGCCCCACGACTACAAGTACGACGACGCCGCACCGAACGACGAAGTGGCCCCGAAGGTCCTCTGGGGTGAGGTGCCGAGCGCTGCCGAGTCCGCCGACGGCCGGGAGCAATTCGCCGCCTGGGTCACGGCCCGCGACAACCGGCAGTTCGCCCGGACGATCGCCAACCGGCTGTGGAAGAAGGTGATGGGGGTCGGGCTCGTCGAACCGGTCGACGACTTCCGTGCCGCCAATCCCCCGTCCCACCCCGAATTGCTCGAGCACCTCACCGACCTCGTCCTCACCCTCGATTTCGACCTCCGCGAGCTCGTGCGCGTGCTGGTCTCGACCGGGACATTCGCGCGGCGGGCGGTGATCCACGATCCGGCCGCCGGCACGCCGTTCGCCTTCACTGGCCCGGCGCTGAAGCGGATGACGGCCGAGCAGCTGTGGGACTCGATCCTGACGCTCATCGCCGCCGACCCGTGGGACTACCAGCGGCCGACGGCGGAGGAGTTCGCCGCGGCGGTCGACCTCGACCTGACCCGCGGCAAGGTCTCGCTCGAGACGGCCCAGGGCGCCTACCAGCGCTACCTGTCGTCGTTCGGGCCCCGGCAGACGAGGCTCCAGCTCCAGAAGCAGTATGGCTACCAGGGGCAGGTGCTGGCCCGCGCCAGTGAACTGCCGACACCGCTGCCGCTGGGACACTTCCTCCGGCAGTTCGGCCAGAGCGACCGGGAGAGCATCGAAGGGGGACGGACCGTGGCGACGATCCCGCAGATCCTCGCGATGTTCAACGGCCCGATCACCCATGCGATGCTCGAGCGCGGCAGCGTGATCCACGGCGAGATCGTCGCCGGGGATCCGCGCGAGGCGGTCGACGTGATCTTCCTGTCGGTCCTCTCGCGGACCCCCGACGCCGAGGACCGCCGCCTGGCGATCGCCGAGATCACCTCCGCCGACAATCCCGCGACGGGCGTGGGGAACGTCATCTGGGCACTGCTCAACACGCGCGAGTTCCTGTTCATCCAGTAGCGACCGTCGCTGTCGGTGGACGAGGCCGGCCATGGCCTTCGTCCACCTGGGCGCGCCGGGGAACGCCGCAGGTTTCCCCGTCCGCCGGCATCCGCACCCCCCGGCCGACCACCGTGTCCACGGCCCTTCCCACCGCGAGCCATCTCCGATGACCGACCGCTCGATCCGCAGCCGCTCGTTCGACGACCGCGCCACCCGGCGCCGGGTCCTGGCCCACGCCGCAAGCGCCGCGCTCGGCGTCGGATTCCTCGACACCGTGGCCGGGGCGACGCGCGGGGCGGCAGCGGCCGGGGGGAAGCCCGCCCACGCCAACGTCATCTGCCTGTTCATGAAGGGGGCGATGAGCCACATCGACACCTTCGATCCCAAGCCGGGGCGCGAGGAGCAGGGGGAGACGCGGACGATCGGCACGGCGGTTCCCGGGGTGAGTTTCGGCGCCGGCCTGCCGCGCCTCGCCGCGCTCGCCGACCGGCTGGCGATCGTCCGCAGCCTGTCGACCGAGACCGGCGCCCACGAGCCGGGCGTGTACACGATGCGCACCGCCTACGCGCCGCTGGGGAGCATCCAGCACCCGGCGCTGGGCGCCTGGGCGCTGCACGCGGCTGGAAAGCGCGCCGGCGACCTGCCGGGGTACGTCTTGGTGGGCAACGGCAACGAGCATCCCGGCGCCGGCTTCCTCGACCCCAAGCTCGCCCCGGTTCCCGTCGCCGACCCGAAGCTCGGCCTCGAGAACACGCGCCGGCCCGGCTACCTGTCGGAGAAGAACTTCGAGCGCCGGCTGGCGCTCGCCGACCGCATCGACCGCGACTTCCGCCGCGCCTACGCCGGCCCGCAGGTCGAGGCCTACAACCAGATGGTCCGCGAGGCCGTCCGCCTCCTCGGCAGCGACGACCTCGGCGCCTTCGACCTGTCGCGCGAGCCGGAGGCGGTGCGGCGGCGCTACGGCGACGGGCCGTTCGCCCAGGGCTGCCTGCTGGCCAGGCGCCTCGTCGAGGCGGGAGTGCGGTTCGTGGAAGTCGAGTTCGGCGGCTGGGACATGCACCGCGAACTGTTCGACGAGCTCCCCGGCAAGGTGGCGCAGCTCGACAACGCGATGGCGACGCTGCTCGACGACCTCGCCGAACGCGGCCTGGCCGACGAGACGCTGGTGGTGCTGGTCTCGGAGTTCGGCCGGACGCCACGGATCAACGAGAACGCCGGCCGCGACCACCATCCGGGCGTGTTCTCCGCGGTCCTCGCCGGCCACGGAATCCGCGGCGGGGTCGTCCACGGGGCCAGCGACGAACGCGGCCACTCGCCGGCGGCCGACGGCGTCAGCGTGGCCGACCTCAACACGACGATCGCCGCCGCGGCGGGGCTGCCCTTCGACCGCGAGTTCATCGCCCCCAACGGCCGCCCGTTCAAGATCGGCGGCGGCGGCAAGCCGATCGCGACCGTGCTGGCCTAGCCGGCCCGGGGCTGCGGCGGAATCTGGGCAAAAGACCGCTGGCTTTGCCGGCGCCGCTCGTGGTAGAGCGTGCGGTCGCGGTCACCCGCTTTTCAATCCGTGCCGGGATGCGGCCGATCCAACCATCGGACGAGTCCCCCGGGAGAGACCCCATGGCCAGCCGCAAGTCGTCGAAGAAGTCGATCACCCAGCAGGCCGTCGGTCTGGCCACGATGGGAATGCCTGCACCGGTCCAGAAGGTCGCCACCAGCCGCTGGGGGACGCGGCTCCTGATCCTGGCGATCCCGATCCTCCTGGCCACCGGCGTGCTCTCGATCCGCTGGGTCAACGGCCTGCCCAGCTTCTCCTTCAACGCCGACCGCGCCGCGGTCGTCGGCCAGCAGGTGGAATTGGAGGCCCGGCGCGCCGCGGCCCAGTTCGCATCCCGACAAGGCTCCGCCCAGCCGGGCGTGCCGCAGCAGCCCTTCGCGCCACCGGCGCAGTACCAGACCTACCAACCGGCACCGGCGCCGCAGCAGGCCTACCCCGTCTACCAGGCCGCTCCTCAGCCACAGGCGGCGCAGCAGTATTATCCTGCCTACCGCTGACCCACCGGAGCCGTGGGGCGGTCGCGATCCCCGACGGCGGCGCGGGCGCCGATGGGCTACGATCTCGCCGGAGCGGGGAGGGGGTTCCCCGCGCGACACGACGGGAGGCCCGCCATGCGGCACGCGCCGATCGATCCCGCGCTGTTCGGCGCCAACCGCGACCGGCTGCGGGCGCTGTTGCCGCCGCGGAGCGTCGCGATCGTCCACGCCGCCGACGTGCTGCCGACCAACGGCGACGGCACGCTCCGCCTCGCCCCCGCCGCCGATCTGTTCTGGCTGACGGGCATCGAGCAGGAGGAAAGCGTGCTGGTGCTCGCGCCCGACGCGATCGATCCGGCACAGCGCCAGATCCTGTTCCTCCGCCAGCCCAACGAACTGCTGGCGACGTGGGAGGGGGAGAAGCTCTCCAAGGACAAGGCCACGGCGATCTCGGGGGTCGCGACCGTGCGCTGGTTGGCCGACCTCCCGACCGTCCTGCATACCCTGCTGTGCGACTGTGACCGGGTGTGGATCGACTCCAACGAACACGAGCGCTCGAGCACGGAGATCGAACCGCGCGACCTGCGGCTGGGGCGGGAGCTCATGCACCGCTACCCGCTCCACCGCTACGAACGCCTCCAGACCCTGATGCGTCCCCTCCGCGCGGTGAAGGGCGCCGCCGAGATCGACCTCGTGCGCCGGGCGATCGACGTCACCGCCGCCGGGCTGTCGCGCGTCCTCGCGGCGCTCCGCCCCGGTGTGATGGAATACGAATTGGAGGCGGAGCTCGTCGGCGAGTTCACCCGCCGGCGTGCGCGGATGGCCTACGAGCCGATCATCGGGTCGGGGAAGAACGCCTGCGTCCTCCACTACCTCGACAACGACCAGGAATGCCGCTCCGGCGACCTGGTGCTGATCGACGTCGGCGCCAACTACGGCAACTATGCCGCCGACCTGACGCGCACCTACCCGGTCAGCGGCCGATTCTCCGCGCGGCAACGCGCCGTGTACGACGCCGTGAAGCGGGTCTTCGACCGGGCCGTCGCCCGGACCACCGTCGGCACGCGGATCCGCGACTGGAAGCGCGCCGCCCAGATCGACATGGCCGACGAACTGGTCGGGCTGGGACTGATCACGGCCGAGGAGCGCGCCCGCGACTCGGCCGAGGAGCCCGCCTGCCGCCGCTACTTCATGCACGGCCTCGGGCACTCGCTGGGCCTGGGGGTCCACGACCTCGCCCCGCAGGACGGGCCGTTCGCCGCCGGCTGGATCATGACGGTCGAGCCGGGGCTGTACATTCCCGAGGAGGGGATCGGCGTCCGCCTCGAGAACGACATCCTCGTCACCGAGCAGGGACCGGTCGATCTCTGCAGCCACGTGCCGATGGACGCCGACGAGATCGAGCGCCTCCTCGAGGCCCGCTAGCGGTGCGTGGACGAAGCCCTCCGTGGCTCCGACCGGACGCGGGACGGCCGGCCCATGCAGTCCACGCTGGCGACCACGGGAAACGCCGAGGGTTTGCCGGGTCGCCGTCGGCCGCATCCGGCGGCCGATTCCCTGGGCCACGGGCTGCTCGCCAGTGGCTGCCGGCCCGGCGCGCCGCGTCGCCGCGCGGCGGTGCCGATCGCTATACTCCCCGCCGGCCGGGAGGGCCCCGTCGGGGTCGGTCACCGGCCGCCCCCGTGGAGCCCTTTCCGATGCGCTTCGCCGCCTCCCTCCTGCTCGCCTCCCTGCTCCTCTTCCCGGAGACCGCCGTGCACGCCGCCGACGCCGAAGTTCCCCATCCGTCGCTGCCCGAAGGCGCCGGGAAGATCGATACCGACGCCCCCAAGACCTTCACCGCGACTCCGTCCGGGCTGCAGTACCGCGTCCTCCGCAAGGGAACCGGGATTTCCCCGAAGTCGAGCAGCACCGTCAAGGTCCACTACCACGGCTGGCTCGACGACGGGAAGGTGTTCGACAGTTCCTACAAGCGCCGCGAGTCGATCGAGTTTCCGCTCTCCGGCGTGATCCCTGGGTGGACCGAGGGGATGCAGCTGGTGGGCAAGGGGGGGATGATCGAGCTCCTCATCCCGGCGAAGCTCGGCTACGGCAAGCGCGGCGCTCCGCCGGTGATCCCGCCGGACGCGACGCTCCACTTCCTCGTCGAGCTGCTCGAAGTGCGCTGAATATACGTGGACAAAGCCATCCATGGCCTTTGTCCACTTGGTGCGCTGGCGGCCGCATCCGGCGGCCGCGGGGTGCTCACGTGGACAAAGCCATCCATGGCCTTTGTCCACTTGGTGCGCTGGCGGCCGCATCCGGCGGCCGCGGGGTGCTCGCGTGGACAAAGCCATCCATGGCCCCATCCGGCCGCATGACGGCCGGCGCCGTCGGGCCGCGTGGGCTACACCTGCACCGCGACCATCTCCGAAATCTGATCGGTGACCACGTCGCCGCCGACTGAGAGGAACCCGTCCAGGGGAGCGCCGTCCGGCGGCGTCCCGCCGTCATCTCCCCAGGGGTTGTAGAGAACCACCCGCGGGATGCCGTCGATCAGTTCGGCCTTGATCACCGTGTAGATGTGCTTTCCGACGATCGGGCCGCCGACCCATGGGAACGTCGCGACCGTCACGGCCTTGCCCTCGTTGAGCCGGTTGACGAGCCACCCAAACGCGTCAGGGCTGCCCCAGTGGCGTTTGTCCTGGTTGGGGTACCCGAGGAGCTCCCCCCACGCCTGCCCGGACGTTCCCGCATTGAGCACGCTGTACTCAGCACCGAAGTACGGAGCGCCCGTGCGCCCGAACACCGCCCCCTTCTCGATGATCGGCACCCACAGGCTCGTGCCGCGGTTGCCTGTGGGCGATGCGTAGACGGCGTTGCCGTCGGCATTGACCGGCAGGTTCGCGCTCACCCGGTGCACGGCGTTGCCGATCGCCACCAGATAGCGGCCGTTGCCGAGGTCCGTGACCCGCTCGCGAATCCGATCCGGGTTCGCGAGCGCCAGCGCGCCGAGCGACGCCAGGAACCAGCAGTTCCCCACGGCCCCCTGGGCGACGTCCACCACGCTCGGCACGCCGTCGAGGAACAGCGGCAGCCCGGCGAACGAGCGGTAGGCGAACGCCCCCGGACTCGGCTCCTCCCGCCCCACGATGCCGGCGGCCCTCGTGATCCGCTCGCCGGCCTCGAGCCGCACCGTGTCGCCGGTGCCCTCGAACCAGTAGTTGTCGAGGCCGGGCCCGCCATTGACCATGTCGCTGGAGGTGGCCTGTGAGCCGCCGTCGAACAGGCTGATGAGCGAATCCTGTCCGGTGCCGCCACTGAGGCTGTCGCGCCCCGCGCCGCCGTTGACGAAGTCGTTGCCGGCACCGCCGAACAGGTTGTCGTCGCCACCGTCGCCGCGGATCACGTCGTGGCCGTTGCCGCCGTTGATCGTGTCGTTGCCGCCGAGCGAGTTGGGGACGAGCAACGGCGTGTCGCCGCTGAGGCGATCGTTCCCGTCGTTGCCGAGGATCGTGTCGTTGCCGGCGTCACCGTTGGCGACGTCGTCGCCGAAGCGGGCGTCGATGAGGTCGTCGCCCGGCCCGCCGTGGATGACGTCGTTGCCGTCGCCACCGTCGATCGTGTCGCCGCCGCGGCCGCCGAAGATCGTGTCGCGATCGGGTCCGCCGAACAGCCGGTCGGGGCCGGCGCCGCCGACGATGACGTCGCGGCCCCAGTCGCCGTTGAGGTCATCGACCGCCGAAGCATCCGACGCCTCGTCGGGGGACAGCGTGTTGCCGTAGATGGCGTCGTCACCGAACCCGCCGGAGATCACGTCGGATCCGGCTTGTCCGAACAGCCGATCATCCCCGCCGTTGCCGTAGATCCGGTCGTTGCCGTCGCGGCCGTAGATGGTCTCGGCGAAGTCGGTGCCGATGATCTCGTCGTCGAACATCGTGCCGCGGAGGATCTCGATCGTGCCCTGGGCGAACCGCGGCGACCCGTTGGTCGCCGTGGGGGGATTGGCGAGGGAGATCGTCAGTCCCCGGGTGAAGCCGAGCAGGTCGACCGTATCGGTGCCCGGGCCGCCGTCGTAGAGGACGTTTCCCGGTCCGCTGCGGAGCGTATCGTCGCCGTCTTCCCCGGAGATCTCGCCGCTCCCGAGCGTGCTCAGCAGGTCGTTGCCGGGGCCGCCGCGGACGATCGTGCCCGTGTTGCCGAGAATCGTGTCGTGGCCGCTGCCGCCGACGGCGATGTCGAACCCGGGCATGATCGTGTCGAACTCGCCCGACTGGCCGTTGTTTCGCGAGTCCACCGCCGCAAGGTTGATCGTGACCGGCAGGGTACGGCCCCGGTAGGTGATGACGTCCGAAGCGCCACTCCCAGGATCGGCAACGTCCCGGCCGAAACCGGGATCGATGACGTCGGAGCCACCCCGTCCGCTGATCGTGTCGTCGCCGTCGCCGCCGAAGATCTGATCGCCCGAAGAACTGCCGACGAGCGTGTCGGCGCCCCCCATACCGGCGATCGTGACACCGCTCGCAGCGAGCCGCGCGTCGATGGTGTCGTTGCCGGCGCCGCCGGTGAGGGTCTCCATGCCGAGCACGGTGTCCCCTTCGCCGGCCGCGCCGTCGTCGGCGAGATCGTTGACGATGATGCTGACGGCGACCGTGCGGGCGTTGTACAGCATGCTGTCGGCGCCGCCGCCCCCGTCGTGGAGATCGCGGCCGAGGCTGGAGAACAGGGAGTCGTTATCCGCACCGCCGCGGACGGTGTCGTCACCGTCACCCGACTGGAGGGAGTCGTTCCCAGCACCGCCGTCGATGTCGAGCGGCTTGGTGAATCCCGGCGCGACGAGAAAGGTGTCGTTCCCGCCGAGAAGCCGCACCGAGAGCTGCCTGACCGACGCGGCGGGGAAACTGCGGGTCGCCTGGCCGTTGGCCCCGACGTCGACGAACGGCGTGCCACCCCGGGTGGCGATCGCGACCCGCACCGTCTCCGCGGCGTCGGTTCCGGTGACAGTCAGCACGTCGCCTGACTGCGACACCGTCACCGAGAGGAGACGGCGTGGCTCGAGGGGCTCGAAGACGATACGGCGACGCAGGCGGGCCATGGAAACACCCCGAGCGACCTGGTTGACGGATGGAGAATCCCCTCCCCGGCGAGCGTAGTCCACCCCTCCCGAGCGGGCAACCCCCGGGAAACCGGGCCGGCCTGCAACCGTCACCTGCACACACGCCGTCGCCCACCGATCGCATGACTGCAAGCGATCTCGCGTTGCTTCCCGCGGCGGCGACGCCGCACGTGGACAAAGCCATCCATCGCCCGATCCCGGCCGCGGCACGGCCGGCGCGGTGTGTCGACGTCACGGCGATTCGACGGTGATCGCCAGCACGATCGGCGCCGTGTCGTCGGAACCCTTGACCAGCTCCAACCGGGCCACCGGCTCCGGCCGCTTGGGCTCGACGCGGACGGTGCGCACCTGGCGGCCGCCGAGGTCGGCGGCGAACGTGCTCTGCGGTACGTCGACGCGGCGGATGTAGTCGGCGACGTGCTCGCCGTTGACGAGGGGATGGTCTTCGGTCGCCCCGTCGTCGTAGACGATCCGCACGACCATGCTCGTCGAGCCCTTGCCGATCGCGGGAAATCCCCAGCCGGCGATCCCGCCGAGGAGATGGATCGCTCGCGCCGGCCCGCCGACCGGCACCGTCACGCTCCGCGGCATCTTCGGCGGCAGGTAGCCGAGCGGACCGTGGAGCATGACGACGTTGGGGAGCGTGTCCCCCTGCGGATCGACGAGGTGGAACGGGACGCCGCCGTAGGTCTTCGGCCCCCAGTCGGCGAACACGAGCCGCTCGACCGGGTTCTCCGAGGCGTAGAACATCCCCCGGGTGCTGACCGCCGTCGCCACCGGCCCCAGCGGCAGCGGCACGAACTTGCCCCGCGCCGTGAGGAAGGCCAGCAGGTCGGCGATCCCCGCCGCCGGGATCTGCTTCTCGAAGCCGACGGGCATCAGTGAATTGGGCGATGGCTGGAAGGCCTCGATCTCGCCGCGCTGGATCGGGTGCCGCTTCCCCTCGGCGTCGACGATCTCGATCGCCGTCCGGCTCTCCGCGGCGAGCAGCCCCGTCACCACGCGGCCGTCGTCGGTGGCCACGGTGTAGGCGCGGAAGTTGCCCTCGACCGACCGGTTCGGGTCGAGGACGTGGACGAGCAGTTCCTGCGGCGGATGGACCGCCATCCCGGTCAGGTCGGGGCCCACCTGCCCCCCTTCCCCCGAATGCCGGTGGCACTTGGCGCACTGCTGCGCGAAGATCCCCTTGCCGCGGGCGACGTCGCCCCCTGCCAGCACCACCGGGAGGACCTCGTCGATCACCTTCTGCCGGTCGGCATCGGCGAGGCCGCCGGCCTTGGCCAGTGCCCTCCGTGCCCGGTCGCGGAAGCGCCGGTCAGGATGTTCGGAGAGCGTGCTGCGCTCGACCAGGGGAATGTCGCCGGCGGCGAGCTTTCCCCCCTCCATCCGCTCGACGATCCGCTGCGCCCCGTCGCGGGCCGCGAGCACCCCGCGCACCGCCGCCTCGCGGACCGTCGGCGTGAAGCCGCCGAGACGGTCGAGGATCGCGGGGATCGCCTCCGGGGCCTGCGACCGCGCCGCCGCCGTCACCAGCAGCGCCGCCAGCTGGGGGCTCGTGCGACCGCCGGTGCGCTCGAGCAACTGCCCGACGACTTCCGGATCGGCCGGGAGGAGCGCGACGAGGCGCTCGGCGGCGTCGCCGCGCTGGTCGTCGCTGCCGTCGCCGTCGACGACGGCGAACAGCGCCCGGCTGATCGATTCGACGTGGGCGTCGAGGATATCGCTGCCGGTGCGCTGGACGAACGTCACCAGTTGCCCCTGTGCCGCCGGCGGCAGTCGCTCGACGAGCCGGGATATGGCAACGCCGGCGGCCGCGTCGAAGGCCAGCGCCGTTCCCCGCGGCCACCCCCGCGCGAGCCCCGTCAGGCAGGCACCGGCCTCGTCGGCCGGCGCCTGTTCCAGCCCGACGACGAGCCGGTTGACCAGCGCCCCGTCGCCGCCCCGCGCCACGTGCTCGCTGACGCGCTCGACCAGCGCGAGCTTCTTCGGCGACGGCGGCACGGCCGGGTCGTCGGCGACGACCGCCGCGACGACGGCCACCGCAGCGGCCACGGGCGCCGCGGCCGCCTTCGGCGCCGAACCGAGCAGCCAGGGAAGGACGTCGGCGGCGTGCACGGCGGCGGCAGCCGTGGCGGCATCGGCGAGGATCGGATCGGCGAGCGTCGCCGGCTCGGCGAGCAGCCCACGCACCAGCCGCCCGGCGAACGGCGACGGCGGGCATTCCGAGAGCGTCTCGAGGAGGGCGAGCCGCACCTGCGCCGCTCCGTCGGCGGCGACGCCGCCGCGGTCGATCGCCACGAGCGTGGCCTCGTCGCGCGGCAGGACGCGGAGGGCGGTCGCCCGGACGCCGGCCGACGGGTGGGAAAGCGCCCCGCGGGTGGCGTCGAGGGCGGCCAGATCGGCTTTGCTTCCGGCCAGGGCACCGATGCCCCAGAGCGTCCACAGCGCGTGGATCGCGGCCGGATCGAGACCGATCGCGTCGACCGACCGCGCCTGCACCAGCGCCACCAGCGCCGGCACGGCCGTGGCGGCGTCGGTGCGGCTCACCAGCCCCCGCTGTGCCCGCTCGCGCCAAAACATGTTGTCGTCGCGGAGCCCGGCGACGAGCGCCGGCACGTCGCTGCGCACCGGTGGTGCCGCCGGCGGCCGGGCCACGAGGGGCGCGGGGCCGACGCGCCAGATCCGCCCGTGCGTCTTGTCGCGGAGCGGTGTCTGGTAGGCGTTGCCCTTGCCGTTCTCGAAGCCGGCAGGCGTGGGATTGTGCTGGACGATGTAGTTGTACCAGTCGATCACCCACACCGCCCCGTCGGGACCGACCTCGGCCTGGATCGGCGCCGTCCATTCGTCGTCGCTGGCGACGAGGTTCCAGGCCATCCGGCTGCGGAACCCGGCGCCGACGGGCTGGAGCTGGAACGTGGCGACGACGTGGCCGGTCGGCTCGCAGACGAACGCCGCGCGGTTCCAATACTCCGCGGGGAAGGCCCGCGCCGTGTAGAGCCGGTGGCCGGCGGCGGCGGTGAACCGGCCGTGGTGATCGACCTGACGGATCGGTGCCACGCCGTCGCCACGCGCGGCGAGCTCCATCTTCGGCGTCCCGGCGATCCCGCCGAGCGTCGTCGCGCTCCAGCCGCGGACGCGCTCGTAGACCCGTGCCGGCAGCGGCATGTGCTCGCTGGGATTGCCGTTGGCGGTCGAGCCGAAGACGAGCCCCTCCTCGCTGAAGCCGAAGCCCCAGGAGTTGTTGTTGGTGCTGCGGAGGAACTCGAGCTTCGAGCCATCGGGGAGGAAGCGGAAGAATCCCTGGCCGAAGCGGAGCTTCTCACCCCCGACTTCCCCCTCGAAGCCGGAGTAGCCGACCATCCCGTAGACCCAGCCGTCGAAGCCCCAGGTGAGGTTGCTGGGCCCGGAGTGGGTGTCGCGCGTGCCCCAGCCGCTGAACAGCTCGCGGCGGATCTCCGCCCGGCCGTCGCCGTCGCCGTCCTCGAGATACAGCATCGACGGCGCCTGCGCGACGATGAAACCACGGCCGTGGTGGAGCAGGCTGGTGGGGATCGAGAGCCCCTCGGCGTACACCGTGCGGGCATCGGCGCGGCCGTCGCCGTCGGTGTCGGCGAGCATCACGATCCGGTCGCGCCCCTGCCCCTCGCCGGGCAGGACGATGTCGTTGGGGTAATCGACGCTCTCGACGACCAGCAGCCGCCCGGCCGCGTCGAACGCCAGCGCCAGCGGCTTGGCGGCCAGGAGCGGCTCGGCGGCGTAGAGCCCGACGGCGAAGCCCTCGGGGGTGATCGCGTGGCGGAGCGACTCCTCGGGGGCGATCGCGCGCTGCATCGTCGTCTTCGGCTCGAGCTGCTTGCCCCACTGCGCGGCGTCGGGATCGTAGAACGGCACCTTCGCCGACTCGTAGGTGAACGGCGCCAGCCCCCCGGCGGCGCGCGTCATCCGCGGCCGGTCGACGAACGGGCCCGCCGCCGCCGGATCGGCACCGGCAGCGAAGCGGATCCCGCGCTCGACGAGGTTGTGGAACCCGGGGTGCCCCCAGGTCCGCTCGTCGTGGCCCCAGGCGGTGTAGAACACTCGCCCCTTGCCCTCGGTGCGGACCCACGTCCACGGCTCACGGTGCTCCCCCTCGACGCGTTCCTCGAGGACGGTGCGGCCGCGCGGATTGTGGCGCGTGTGGACGTAGGTCTCGTCGAAGCTCGAGAACCCCTGGAAGCCCTTCATCACCGGGTGGTCGGGCGCGACCGACTCGGTCCGGAACTCGGTCGCGCCGTGCTTCTGGAACTGCGCCCCGACCAGATCGATCCAGGCCGGCGAGTTGCGGAAGCAGTAGCTGGCGCAGTGGAGCGGCACGAGCCCCTTGCCGTCGCGGACGAAGTCGAGCAGCGCCGCCTCGCGGGCGGTGGGCAGGTCGTCGATGTTGGCATAGACGGCGAGCACGTCGTAGCCGGCGAGCGTCGCCGGCACGAGGTCGTCGAGGCTCTCGGTGTAGACCAGCTCGATCCCGCGCGGGGCGAGGACCGGCTGGAGCTGGGCAAAGCGCTCGGCGGGCGCGTGGTGCCCCCGGTCGCCGAGAAACAACACGCGGATCGGCGCCACCGGGGCGGCGGGCGCCGGGACGGCGACCGCGCCGAGGGCGACGGCGAGCACGGCGAACAGGGACGACACGGCACGGCGGCGGGCGGCGGGCATTCGCTCTGGCTCCGGGGCCCGTGGACCCACGGGCCGAAGCGACGATGATACCAGTTCGACCCGCCGGTTCCGGCCTGTGTGCCCCGGGAAAACCGCCTGCCTGCGCCCCGCCACTCAGGAGCTGAGCGTCCACTCCGGGAGCTTCTTGATCACGCCGCCGGCCAGCGCCGATTCGTGGGCCAGGAGGCCCGTGCAGGTCCAATTGGCGCTCTGGCGGTGATCGGGATAGGGCGCGCGCCCCTCGACCAGCGCCGTCACGAATTCGTGGACGAGGTGCGGGTGGCTGCCGCCGTGGCCACCCCCCTGCGTGAACGACAGGTGCTGGTGCTCGTCGGCGTCGTACACCCCGCCGGTGGTGAAGCGGCGGATCGGCTCGGGGAGGAGGTGGGCGAAATCGGGCACCGGCACGCGCGCGGGGATCTCCGGCTCCGGCTTCTTGGCGGTGTGGAGCACCGGCTCCTCCCCCTCGACGAGCTGCCACTCGAAACTCTTCTTCGAACCGTAGACGTCGAAGCTCTCGCGGTACTGCCGCGCCGTGTCGAACAGCGAGCGGATGATCCGCGCCACGACGTCGCTGCGGTGGAGCTTGACGTGGGCGCTCTCGATCGCGAACGGCGAGCCGTAGCGGCCGATCAGCTCCTCGCGGATCCGCCCCGAGCCGAAGCAGCTCACCTCGGCGGCGTCCTTGCGCTCGAGCGCCAGGCAGGGGCCGACGCAGTGGGTCGCGTAGTGCATCGGCGGCAGCCCGGGCCAGTAGTCGGGCCAGCCGTCCATGTCCTGCTGGTGGCTGGCCTGGAGGAACTGGATCTTCCCCAGCTCGCCACGGTCGGCCATCTCCTTGATGAACAGGAATTCCCGCGCGTAGACGACCGTCTCGGCCATCATGTAGCGGAGCCCGGTCCGCTCGCACAGTTCGACGATCCTCCGGCAGTCGTCGACGCTCGTCGCCATCGGCACCGTGCACATCACGTGCTTGCCCGCCTCGAGGGCGGCGATCGACATCGGCGCGTGGTCGGGGATCGGCGAATTGATGTGGACGGCGTCGACCTCGGAATCGCGGAGGACGTCGGCGTAGGCGGTGTAGCGGCGTTCGACGCCGAAGGCGTTGCCGACCTGGTCGAGCTTGTCGCGCGAGCGCTGGCAGATCGCCGTCAGCCGGACGTGCGGGTGGCGCTGGTGGATGGGGATGAACTCGGCGCCGAAGCCGAGACCGACGACGGCGATGCGGACGGGGCGGTCGCTGAAGGCGGCGGGCATCGCAGTGCTCCAAGCTGGGTTCCTCACGACCCGAAACCGGGCCGGCGTCGCGTGAGTTTCCCATGAGGGACTCATTTTGCAATTCCCGCGCGATCGCCTTCCTGCAGGCGACCGCCGGTGGCGGAACCGTGAGCGATCGATAAGCCGCTCACGGAGGGCTCACCGAAATCACACACGAACCTTGCGGCCGGCTCATCGGACCGCCATCGACTACCCGTAAAGTTTCCAGTCATCTGCCATAGGCGGTAGTGCCGGTCGACGGTGCCGCCGATAGATCGATCCCTTCCTCCGAGGTCATCCATGCGTCAGTCCTTCGCCTGCCGGCGAGCGTTCACGCTCGTCGAACTGCTCGTCGTGATCGCGATCATCGGGACCCTCGTCGGGCTCCTGCTGCCGGCCGTCCAGGCCGCGCGGGAAGCGGCCCGGCGCAGCCAGTGCACCAACAACATGAAGCAGATCGGCCTCGCCACCCACAACTACGAGTCGGGCTATCGGCGTCTTCCCCACCCCGGCCAGTGCGACTCGACCGGTGCGTCATCGACGACCTACATGTTCCACTCCACGCCGACGCTGCTCCTCCCCTACATCGAGCAGACGAGCGTCTACAACCTCCTCGACCATTCGACGCTGCCGACCGATCTCGGGGCCACGCTCCACTCCAGCGGCCAGTACTTCCTGATGGGGACCGCCCAAATCCACAAGGATGCCAAGGGGCGCCCGTACGACGATCCCTCCAACGTCAATTTCCAGCGTGCCGGGAAGACGAAGATCGACACGTTCATCTGCCCGTCGACGCCGCTGGGCAACGAAGGGCGCGACCCGGTCCACGGCTACGGCGGCATCGACTACATGTTCATCGCCATCTCCGACATCATGAGCACCCCCGGCGATCCGCTCTACGGGCAGCGCACCGTTCCGACGGGCTCGGCGGCCTGGCTGACGCAGGTGGTCGGTGGCTGCCTGTCGTGCGACGGCGGCGGCGGGAAGATGGCACGGATCAGCGACGGCACCGCCAACACGATCCTCTGCATCGAGGATGCGGGGCGCGCCCACCCGAGCGTGGCGAAGTTCGGCGCGCTGTCGTCGCGGATCTCGCCGATGGGTACCTCCCAGGCCGACCCGGTGAACTTCGGCACCGTCCTGCCCGGCTCCCCCGGTGGCCGGCGCGTCTACGCGTGGATCGATCCCGACGCCGCGACCAACGGCTACTCCGGCCCGAGCAACGCGATCGCCCCCGGCTCGAAGAATGCGAAGATCAACAACTACGCCAACCCGATCGGCGGGCCGGTGGAGTGCCCCTGGCAGACCAACAACTGCGGCCCCAACGACGAGCCGTTCTCGTTCCACCCCGGTGGCGTCGTGACGGTGATGGGCGACGCGTCGGTGCGGTTCGTCGCCGACACGATCGACGGCGTCGTCATGAAGTGGCTCGTCGGTGCCAACGACGGTGTCCAGGCGTCGCTCGATTGATGCCTGACAGTTCTCGTCGTTCCGAGCCGGCCGGTGCGGTGATTCGCCGCCGCACCGGCCGGCATCGTTTTCTGGGGATGTCATCTGCTTCCTTCCGAAGAGCCGGCAGGCTCGCCATTCACGAGGGTCTTCCCATGCGCGGTCTCGTCCACGGTGCGGTGGCGGCGGTTCTCCTCACGGTGCCAGCGATCGCCGGTTGCGGCGGCAACCCCGGCACCGCTCCCGCGGTGAAGCCGTACGGCGGCACCGTGAGAACCTCCGCCGGCAAACCCGTCGGCAACGTCATGGTCCACTTCCATCCCCTCAAGCCGGGGTTCGCCTGTGGTGCCGAGGTCGCTGCCGACGGCACCTTCTCGAGCGAGGCGCCACCGGGCGACTATGCCTGGTCGCTGCGCCGTTCCGAGAAGGCGAAGGCCGCCGACGCCGACGCAGCCCTCAAGACGGTACCGGCGGCACTGCAGGAAACCGATCTGAAGCGGACCGTGCGGATCGCTGCCGGCGGCACGGTCACCCTGGTCGTCGATCCATGAGGGCCGGGTCCGTGTGAGCCACCGGGATCCGGTGGGCCGGGTGTCGTCGCCGGTCATCGAGGTGGACCCGACGACGGACTGTCGTCGGGCGGGGGTGGATGGCTGTCGGTTTTCACCCGATCCGGTCAGCTGCGTCATCGTGGCGACGATGGAAAACATCCCGCCGAGCACCCGGCAACACCCCTTCCGCGAGGCTGCCGCCTCCAGACCGTTATCGGGGTCACGATGATCCAGGCCTGCAATCCCCATGGACGACAATCAAAACAACCAGAAACCGACAGTCTTCCGACGATGGGGATCCTCGGGCAAACCGTGCCGAAAACAGGCTCCAACGACGACTTCAGCTGCTCCTCGTCTGCCGTTTTGGCGATCGTGGTATTGGTACTGCCATGGCTGTAAATCCTGTTTTCCTGGCTCTGGAGAACATTCAAAAACAGCACCAGAAAATGGCGCGATTCCTCGCCGCTGCCAGGGTTTTTTGCGAACCCTCGACCGGGTACAATGGGGGTTTCGCTGTCGCCCCCGATCACATGGATGAAAATCCGCCATTCGGGGTATCTGGAGAGGACCCCTGTCGGCATGAACGTCCGTTGTGTCCGTGAACCGTTGCTGGCCGCCCTGCAGAGCGCCGCGGCGGTGGTTCCCAGCCGCTCCCCGAAGCCCGTCCTCACCAACGTCAAGCTCGAGGCGGAGGGGGCGCAGGCCGTGGTGTCGGCGACCGATCTCGAGATGGGGATCCGGGTCGCACTGGACGGTGTGGAAACACGGGCTGCCGGTGCGGTGCTCCTGCCGAGCAGCCGGGTCACGGCGATCGTTCGCGAAAGCCCCCCCGGGACGACGTTCGACATCGAATCGGACGGGACGGCGGTGATCGTCAAGGCACCGCGGACCCAGTTTCGCCTGCCAGCCGAGGATCCGCTCGAGTTTCCTGCGGTGGCGACCTTTCCCGAGGAGCCCTGCTACGAGCTCACCACGGCGCTGGCCCGCGAGATCGTCCGCCGGACGGTGTTCGCCACCGACAGCGAGTCGAGCAGGTATGCCCTCGGCGGCGTGCTGGTCGAGCTGGCCGCCGGCAGCGGCCCGGCCGGCAGCGTGATCGCCGTCGGTACCGACGGCCGGCGCTTGGCGAAGATGGAAGGGCCGGTGGCGACGGCGGGTGGCCACCCGGCCGATGGCCAGCCGATCGTGCCGGCCCGGGCGCTGCAACTGGTCGAGCGCTGTCTGGGCGCCGCCGAGCAACCGGTCCATCTCGCCGTCCGTCCCGCCGAGATCCTCGTCCGCAGCGGACCGACGACGATCTCGGCGCGGCTCGTCGAGGGGCGCTTCCCGCGTTGGCGCGACGTCCTCCCGGAGCGTTCCGACGCGACGAGAGTCACCGTTGCCGTCGGTCCGCTGCTGGCGGCCGTCCGCCAGGCGGCGATCGTCACCAGCGAGCAGTCGAAGGGGGTGGAGTTCGCGTTCGAGCCGGGGCAGTTGGTGCTCACCGGCCGGTCCGCGGAGAGCGGCGAGAGCCGGATCGAATTGCCGATCGACCATTCCGGGTCGACGGTGCGGATCAAGCTCGATCCGCGGTTCGTCGGCGACTTCCTCCGCGTGCTCGACCCGACCGCCACGGTCACGGTCGAGCTCACCGACGCCCAGAGTGCCTGCGTCTGCCGCACCACCGACGGGTATGGCTATGTGATCATGCCCCTGGCGGCCGACTAGACGATGGCCACCCCGGGGCGCGATCGGTTGCCCGTTTCCCTCCCGGTCGGCGGGAGCCTCCGCGCGGTTCCAGACGCGACCTCCCGACTCGGTGACACGATGAGCGACGCTTCCGACGGCCAGGCCCGCTCGTCCCGCGACCGCGGCCCGCGTCCCGTCGGCGACCTGCTCGCCCGGCTGCTGGCTCGGACCGGCTACGACCGCGAGCAGGCGCCGCGCCAGCTCGACACCGCCTGGCCCCAGGCGGTGCCCCAAACGCTGCTCGGGCTGGTCGTGCCGGGGCGCGTCCGCAAGGGGGTGCTCGAGGTGCTCGTCAGCCACTCCGCCGCCGCCCAGGAATTGGGGTTCCACAAGGCGGAGATCATCGGGCGCTTGGCGGCGGCGCTGCCCGACGAGCCGATCACCGACATCCGCTGCCGGCTGTCGGCCGACGTCGCCCCCCGCACCACCGGGACCGGCGACGGCCCGAGCCGCGAGGCAGGTTGAGCACGATGGCACGAGGATCCCACCATGGCCGATGAAGCAGCCACCACGCCCGGTTACACCTCCGCCGATCTCCTCCATCTCTCCGATCGCGAGCATGTCCGCGAGCGGTTCGGGATGTACATCGGCGACAACACCGCGCGCGGGCTGCATCACCTCGTCTACGAGGTGGTCGACAACTCGATCGACGAGTGCATGGCTGGCCACGCCCGGACCGTGAGCGTGATGATCAACGTCGACGGCAGCGTCACCGTCGAGGACGACGGCCGTGGGATCCCGGTCGAGCGCCATGCCCAGCTGTCCGAGGAGATGGACCGCGACGTCTCGACCCTCGAGGGCGTGATGACGGTCCTCAAGTTCGGCGGCAAGTTCCAGAAAGGGGCCTACCAGACCTCCGGCGGTCTCCACGGCGTCGGCGTGACGGTCGTCAACTTCCTCTCGGAGTGGTGCGAGGTCGAGGTCTCGCGCGACGGCCACGTCTGGCAGCAGGAGTACCAGCGCGGCGAGCCGACGGCACCGGTGCGCTCGATCGGCACCACCACGCGGACCGGCACGAAGACGACGTTCAAGCCCGACCCGCAGATCTTCCCGGCGACGAAGTTCTCCTGGGACATCCTCGCGCGGCGCCTCCAGGAACTGGCGTTCCTCAATTCGGGCGTGCGGATCGTGTTCGCCGACGCCGCCGGGGGCCAGAAGGAGGAATACCGCTACGAGCGCGGGATCGTCGAGTTCGTCGAATGGCTCAACCGTTCGAGCGACGCCGTCCACCCCGACGTGATCGCGTTGTCGGGGGAGCAGGACGGCGTCGGCTTCGACATCGCCCTGCAGTACACCGGCGAATACACCGAGAACCTCCACAGCTACGTCAACAACATCTCGACGACCGAGGGGGGGACCCACGTCTCCGGGTTCCGCGCCGCCCTGACGCGGTCGCTCAACGCCTACGGCAAGAAGGTCGGCCTGTTCAAGGATCTGGTGCCCACCGGCGAGGACATCCGCGAGGGGCTGACCGCGGTCGTCGCCGTGCGCGTGCCCCATCCGCAGTTCGAGGGGCAGACGAAGACGAAGCTCGGCAACGGCGAGGTCGAGGGGATCATCAACTCGGCCGTCGGCGACTTCCTCACCCGCTACCTCGAGGAGAACCCGAAGAACGCCAAGGCGATCGTCCAGAAGGGGGTGCTCGCCGCCGAGGCACGCGAGGCGGCCAAGAAGGCCAAGCAGCTCCTCCGCGAGCGCAAGGGGGCGCTGTCGGGCGGCGGCCTGCCCGGTAAGCTCCGCGACTGCACCAGCCGCGACGTCGCGCGCTGCGAGCTGTATCTCGTCGAGGGGGACAGCGCCGGCGGCAGCGCCGAGGGGGGGCGGCACCGCGAGTACCAGGCGATCCTCCCGCTCCGTGGCAAGATCATCAACGCCTACAAGAGCCGCGACGACAAGGTGCTGGCCAACGAGGAGGTGCGGAGCGTGATCTCGGCGATCGGCGTCGGCATCGGCGCCGAAAGCGATCTCACGAAGCGGCGCTACGACAAGGTCGTGATCATGACCGACGCCGACGTCGACGGCTCCCACATCCGCACGCTGCTGCTGACCTTCTTCTACCGGCAGATGTACCAATTGGTCGCGGCCGGCCACGTCTACGTCGCCCAGCCGCCGCTGTTCCGCGTCCGGGCGAAAAAGCAGGTGTACTACGTCCAGACGGAGGAGGAGATGAAGACCCAGCTCCTCGACCAGGGGCTCGGCGAGGGCGTGTTCCTCCCCGGCGACGGCCGTGAGATCGCCGGCGAGGAGATGCACAAGCTGTGCCGCACGCTGTCGGGCCTCGAGGATGCGCTGGTGGCCCTGGAGCGCCGCGGCGTCAGCCTCCGCGACCATGCCGCACGGCGCGACCCCGAGACCGGACGGCTGCCGATGTTCCACGTCTACTACGGCGCCGAGGAGCGCTGGTTCTCGACCCGTGACCAGCTCCAGGCGTTCGTCAAGAGCAAGGAAGAGGCCGCCGGTGGCGAGCTGGCGGTCGGGCGCGAGGACGACGCCGGCAAGGGAGCGCGGGGCGGCGACCAGCTGGTGATCGTCGACCTCCACGAGGTGCGGAGCATCAATTCGGCGCTCGCCGACCTGGCGGCGATGGGATTCGGCATCGACGCGCTCCTCCCCCAGGACCGGACCGGGACCGAGGAGCCACGCTACACGCTGCGGCGCGGCGAGAACACGATCGGCCTGGAGGACCTGCGCAGCCTCCTCTCGGCGGTCCGCCGCGCCGGCGAGAAGGGGCTGTCGATCACCCGCTTCAAGGGCCTCGGTGAGATGAACGCCGAGGAGCTGCGCGACACGACGCTCGATCCGGCCAACCGGACGCTGCTCCGCGTGACGATGTCGGACGCGGCGGCGGCCGACGACCTGTTTCGCGTGCTGATGGGGGAAAAGGTCGAGCCGCGGCGCGACTTCATCGAGAAGCACGCCCTCGACGTCAAGAATCTCGACGTCTGACCGGCGCCCCGCGGAGCCTCCTGCCATGCGCGTCCTCCCGCGGCTGTCGTTCGGCGTCGGCGACCGCTTCGCCCACCAGGCGGAAGCCCAACTCGCCGCCTTCGAGGCCCTCGCCGCCACCGGCGTCGTCGTCGCCCCGGTGTGGAACAAGTCGAACCGCGAGCACACCTTCCTCGGGACGGAGCCGGAGAGCGTCCGGGCTGCGGCCGCCGCCGCGGTGGCGGCGCGGCGCTGGCCCCATCCCTGGTTCGTCGACGCCGACCATGTCCGCCTCGACTCCGTCGAGCGGTTCCTCGGACCGAGCGACTTCTTCACGATCGACGTCGCCGACGCGATCGGGCGCCCGGCGCCCGCGGCCGACGTCGCCGCGTTCCTCGCCCGGCATCCGGAGCTGTGCCGGCCGGTGGCGGTGGCGGGGATCGCCGCGCCGCTCGACCTCGACGGTGACCGGGCGGCGGCGATCGCCGGGGCGTTCCTCGAGGCCTGCCGGGAGGCGGGGGCGATCTGGACCCGGATCCGCGCCGCCAAGGGAGACGACGTCGTCGTCGAAGTCAGCATGGACGAGACCGACGCGCCGCAGACGCCGCCGGAACTGCTCGTGATCCTCGCCCTGCTGGCCGATCAGGGCGTGCCCCTGCAGACGATCGCCCCGAAGTTCACCGGCCGGTTCAACAAGGGCGTCGACTACGTTGGCGACGTGGCCGCCTTCGAACGCGAGTTCACCGCCGACGTCGCCGTCCTCGCCCACGCCCGCGAGGCGTACGGGCTCCCCGCCGGCCTCAAGCTCTCGGTCCATTCGGGGAGCGACAAGTTCACGCTCTACCCGGTGATCCGCCGCGTCCTGGCCACGACGGGCGCCGGCGTCCACGTCAAGACCGCCGGCACGACCTGGCTCGAGGAGATCATCGGCCTGGCCGAGGCGGGGGGCGCGGGCCTGGCACTGGCCAAGGAGATCTACGCCTACGCGCGCGATCATGTCGCCGAACTGTGCGCCCCGTATGCGGCGGTCATCGACATCGACCCGGCACGGCTGCCGACCGCTGCCGAGGTCGCCGGCTGGAGCGGCCCGCGGTTGGCGGCGGCGGTCCGCCACGTCCCCGCCTGCCCCGATTTCAATCCGCACGTGCGCCAGTTGCTCCACGTCTCCTTCAAGGTCGCCGGTGCCCTGAAGGAGCGATACACCGACCTGCTCGTCGCCAATCGGGACGTCGTCGGCCGCGAGGTCACCACCAACCTCCTCGACCGTCACCTCGCACCGCTGTTTTTGGGTTGAGGGAGCGATGCCACCGGCCAGCGCGATCACCGTCTGCATGGTCGAGGAAGCCCGCCACGGGCCGTTCGTCCTCCACGAGCCGCCGTCGGCGGCCGGTGCCGAGGCGGCGGTGGCGACGGCGGCGGCGGCGGGATTCGACGCGATCGAGATCTTCCCACCGTCGGCCGCGGAGGTTCCGCCCGGGCTCGGGCGTCTGGTCGCCGCCACCGGCCTGCGCGTGGCCGCGGTCGGCACGGGGGCCGGCTGGTTGCGGCACCGGATCCACCTCTGCCATCCCGACGTCGCGGTGCGGCGTGCCGCCGAGGAGTTCATCGCCAGGATCATCGACGTGGCCGCGGCTCTCGGGGCCCCGGCGATCGTCGGCTCGCTGCAGGGCTCGAGCGGGCCGGAGGTGCCGCGCGGCGAGGCGCTGTCGCACCTCGCCGACGCGCTCGGGAGGCTCTCCGCCCGGGCGCGGAGCCACGGCCAGGTCCTCCTCTACGAGCCCCTCAACCGCTACGAGAGCAATCTCCTCAACCGCCAGGCCGACGCGGCGGCGTTCCTCGCCGACCACGGGCTGGCCGACGTCCGCCTGCTGTGCGACCTGTTCCACATGAACATCGAGGAGCCCGACATCGCCGCGGCGCTGCGCGCCTGCGGCCGGCTCGTCGGCCATGTCCATTTCGCCGACTCCAACCGCCGCGCGCCGGGGATGGGGCACACCCCGATGGAGCCGGTGATGGGCGCCCTCGGGGCGATCGGGTACGACGGCTACCTCTCCGCCGAGATCCTGCCGCTGCCCGACGGACCGACCGCCGCCCGGACCACGATCGAGAGCTTCCGCCGCCTCGTCACCGCCTGATGCCCGTGGGAGCCCTGCCATGCTCGACACGCCGCTGCTCCACCCCGAGATCCTCCGGGTCCTCGCCCGCGCCGGGCACCATTCCAAGGTGCTGATCGCCGACGGCAACTATCCGGCCGAGAACGCCCGTGGCCCGCGCGCCGAGCTGGTGTCGCTGCAGCTCTCCCCCGGGATCCCCTCCGTCGCCCAGGTGCTCGCCGCCGTGCTGGCGACGGTCCGCGTCGACGAGGTGTTCACCATGGGGGTCGACCGCGCCGATTCCTACGCCGCCGCCACGCCGGGGGATCCGCCGGTGTGGGCCGAGTACCGGCGGATCCTCGCGGCCTCGGGGAGCGCCGTCGCGCTCCAGCCGATCGTCAAGTGGGATTTCTACAAGGCGGTCGCGTCGTCCGACCACGTGCTCACGATCCAGACCGCCGACACGATGCCCTGGGCGAACCTGCTCCTCTCGCTCGGCTGCCGGACGTTCTGAGTCGCCGCGCCCACCCCCAGGTCGATCCCGCCATGCAATCCCGTCCGCTCGGCCGCACCGGCCTCGAGGTGCCGATCCTCGCCTTCGGGGCCAGTTCGTTGGGAGCGGAGTTCCGCAGCGTCACGCTCGACGAGGCCCTGGCGAGCGTCCGCGCCGCGCTCGACTGCGGCCTGACGCTCATCGACACCAGCCCGTTCTACGGCCGGGGGATGAGCGAGGTCCTCCTCGGCATCGCGCTGGAGGGGGTGCCGCGCGACGACTACCTGCTGTGCACGAAGCTCGGCCGCTACGACCTGGCGCACTTCGACTTCTCCGCCCGGCGCGTCGTCGAGAGCGTCGACGTCTCGCTCCACAGGCTGCGGACCGACCATCTCGACATCGTGCTGTGCCACGACATCGAGTTCGTGCCGCTCGGGCAGATCGTCGAGGAGACGCTGCCGGCGCTGCGCACGGTGCGCGACGCGGGCAAGGTCCGGTTCATCGGCTTCAGCGGCTACCCGCAGAAGATCTTCCGCTCCATCTGCGACCGGACCGACGTCGACTGCGTCCTCAGCTACAACCAGTACACGCTCCAGAACACGCGCTTCGCCACCGAGACGCTCCCCTGGCTGACGGAACGGGGCATCGGGGCGATGAACGCCGGTCCGTTCTCGGCGCGGCTGCTCACCGACGCGCCGTTGCCGGCGTGGCTCAAGGAGCCGGAGCCGGTGAAGGCGGCGGCGCGCGAGGCGGCGGCGCTGTGCCGCGCCCGGGGCACGCCGATCGCCAAGCTCGCGCTGCAGTTCGCGCTGGCCGATCCGGCGATCGCCACGACGATCGCCGGCAGCGCCAATCCGGCCAACGTCCGCGCCTGGGCGCGGTGGGCCGCCGAGCCGCTCGACGAGGAACTGCTCCGCGACGTCCGGGCGCTGTTCGCACCGGTGCGCGACATCGGCCACGTCGAGGGGCTGCCGGAGAACAACTGACATGCGCCTCGACGCCCACCAGCACTTCTGGCGCTACCGGCCGGCGGAGTACCCCTGGATCGGCGCCGGGATGGAACGCCTCGCGCGCGACCATCTCCCCGCCGACCTCGAGCCGTTGGCGGCGGCGGCCGGGATCACGGGAACGGTGGCGGTGCAGGCGCGGCAGTCGCTCGCCGAGACCGAATGGCTCCTCGATCTGGCGGAGACGTCGGCGCTGGTCCGCGGCGTCGTCGGCTGGGTCGACCTCCGCTCCGCGACCGTCGCCGACGACCTCGCGCGGCTCGCGCGGCGGCCGGCGCTGGTCGGCGTCCGCCACGTCGTCCAGGATGAGCCCGACCCGCGGTTCCTCCTCGGCGCGGCGTTCGTCCGCGGGATCGGCCAGCTGGCGGCGCATGGCCTGGCCTACGACCTCCTCCTCTACCCGCACCAGCTCCCCGCCGCGGAGGAACTGGTGGCCCACTTCCCGGGACAGCGTTTCGTGCTCGACCACCTCGGCAAGCCGGCGGTCAAGCGCGGGGAGGTGGCACCGTGGCGCGACGACATCGGCCGCCTCGCCCGCCACCCCCACTGCTGGTGCAAACTCTCCGGATTGGTCACCGAGGCGGCCTGGCACGGATGGTCGCGCGCGCAGTTCACGCCGTACCTCGAGGTGGCGCTCGAGGCCTTCTCGCCGGCGCGGCTGTTGTTCGGGAGCGATTGGCCGGTCTGCACGCTCGCCGCCCCGTACGCCGACGTGGTGGGGATCGTCGAGGATTTCGTCGCCCGCCTCGCGGCGCGGGAACGGGAGGCGATCATGGGGGGCAATTGCGCGGCGTTCTACCGGCTGCCGGAGGCCGACACCCCCACGGAGCACCGGTGATGAACGCCTGGGTCCTCGAGGAGCCGCGCCGGTGGCGCCTGGCCGACGTCGCCGAACCGCCCCCGCCGGGGGACGGCGAGGCGGTGGTCCGCGTCCGCGCCGTGGGGATCTGCGGCACCGACGTCGGCGGCTACCTGGGGAAGATGCCGTTCTTCAGCTATCCGCGCATCCCGGGTCACGAGCTGGGCGTCGAGGTCGTCGCGGTCGGCGCGGGGGTGACGAACGTCCGCCCCGGTGACCGCTGCTGCGTCGAGCCGTACGTCAATTGCCAGGACTGTTTCTCCTGCCGCCGCGGTCTGACCAATTGCTGCGAGCACCACCGCACGCTCGGCGTCCACTGCGACGGCGGGTTGCGGCCGCTGTTCACCGTGCCCGCCCGCAAGCTCCATCCGGCGCCGCGCCTCGCCGCCGAGCAGTGCGCTTTGGTCGAGACGCTGGCGATCGGCTGCCACGCCATCGACCGGGCCCGCGCGGTCGCCGGCGAGACGGTGCTCGTGATCGGGGCCGGGCCGATCGGCCTGTCGGCGGTCGTGTTCGCCCGCCTCGCCGGCTGCCGGGTGATCGTCGTCGACGTCGCGGCGTCGCGTCTGGCCTTCGTCCGCGAGCGCCTCGGTGTCCCCGACACCCTCCCGGCCGGGAGCCCGGAAGCGACCGCCGCCGCGCTCCGTGAGCTGACCGCGGGGCGGCTGTGCGAGGTGGTGGTCGACGCCACCGGAAACCCGGCGAGCATGGCCACGGCGCTGGGCAATTGTGCCTTCGGCGGCCGCCTCGTCTACGTCGGGATCACGCAGGCCGAGATCTCCTTCCCCCACGCCCCGATCCTCCACCGCCGCGAATTGTCGATCCTCGCCAGCCGCAACGCCCTGTCGCGCGACTTCACCAGGATCATCGGGCTGGTCGACGAAGGGCGGATCGACACCCGTCCCTGGATCACCCACCGGGTCCCGTTCGCCGACCTCGGCACGGCGTTTCCCCGGCTCATCGAGCCGGGATCGGGAATGGTCAAGGCGGTGGTCGCGATGCCCGGGTGAACCGCCGGCGGACGCCACCCCGGCCCGGCTTGCGGGCGCGGCCGGCGCCGGTTCGAATACCCCCGCGTTCCCTCCCCCGAAGGATCCATCAATCAATGGCCAAGAAGACCGTCGCCGACATCGACCCCCGTGGCAAGGCCGTGCTCGTGCGCGTCGATTTCAACGTGCCCCAGGACGATGCCGGCGCGATCACCGACGACCGGCGGATCCGGATGGCGCTGCCGACGATCCGGTCGATCCTCGATCGGGGTGGCAAGGCGATCCTCATGAGCCACCTCGGCCGTCCCACGGGCAAGGGTCCGGAGCCTGAGTTCTCGCTCGCCCCGGTGGCGAAGCGGCTCGGCGAGCTGCTCGGGCGGCCGGTGATCCTCGCCGCCGACACCGGCGGCCCCGACGCCCAGGCCAAGGCCAAGGCGCTCCGCCCCGGCGAGGTGCTGCTCCTGGAGAACGTCCGTTTCAACAAGGGGGAGAAGAAGGGGGACGACGCCGCCTACGTCGCCGGCGTGGCAGGGCTCGCCGACGCCTACGTCAACGACGCGTTCGGCACCTGCCACCGCACCGAGGCGAGCATGCACGCCGTGCCGGTGGCGATGAAACAGGCGGGCCGACCGGCGGTCGTCGGGTTCCTCGTCGAGAAGGAGGTCCGCTACCTCGCCGACGCGATCGCCCACCCGAAACGCCCGTTCGTGGCGATCCTCGGCGGCAAGAAAGTCTCCGACAAGATCGCGGTGATCACCAACCTCCTCCACGTCTGCGACCACGTCCTCATCGGCGGAGCGATGGCCTACACGTTCTCGCTCGCCGGCGGAGGCGCCGTGGGCAAGTCGCTCGTCGAGCCCGACAAGGTGGAGTTGGCCCGGGAGTTGCTCGCCAAGGGGGCGGGCAAGCTCGTCCTCCCCGTCGACACGCACTGCGCCGACGACTTCTCGGCGGCGGCCGCGAAGCGGATCGTGCCCGCCGGGAAGATCCCCGACGGCTTCGAGGGCCTCGACATCGGGCCGGAGACGGCGCGGAAGTACGCGGCGATCATCGCCGCTGCCGGGACGGTCGTCTGGAACGGCCCGATGGGGGTCTTCGAGATGCCGCCGTTCGACGCCGGGACACGGGCCGTGGCCGACGCCGTCGCCGCCGCCACGGCGCAGGGAGCCGTGACGATCATCGGCGGCGGCGACTCGGCGGCGGCCGTCGAGCAGCTCGGCTATGCCGACCGCGTCAGTCACGTCTCCACCGGTGGCGGGGCGTCGCTGGAGATGCTCGAGGGCAAGGCGTTCGCGACGGTGGCCGTCCTCGACGACGCCTGACGGCATCGGGGAAAACAACGGGGGCCGTGACGACGCATGGTCGCCACGGCCCCTCGGTGAACTGATGCGCTGTCTGCGAACGGGGAGAGCACTGCGAGACTGACGCGGATCAGGGACGGCCGGAGCCTGTCCCGGTCGGGGATCCTGGTCAACGCGGTTGGGTTTGGCACCTCCGTCGGGACGCGATCTGTTCGCTGGCGCCGGCTCGCGCCGGCGGCGGCGTGACCGGGCCGTGGCGTTGCCACGGGCCGCGGCCACGAACTGTTTCGGCGCGCCGGTCCGGCCGGCTCCACATCCGTGTCGGCGGCGCGGTACAACCCGAACCAACCGTCCGCACCGCACGGCGCGGCCGCTGCGCTGGTGAGAACCTGAACCGGAGGCCGTGTCGATGGTCCCGAGCCCTACCGTCCTGCGCCCTCGCCCCGCCGGGTGCCGTCCGCTCGTGCCGGCAGCGCTGATCACGGCCCTCGCCCTCGCCGTGCCCGATGCCGGTGCCGACGCCCCCGCCGTCGATCCGGGTCTCGGCGCGGCGGCGGTGCGGCTGCGCGAGTTCGTCTGCCCGCGCGGCTCCCCGACGCGGTCCTGCCACGCCAGCACGATCGAGGTGGCGGCCGACGGGGCGCTGGTCGCTTCCTGGTTCGGTGGCACCGACGAGGGGGAGCCGGACGTCGGCATCTGGGTGTCGCGGCGCGGGGCAGCGGGCTGGAGCGTGCCGACGCGCGTCATCGACGGCACGCAGCGGGACGGCACGCGCCACCCGTGCTGGAATCCCGTCCTCTTCCAGTCGCCGGGCGGACCGCTGCTGCTCTACGCCAAGGTCGGGCCGTCGCCGAGCACGTGGTGGGGGGTGGTCTGCGAGAGCACCGACGGCGGCCGCTCGTGGGGGGCGCTGCGGCGCCTCGGCGACGGAATCGTCGGTCCGGTGAAGAACAAGCCGGTCGTCCTCGCCGACGGTGTCGTGCTCGCCGGCAGTTCGAGCGAGGACGACGGCTGGCGCGTCCACTTCGAGCGCTCGACCGACGGCGGGAGGAGCTTCACGCGCCTCCCCGCGGTCAACGACGGCCGCGCGGTGATGGCGATCCAGCCGAGCATCCTCCTCCTCGGCGGCGGCAGGCTGCTGGCCCTGGGACGGACGCGGAGCGGCAAGCTGTTCGAGGTCGAATCGGGCGATGCGGGGCGGAGTTGGTCGGCGCTCGGCCTCGGGATGGTGCTCAATCCCAGCTCCGGTACCGACGCAGTGACGCTCGCCGACGGCCGCCACCTGCTGGTCTGCAACCCCGTCGCCGCAGGGCGGACGCCGCTGGTGGTGGCGGAGAGTGGCGACGGCCGGGCGTGGCGCGACGTCGTGGCGCTGGAGACGTTTCCCGGGGAGTACTCCTACCCGGCGATCATCCAGGCGCCCGACGGGCTCGTGCACGTCACCTACACCTTCCTCCGCGAGGCGATCGTCCACGTCGTCATCGACCCGGCCGCACTCGGCAAGGGCGCGCCGTGAACGGCCGGCCGCGGCAGGTCACCTCCGCGCCGCACGGCCACGTCCTCACCAACGCCGCCGTCTGGTCTGCCGACTCGCGCTGGATCGTGTACGACGTCCGCAGCGATCCTGCCGGGAGCCGGTTTGACGGCACCGCGATCGAACGCGTCGACGTCGACACCGGCCGGGTCGAGCGCCTGTACACGGCGACGGGGGGCGCGTGCTGCGGCGTCGTCACCGCCAGCCCCGTCGACGACCGCGTGGTGTTCATCCACGGTCCCGAGCGCCCCACCCCGGACTGGTCGTACGGCCCGGCGCGGCGGCAGGGGGTGGTGGTGCGCGGCGCCGCACCGGGCCGGGCAGAAGCGCTCGACGCCCGCGACCTGGTGCCGCCGTTCACCCCGGGCGCCCTCCGCGGCGGCACGCACGTCCACGTCTTCTCCCCCGACGGCGCGCTGGTGAGCTTCACCTACGAGGATGCCGTGCTTCCCGAGCGGCCGCCGCCGGGGGGTGAAGGGAACCTCCGGGCGGTCGGTGTCGCCGTCTGCGGCCGGCCGGTGACGGTGCCGCGGACGCACGTGCGCAACCACGACGGCAACGCGTGGAGCGTGCTGGTGACGACGCTCGCCGACGCGCCGCGACCGGGCAGCGACGAGATCTCGCGCGCCTACGAAGAAGCCTGGGTGGGAAGCCGCGGCTACCGGCGCGCCGACGGCTCGTGGCAGCGTTACGCACTGGCCTTCCAGGGGCAGGTGCGCTCGGCGGCCGGTGAGCCGTTCGCCGAGGCGTTTCTCGTCGACCTGCCCGACGATCCGGCGGCGTGGGCCATGGCCGGTGCGCGGGCCCTGTGCGGCACGGCCACCACCCGCCCCGCGCCCCCCCGGAGCGCGACGCAGCGCCGGCTGACGTTCACCGCCGACCGGCGCCATCCCGGGATCCAGGGACCGCGCCATTGGCTGCGGTCGAGCCCCGACGGCGAGCGGATCGGCCTCCTCATGAAGGACGACGCGGGAATCGACCAGCTGTGGACGGTGTCGCCGCGGGGGGAGCTCACCCAGCTCAGCCGCTCCCCGGCGCCGATCGCCAGCGCCTTCAGCTGGAGCCCCTCCGGTGCCGCCGTCGCCTGTATCGTCGACGGCAGCGTGTGCCTCGTGGATGCGGCCGACGGCCGGGTCCGCGGGCTCACCGAACCGATCCGGGGCACAGGCGCGCCGCGCCCCGAGGCCTGTGTCTTCTCCCCCGACGGCCGGCGCATCGCCTTCGTCCGGACCGTCCCCACGCCACTCCCTGGCGGCGCTCGCCGCGACTGCAACCAGATCTTCGTGGTCGACGTCGATTAGCAGCCCGTGGGCACGGTGGCCCGCGGCGTTGATCACCCGGCCATCAGGTAGGCGACCAGGTCGCGGACCTCGTCGTCGGTGAGGCCGTCGAGGAGCCCCTCGGGCATCAGCGACACGCCGGCGTCGCGCAGCTCCTCGATCTCGTCGGCCGGCAACGTCTCGCGACCGGCCGCGGTGCGGAGGACGACCGCGTCGGCAGTCCGCCGTTCGAGGAGGCCGGCGATGACACGGCCGTCGTCGAGCACGGCCTGCCGGAGACGGTAGTCGGGGGAGACGACCGCCGACGGGGTGACGACGTTGGCCAGCAGGTAGTCGAGATCGTGGCGGCCCGCCCCGGTGAGGTCGGGGCCGAGCGTTCCCCCGTCGCCGTGGAGCCGGTGGCAGGTCGCGCACAGCCGTTCCCACAGCCGGCGGCCCGCAGCGGAGTCGGCGGCGGCCAGCGCCGCGGGCGTGAGCCGGGCGCGGCGGGCGTCGATCGACACGCGGCCGCTCGCGGAAGGGCGCGAGGCGACCGCCGCTTCGAGCCGCCGCGCGAGCGCCCCGTCGCGGAGGGCGCGCACCTGGCGGACGACGTCGGGCCCGACGTCGGCGGCGGCGATCCGCCCCGTCTCCACGGCACTGGCAAGCGTGGCGGCCCAGTCGCGCCGTGACACCAGCGCCGTCAGGGCGCCAGCGCGGGTCACGGGGTCGAGCCGCGAATACGCGGCCACGATCCGCTCCGCCCCTGCCGGTTCGCCGGCCATGGCCAGACCGCGGAGGGCCGCCGCCTCGAGCCCCGGGACCGTGAGCACCGCCGCGCTGGTGGCCGAAAGCCCCGCGCCGCGGCTGTCGGTGAGCGCCGCGAGCGCCGCCGCGCGCCGTGCGGCGGGCAACGAGTCGTCGAGGACAAGCCGGCCGAGCCGCTCATCGGCGCCTGGCAGGCCGAACAGCGCCTCGAGGGCGGCGACGTTCTCGCCGATCGGCACGGCCAGGGGCTCGTCGGCGTCCGCCGCTGCCGCGACGGCGGCGGCGTGGAAGCGGTCCCACCCCGCCGGCGGTACGGCGCGGCGCCTCCCCGTCCACCCGGCCCGCAGGCCGGCGAGGCAGTCGTCGATCCCGGCCGGTCCTTCGTCGGCTGCGGCGTCGAGAAGCGCGCTGAGTGTCGCGGCAGCATCGCCGCCGGTCGCCCGGCGGACGATGTCGCGGCGCAGCCCCTGCCAATGGGCCCGGTCCGCCCCCGGCACCACGGCGGCCTCCCAGACAGCGACCGAGCCGCCCGGGTCGGCGGGGATCGCGGGGAGCAATCCGAACCAGACCATCGCCCCGAGATCGTGATGGTCGCCGCCAAGTGCCTGCGGGGCCGGCGGTTCCGCCGCCGCCCCGTCACCATCCGCGGCGGCCGACTCCTCGACGTGATCGACCAGCGCCGCCGCCAGCGGCGCCCGGGCACGGGGAGGAAGGCGCTGGAGCACCGTGGCGAGGGCGAGGCGGACCTCGGGGTCACGTTCGGCCGCGGCGTGATTCACCAGTCGTTCGACCGCCACCGCTGCCGGCGCGGCCGTGCGCGGCGGCTCTTCACCGGTCGCGAAGTCGAGCGGCCATGCGTCGCTGAGCAGGCGGATCGCCCACACGCGGATCGCCGGCTCGGCATCGTCGAGAAGCGGCAGGAGGCGCCCGGTGGGGAGCGCGCCTGTCGCCCACAGGCCCCACAGGCCGCGGAGCCGCAGCGTCGTCGTCGCCCCGTCGTCGAGGAGGCGCCCGAGGGCCGCACGCGCGGTAGCCGGCAGCGGCCGGTCGGGTGTCGCCGCGTGCCTGTCGGCGAGGAGCCGGAGAGCCATCCGGGCCTGCCAGCGGTCGGCCGTGAGGAGGCCGACGAGATCGTCGGTGGACAGCGTCGCCAGATCGCGGAGCGGAGCGCGGGTGGCGCCGGGGACGGCAAGGCGGAACACCCGGCCGCTGGTGCGGTGGACGCCGGTCGCCTCGTGGCATTCCCCGGTGTCGCTCCAGTCGAGGATCGCAAGGGCCCGGTGCGGGAGTTCGACGATGTCGATCCCGCGGAAAAACGGATCGCCGAACAGTGCCAGATCCGCCTCGTGGCGACCGACGATCCCCTGCGGCGTGTGGTCGAGCCGGTCGACGTTGATCCGGCGGCCATGGAGATTGAGCGTCAGGAGCCTTCCGCGCAGGTCCTCGGGCCAGCCCGGTTCGTCGGGCACCACCACGCAACCGGCGTGGGCGTGGCCGCCGCCGTGGGCATCGGCCCGGCCGTCGCGCGATTCGGTCCAGTGGCGCGAGGCGTCGAAGTGCTCGTGGTCGGCGTGCGGCGGGAGCGGGTCGGTCACGAACGGATGCGGCTCGACGGTGTGCGATCGGGCGTAGTGCGCTCCGGGGAGGAGGCGCCACAGGTGGCCGTTGACGGTGTTGACGAAAAACCCCTCGCCGCGGTCGTCCCAGTCGTGGCCCCAGGGGTTGGTGGTGCCGTGGCAGACCGCTTCGAACACCTTCCGCTCCGGATGGTAGCGCCACATGCCACCACGCAGGGGGACACGGGCCGCGGCAGCGACGCCCGGCGGCCCGATCGCGCCGGGTGAGCTCGCCCCGCAGCGGCCGTACAGCCAGCCATCGGGCCCCCACGACAGGCCGTTGGCGAACGTGTGGTGGCTGCCCTCCGACACCGTGAACCCGTCGAGGACGGTTTCGGCCCGGTCGGCGCGGGCGCTGGCGAAAGTGGGGGATGGATCGGCTGGCCAGCCGTCGGGCGGCCGGTCGCCGGCGGGGATGAACAGCAGCCGCGGCGGGCAGAGGAGCCACAGGCCGCCGCGCCCCACGGTGAGTCCCGTCAGGCCGACGAGGCCGTCGACGAGCACGGCGTGGTGTTCCGCCACACCGTCGCCGTCGGCATCCTCGACGAGCGTCACACGGTCCCGCCAGCGCGTGTCGGTCCGGAGCGGCCGTTCGGCGTAGGTCAGGTTCTCGGCGACCAGCAGCCGCCCGGCCGCATCGACGGTCGCGGCGATCGGGTTGACGATCACCGGCTCACTGGCCAGAAGCGTGATCTTCATCGCGACGCGCGTCGCGACCGCGGCCCGGGCTGCTTCCGGCGGCAGCGGGTCGCCGGCGCGCTCGCTGTTGATCGTCGCGGCGCCATCCGGCGTGGCTGCGCGCACGGGATCGACCGTCCCCGGCCGGTGGCCCGATGCCACGCCGCAGGCGAGCAGCAGCACGGCGCGGACTGCCGCACGCCGCCGCGCTGCACGCCGTGACGAAACGTCGAGGACGACCATGCGGTGGGATCCCGCAGCACGGGATCCCACCGCCCCTGAGCGGCTCAGGAGCAGCCCATGCTGTTGCCGCAATTATGGCAGAGGTAGCAGTTGCCGTTCCGGACCGTGATTGCACCGCAGCCGTCGCAGACCGGTGCGTCGATCTGGAACGTGGCGAACTGACTCTGCCGGTCGACCGGGCTGGCGTTGGGGTCGATCCGCAATGCTGCCCCGGCCCGCTCGAGGACCGCCGCCTGAGCGGCGCCGTTGGAGGCGGTCCGCGCCGACACGTGCACTGCCGCCGTGCCGTTGGGGCTCGCCGCCTGTGCTTTGGCGGCGTCGCCGCCGCGGGGCATCGGCCCCTTCGCCGCGTCCCGTCCCTCCCCCTTCCCGGCTTCGACCTTGACGGCCGCACGGGACGTTCCTTGTCCACCGGCCAGCCCGCGCGCCATCGTGGCGGCGGGCGTGCGCTCTGCCTCGGCGTCCTCGGCGTTGGCGGAGGATTCACCGCCGCCACCCGAGCCGTGCCCCGCTCCAGGCGTGTGGATCCCCGGCCGGTTCGCCTCGCGGTACCCGGGGATGAACTCGTTGCCGAGCCAGCGGAACAGATAGTCCACGAGGCTCTTGGCCACCGGGATGTCGGGGTTCTTCGTGTAGCCCCAGGGCTCGAAGCGGGTGTGGGAGAACTTGCGGACGTAAACCTCCAGCGGCACGCCGTACTGCAGGCTCATCGACACCGAGGTGCCGAAGGCGTCCATCAGGCCGCCGATCGTGCTCCCCTCCTTGGCCATCGTGATGAACAGCTCGCCCGGGCGACCGTCGTCGTACAGGCCGACGGTGATGTAGCCCTCGTGGCCGCCGACGTTGAACTTGTGGGTGATGCTGCGCCGGGTGTCGGGGAGCCGCTCGCGGCGCGGAACGGCTTTCGCCGCCGCCTTGTCGGCTGCCTTGTCCCCCTCGGTGCTCGTCGACAGCGGCTGGCTCTCCTTGGAGCCGTCGCGGTAGATCGCCAGCGCCTTCAGCCCCAGCCGCCAGCCCTCCATGTAGGCCCCGGCGATGTCGGCCGGGGTCGTCTCGCGCGGCATGTTGACCGTCTTCGAGATCGCCCCCGAGATGAACGGCTGGGCGGCCGCCATCATCTTCACGTGGGCCTGCCAGGCGATGCTGCGCACGCCGAGCCGCGGCTTGAAGGCGCAGTCGAAGACGGCCAGGTGCCGCTCCTCGAGCCCCGGTGCCCCCTCGATCGTGTCCTGCTTGTCGACGAAGCCGAGGATCGCCTCGATCGCGCGCTCGTCGTAGCCCAGCGTCCGCAGCGCCAGCGGCACGGTCTGGTTGACGATCTTCAGCATCCCACCGCCGGCGAGCTGCTTGTATTTCACCAGCGCGATGTCGGGCTCGATTCCGGTGGTGTCGCAGTCCATCAGGAAGCTGATCGTGCCGGTCGGAGCCAGGACCGTCGCCTGGGCATTGCGGTAGCCGTGCTCCTGGCCGTGGGCGACGACGTCGTCCCAGATCCGCCGGGCGGCGTCGCGCAGCTCGGCGGGGCAGGCCGGATCGATCGCGTCGACCGCCGTCCGGTGCATCCGCATCACGTTGAGCATCGGTTCGCGGTTGGCCGCGAACCCCTCGAACGGGCCGACGGCCGCCGCCAGCTCGGCGCTGGTGCGGTTGGCGGCGCCGTGGAGGATTGCGGTCAGCGCCCCGCACAGCCCGCGCCCGGCGGCGCTGTCGTAGGCCAGGCCGTTGGCCATCAGCAGGCTGCCGAGGTTCGAGTAGCCGAGGCCGAGCGGGCGGAACAGATGGCTGTTGCGCGCGATCCGCTTGGTCGGATAGCTGGCATGGTCGACGAGGATCTCCTGGGCGACGAAGAAGATCCGGCAGGCGGCGGCGAAGCGCTCGACGTCGAACGAGCCGTCGGCGCGGCGGAACTTCATCAGGTTGATGCTCGCCAGGTTGCACGCCGTGTCGTCGAGGAACATGTACTCGCTGCACGGATTGCTGGCATTGATCCGTCCCGAGTTGGGGCAGGTGTGCCAACGGTTGATCGTGGTGTCGTACTGGACGCCCGGATCGCCGCACTGCCAGGCGCACTCCGCCATCTTGCCGAGCAGAGTCCGCGCCTTGTGGTGCGGACCGGCCTTCGACGGGTCGGTCACCCAGCGCGTCGTCCAGGTGTCGTCGCGGTCGACCGCCTCCATGAAGTCGTCGGTGACGCGGACGGACAGGTTGGCGTTCTGGAACAGGATCGAGCTGTAGGCCTCACCGTTGAAGTTGGCGTCGTAGCCCCCCTTCTCGATGAGGATCCGAGCCTTCTTCTCCTCCTTCGCCTTGCACTCGATGAACTCCATGATGTCGGGATGGTTGATCTTCAGCGACTGCATCTTCGCTGCCCGGCGCGTCTTGCCTCCGCTCTTCACCACCGCGGCCACTTGGTCGTAGACGCGCATGAACGACAACGGGCCCGAGGGCTTGCCGCCGCCGGCGAGCTTCTCGCGCTGGCTGCGGAGCGTCGACAGGTCGGTGCCGGTGCCCGAGCCGAACTTGAAGAGCATCGCCTCGCTCCGCGCGAGTTCCATGATGTCTTCCATGTTGTCCTGGACGCTCTGGATGAAGCAGGCACTCCCCTGCGGATACTCGTAGGGGTTTTGCGGCTGGACGACGTCACGCGTCGCCTCGTCCCACCGCCAATTGCAGGGGGCGCCGCTGACGCCGTACTGGTGGAACAGGCCGACGTTGAACCAGACCGGGGAGTTGAAGGCGCCGTGCTGGTGGACGCACAGCCAGGCGAGATCACGGTAGAAGTTCTCGCCGTCCTGGCGCGACTGGAAATAGCCGTCGGCGATTCCCCAGTCGGCGATCGTGCGGGCGACACGGTGGACGAGTTGCTTGACCGACTTCTCGCGCTGCGGGGTGTGGATCTCCCCGTAGAAGTACTTGCTGACGACGACGTTGGTCGCCAACTGGCTCCACGCGGCCGGGACCTCGCAGCCGGTCTGCTCGAAGAGGACCTTGCCGTCCTCCCCCTTGATCGCGGCAGTCCGGAGATCCCACTCGGTGGTGTCGAACGGCGAGCCGACGTCAGTGGGGCAGAACGTCGCCGGCACCGCGAGGGGGCGGCGCGCCGGCCGACCGGCCGGGCCGGTCTGGGAGCCCGTGCGGCCTGGGACGGTGGCGGCTCCGGCGGCGGATTCGAAAGGGGTCATCGGCGGTCCTCCGGTCAGGCAAACGTGTCCACACCAACAAGTATACTACAGTATAGTTCCCGTGCCGCCGGCTCCCGGGCCGTCGGGGCGGGAATCTCAGGTGCCGGCCGTGGCTCGGGCCGGAGATGGCTGGGCTCCATCCCCCCGGCTCAGGTGGTTCCGACGGGCTCCCCCCCGACCGGTTCCCGAGCGATCCGGTCGGCAGTCGGGAGACAGATTCGCGCTGCCCGGGACTCCCCCCGACCACCATGGCATGTCAGGGGCGCAAGGACAGCGAAAAAGCAGCTCCATCTGCATGCTATCGCAAGATCTAGTAGACGAGAGCTCGCGGACCACTTCATATGGTCCTCACGGAGCCGGGGCGTGAATGTAGCCACGGGTCGGGGGGAGTCAAGCCGCAATCGGCCAACCTTTTCCCGACGGTCGTAAGTCCTCTGGTTATTTGGTTTTGGTGGGTGTTCTCCAGCCCTGGTTGCACCGCCGTGCCCGACCGGCTTTCGGTGGGGGATCGCGACGGCGAGCGGCATGCCGGTCTGGCGGCGGGCGCCACTGCCAAGCGTTCGCTCGCCAGCCGAGCGAACGCCGCGAACAATGCCCGGCATGGGGCCGCGGGTTTCCCACCGGCCGAGCACGCATGCATGAACGATCCGCAACACGACGAGGTGGCCGGTGAACGACACGATCGGGGTTGGTATCGCCTCCGGCCTGCGGATCCTGGTGATCGTCGGCCATGACTACGAGGATCTCGAGCTGTGGTATCCGAAGCTGCGGCTCGAGGAGGCCGGAGCGCACGTCACCGTCGCCGGTCCGGTGGGTGGGCAGGTGTACTCCGGGAAGCATGGCTATCCCTGCCGCGCCGATGCGGCCCTCGCCGAGATGGAGAGCGCCGATTTCCACGGCGTCGTGATCCCCGGCGGCTGGATGCCCGACGCCCTGCGCCGTGACGGCAAGGTTCTCGACCTCGTCCGCAGCTTCGCTGCCGAGGGCAAACTCGTGGCGGCGATCTGCCACGGGGGTTGGATCCCGATCTCGGCCGGTGTCTACCGCGGCGTGCGGGTGACCGGCAGCCCCGGCATCCGTGACGATCTGGTCAACGCCGGAGCACGGTGGAGCGACGAGCCGGTCGTGATCGACGGCAATCATGTCACCAGTCGCCGGCCGGGTGACCTGCCGGCGTTCTGCCGGGGGATCCTCGCGGTGCTCGCGCGTCGGGGAGCCGGCGGCCCCCGGACACCGTGACGAGCACCGTCACCGCCGCTGGCCGGCACGCGGTCGGCCAGCGACGCGGTCGGCTCCGCGTGCGTCGCCCCGGCCGATCGGGGGATCCGGCCCCGGGTGGTGGTCTCGAACGGGGCGCGCGGACGACCAGGGGTCGCGGGTGCGGTGTCGGTCGGTGCGGCGGCCGTGGTACCATCCGGAGGTATGCCACCCGACCCCGCCATCCCCGTCGATACGCTCAAGAAGACGATCCGAGCTCTCGGCCTGCGCTGCACGGCGGCCCGGCTGGCGGTGCTCCAGCACCTGATCGCCGCCACCGGTCCCGAAACGCACGCCGAGGTCTCGCAAGCCCTGGCAGACACCGGCTTCGACCGGGCGACGATCTACCGCAACCTCACCGAACTGACCGAGGCGGGTCTCGTGTCACGGATCGAGTTGGGGGATCACGTGTGGCGGTTCGAGATTCGCAAGGTCGGCCGCGACGGCACACGGTCGATCGGCCACCCGCATTTCGTCTGCACCTCCTGCGGGGAGGTGTCGTGCCTCGACGACGTCGACGTCGCGATCACCCCCAAGCCGCCGGTTCGGCCCGCCGAACCGAAGCCCGCGCCCGCACGGCCGGGGCGGCCGCGCGCGGCCGCGGAGCGGATCAGCGAGCCACCGGCGAAGCCGGCGATCCACACCGTCACCGACGTGCTCCTCAAGGGGCGCTGCGGAAACTGTGGGTGACGTCGCCCGTCCGGCGGGCTCCTGGTTTCGGGCGTGCAGCCGGCTGGCCGCGATCGTCCTCGGTCTGGCCGGAGCAGGCGCGGTCCCCTCCGCCCCGGCCGCTCCCCCGGCCGCCGTCGCGGCGGCGCTCGACGAGCAGGCCACGATCCTGCGCAGCCGCGCCGACGCCCTCGGAATCCGCGGCATCCTCCGCCTGGCGCTCGAGGCGGTCGGGGCGGGCCACGATGCGGCGATCGTCGACGACGCGCTGTTCTGCGCTCGGTCGATGCAGGATCGGGACCCCGCCAGTCCGTGGGCCGGGAACTTTCGCTGGCGACTCGGCGACGAGCGGGTGATCGACGAAAACGCCGTCGAGTTCGCGGTGCAGCTGCTCTCGCTGATCGCGCTCGACCACCGTGCGCGACTCACGCCGCAGTCGATGCGGCGACTCGACGAGCTCCTCGCCGACGCCCTCCCCGCGCTCCGCCGGCACCGCGTTGCCCTCGGGCAGACCAACATCGCCCTGACCAGGATCTGGAACCTCCTCGCCCTCGGCCTCCTCGGCGACGCGGAGGCCCGGCGCGAAGGCGAGGAAGCCTGGCGCTCCTGGCTCGACTTCACCCGCGCCCGCGGCATCACCGAAGCGCTCTGCCCGACCTACTATGGTGTCGACCTCGACGCCCTCGGCCTGATCGCGACCCGCGCCGATTCGGACGTGGTGCGCGGGGAGGCACGGCAGGTCCTGGCATACCTGTGGACGTCGATCGCCGCGCATTGGTACGCGCCGAGCGGCCGCCTCTGCGGGCCCCACGCGCGCGACACCGACTGGTTGTTCGGCCGTGGGCTGCTCGACGAGCATGCCGCCGCCGCCGGGTGGATCCCGTTTCCGGCGGCGGGCGACGCCACCGAGTGGCTGCCCGGGAGCCGCCATGCCGGGCTGACGGTGTTCCGCATGGCCTGCCAACGGCCGCCGCCCCCCGTCCTCGATCGGTCACGGTGCAGCCGCGTGCCCCGGTTCGTCGTCGAACGCCACGGCACGCACCCCTGGCAGCGGTCCACAGACCACGTCGGCCGACTGGGCAGCATCGGCATCGCCGGCGAGACCCGCGGCGCCGAGGACAAGGCGCTGGTCGTCAACCTCGGCGGCGGCGCGACGACGGTCAACGTGACGCTGGTCTACGACGGCCACGGCGATCCCTACGGCCGGCGCCGCGACGTCGGCGCCGACGGCCACCGCAAGGCGCGCCATCTGCGGCCGTTTCTCGTCAGCTCCCAGGACGGCCCGCGTGTGACGGCCGCCTGGCACCTCGATCCCACCGATCCGGTGCACCGCCTCGAGGGAACGGAGCGGTCGATCGCCGCCCACCTGCTCGTCCCGGCCGATGCCACGGTCTGGGACGAGGCCGGGCCGTGTGCCAGCGGGGCCGTGCTGCCGGCCGACGCGGTCGCGTTCGTCGAGCGTGAGGGAACCGTGCTCGCGCTCCGCTCGGTCGTGCCCGCCGCGACGGAACGCTCTCCGGCACGGTGGCGGCTGGTCGACGACGGCGTACGCCATGGCGCGCGGCGCCTCTCGGCGGAGCCGGCGGAGGGTGGCGGGCTGGCGGCGCTGCTGGTGATCCTCGACCTCGAACTGCGCGAGGGGCTCGGTGCTGCCGGTTTCGCCGACTTCCGCAGGGAGTTCGCGGCGCGGGGGGTGACCGCCGAGCGATCCGCCGACCGTCTGGTGGTGCGCGGCAGCCTGCCGCTCGAGGCCGATCTCGTCGCCCGCCGGCCGCTCGCCTGCCGGCCGCTGCTGGCCGAGGGCGCCCTGCTGCTCATCGACGGCGCCGAGGTCGGCCGGCCGCTGCTCGACCCCGAGGCACCGTGACGGCGTCAGTACCAGACGCCGGCCCGCACCAGGAACGTGTCGGACGGGGTCAGCCAGGGCTGGTCGGAGAGGTAGTACTCGACCTTCCGGCCCGTGACCCAACCGGTTTCCACACGCCACGACAGGCCGAGATCGGCGGGGCGCCGTTCCCAGCCGGCGAGCAGCCGGTAGTCACGGATGACGATGATCTGGTCCTGCCCCGTCGTCGACTGCATCGCCCACTGGTTGCCGCCGAACTCCGCGGCGAGGTAGAGCCAATGGCTCGCCCGGGGCCGTTCGGCAATCCGCCATGCCAACCGCGGACGGGGAAAGATCAGCTCGTAGCGCCGGTCGTCCGCCGGGGTCCAGAGCAGGCCGCCGGCGGGCAGCAGGTTGACGTCGTAGCGGTCGAGGTAGATGACGCCGGCCACGACCCGCAGCTCGTCGGTCGCCTCCCAGGCGCCGAACCCGTGGCCGGTGATCCGCAGCGCCTGGGCGGAGTCGTTGTGGAAGTCGCTGTACCACCCCGGTGCGACCGCCAGATCGACGCCCAGCCGCGCGCCGACCTTGCGGAGCCAGCGCGCCTGGATCCAGCCGTCGTACAGCTCGCCGGGAATGTCGGCCCCCGTCGGGGCATCGACGAGCGTGCCGACGAAACCGGGGGTGATGAGCAGCGGTGAATCGACGGTCGGCGCCGGCAGCCCGACGGTGATCGTCTTCTCGAGCGTCGTCAGCCCGAGTCCGCCGGCGTCCAGCTTGGGGAGTTCCGTGGCCTGGTAGAGGATCTGTTGGAGCATGCCGGGCTTGGCCCCGGGAGGCAGCCGGCGCCCGGCGGGAGGAGTGAACTCCTGCCGCGGTTGCCCCGGGGGGGCGACGTCGTCGGGGAGGAGCGGCTCGGTGAGGTCCTGCGGATCGCCGAACGCCACCAGCCGGATCCTGTCGACCAGGGCGCCGATGCCCCCTTCCTCGACCGAAGGCAGGGGGTACACGCCGCTCCCGGCGTCGAGCTCGGCGGGCACGTCATCGGCGCGGAGCGGAACGGACGCCAGGAGTGCGGCGAGGGCCGCGACGACGACCCGCCGCCAGCCGATGCGGTGCGCCGCCGGGCGCGGCGGTCGCCCCGCGGTGGTCGGTCGTAGGGCGCTGGTCACGGCAGCTTCTCGGGCGCAGGGACGGTCAGTAGGCCAGGCCGAGCCGGAGCATGAGGGAGTCGGGCAGGTCCTGGATCTGCGGCGGGCCGTCGACGTAGAACAACTGTCGGTAGAAGACGTAGCCGACCTCGAAGCTGCCCGCCAACCCGAGCGGCACCTTGGGGACCCACTCGGCACCCACCGAGACGCGGATGTCGTTGTAGTCGAACGGCGAGATCTGCCCGGTGTCGCGCCGGAACGTCCAGGCGCCGCCGCCGTACTCGCCGGCGACGAAGCCCCACACCGAATGGCGTCCCATCTCGGTGAATCTCCGCGCCGCTTTCGGGGCGGGGAAGAAGATGTCGTAGCGGCTGTTGGCGTCGGGCACCCAGGTGAGGCCGACCGCGGGGAGGAGCTTCACCTGGTTGCGGTCGAGGTACACGATCCCCGCCTTGCCCTGCATCGTCGGGGTCAGCTGGAGGGTGCCGATCGCCCGCCCCATGATGCGCCAGCTTTCCCACACCAGCACGTCCCAATTGGTGAAGATCCCGACGCGGATCCCCAGTTCGGCGCCGAACAGCGGCGTGAACTGCGGGTTCCAAGCGGCGTCGAGAAACACGTCGTACGTGCTCGGCGGCAGGTCGGCGAGCATCGTCGGGGTCGTCTCGGGGCCGTTCCACAACTGCAGCCCGAAGCCCGGGGTCACCAGCAGCGGGGCGTGGTTGAGGTTGGCCTGCGAGTGGTAGAAGAACGGCAGGGCGAATGTCGCGGTGGTGTCGAATTCGTTGATGCCGACGCTCGTCCCGTTGCCGTCGCCGAAGATGTAGGCCCAGCTGCCGCGCACCCCCTGGTAGAGGCGCATCGTCTGCTGCATCGTGGGGTTCTGCGTCGACATGCCCTGCGGAAAGAGCGACGAGGGCGTGTTGCCCGTGCCCTGCGTCGGCACGAGCGACGGCGCGCCGGGCTGCCAACCGGGATAGCCCGGCTGTCCGCCGAGGGCCGACGGCGCCGGCATCCCCGTGGCGGGGGCGGCTGGCATCCACTGCCCGGCCTGCGGCGCGTAGGGATCCCAACTGGATGGGGGTGGAGCGAGCGGCGCGCCGAACGTGGGGTTCTGCGCGATCCGGTCGAGCGACGACGGGGCCGGCGCCGGCAACGGGACCGTCTGCGCGACCCCGTCGGCGGCACCCGCGAGGGCGGCCAGGACGAGGAACGGAAACGGACCTCTTCTCCGCACGGTGGGCTCCGCCGGTGTCGCGTCGACTCGCCGCGCCGGCTCGTGGCGCCGGCGCGGAAAGGGAGTCAATCCGGGCGGGGGTACCGCGCGGTCGGCGCGCCGGTCAAGGCCGGGACGACCGGGGGCGGTCGAGGGGGCCTGCCCATCCTGCCCTGGCTCGCTGGCCACCGCGGCGTGCCGGTGGACGGTGCCCTGCCGGTCCGCCGACAATCGCCCGTGGTTCACCGGACGTGGCCGTGCCGGTCGTCGCACGCGGCGCGGTCGACCGCCCGCTGCGGGTGGAAAAGAGCATGACGTCCGCCGCCGTCGATCCGATCGATTCCCCGGCCCTCCGCGCACTCCTCGGCGGCGGCGCTGTCGAACACTTCGACGTAACGGCGTCGACGATGCAGCGGGCCCGGGAGCTGGCGGCCGATCCGGCCGCCCTGCTTCCGGCGGTCGTGGTCGCCGATCGGCAGACGGCGGGGCGCGGGCGCCAGGGGGCGGCATGGTGGCAGGCGCCCGGCAGCCTGACGACCAGCATCGTCGTCGACGCCCGTGACCTCGGCGGCGAGGAACCGGCGGCGTGGTGGAGCCTGGCGGCGGCGGTGGCGCTAGCCGCCGCGCTCGAAGACCTCGCGCCCCGCGTCGTGCCGCGCGTCCGCTGGCCCAACGACCTGTTCGTCGACGGGCGGAAGCTCGCCGGGATCCTCGTCGAACGTGTCGGCGAGCGCCGCGCCGTGTTCGGCATCGGCGTCAACACCACCGGCAGCGCCGCTGCCGCCCCGCCAGCCCTCCGCGACCGCGTCGCCACCTGGCCCGACCTCACCGGCGCGATCCTGCCGCGGCAGCCACTGCTGGTCGCCTTGCTCCCGCGGCTGATCGGGGTGGTGAGGGAATGTGCGGCGCGGCCGGGTCGCCTGGTCGAGCTGTACAGGCCGCGCTGCGGGCTGGCGGGAAGCGACCTCACCGTCTACCAGGGGACCCGGGCCCTCTCCGGACGGTGCCTGGGGATCGATGCCGACGGGGCGCTGGTCCTCGACACCGCAGCCGGCCGGCTCCACCTCGCGAGCGCCAGCCTCACTCCCCCGGAGGCCGTGTGGCGCGGTGACGGGGCCTCCTGAGGGCGACGACGCACACCTCGCGGCCACCACTGGCCAGCTGGCGGACGCGCGGCGCGTAGCCCCAGCCTCGGATCGTCGCCAACCACCCGTCGAGGCCGGCGGCGCGGCTCCACTCCGGAAGCTTGAGGGTGGCGATGATCCCCCGGGCGCGGACGCCGCGGGCGGTGGCGATCCGGCCGAGCGCTTCCAGCGTGCTGGTCGGGTCGATGTTCATGTCGGTCACGATCCAGTCGAAACCGACGAGCTCGCGGAGGCGGACGTCGCGGGCGCGCTTCCGCCAGTGGGTGAAGCCGGGATGCCCTGCCACGCGCGGGTCGACGAGCGCCGGATCGATGCCCACGACGCCGAGCCCGGCGGCGAGGAGCCGCTGGCTCGCCCCACCCGGTGCCGCTCCCAGCTCCACCGCGCGCTGGCCCGGCTCCAGGTCGACGGCGAACGCCGTCAGCGCCTCGTCGAGCTTGAGCCAGGCGCGCGACACCATGTCGGCGGGCGCCGGCACCGGGATCACGCCTCCGGGATGCCGGGCGGGCACGCTGCCGGCACGGTGCCAGCCGACCCACCAGCGGCGCTCGTCGTCGATCACGACGTCGACCACCGGCGCGCCCTCGGGGGCAGTGCCGGGTGTCAGCCCCGGGATCGCCGCCACCAGCGCCGCCGTGGCCCGTGCCACCGCCGCGTCGGGGGTGTCCGCCGTCTCCCGCGACGGCCGCGGGTCGCGCTGCCAGACATGGAGGTGACTGGCGGAGGCGGCCACCGGCAACGCGGCGACCGCGGCGGCCAGGGTCACGGCGTCGGCTCCGGTGACCTGACCATGGCAATGGACGAGCGCTCGGGCGAAGGCGCAGGCTGCCAGCCGCCCCGCCGACGGGTCGTCGGGTACGCGCGTCGCCGGGGGCAGCCGGATCGTGACCACACCGCGGCGCCAGGCGCCGGGGCGTGCGCCGGGGAGGAGGGCGAGGAGCCGGTCGCGGAGCACCTCTTCGGCGCCGCCGTGACACGTGGCGAGGAGAAACTCGCCACCCGGCAGGGGCGCTGTGGAGGGGTCGGCGGCCATCCCGTCGATCCTAGTCAGTCCGTGGACGAAGCCATCGCTGCCCGTCGTCCACGGGGGCGACCGCAGGAAGCGCCGCAGGTTTCCCCGGTCGCGTCCGGCGGCCGGCCGCGTTGTTTGCGGTCCCCACCCACGGTGCCGTGACGCCGCCGGCGGGAAAAAAATCAGGCCGGCCCGGGCGCCCAAGGGCCCGGGCCGGCCTTTCTCGTCTGGTCGTTCGCAGGTCCCGGCAGTGGTGTCAGAGAAGCCGGAGCGGCGAGGGAAATCCCGTCACCCCTCCTGCTTCCCGGCAGCCGCCGGGAGAAGGACTACTTGTGGCCCTTCTTCTTCTTGGCGACCTTCTTCTTGGCCGCCTTCTTCTTCTTGGCCATGGGTATGGCTCCTTGCCACGAGCGCCCGCGCACAACCACGACCGATCCCTCGGGCACTCTCTCGAAGGGATCGGTCGACGTCTCCATCCGTGATCGACTCGTGCCCGCGACGGGTCACGTGCACGAGTTGTGATTGATGCCGCGGAAATCTGTCAAGAGAAGTCGGCGAAAAAAATCGTCGACCGGCGCGCCGCGCCGCACCGTGGCAGGTGGTCGAGCGCCGTCACCGCGCCGCGCGATCGCGCTGCATGACGGGTGGTCAGCAGGTGCCGCGATGACGCGCGGCGAGGTCGCGCGCCCAGCCGTCGAGCAGCGCGAACTGGGCCGCGAACGACTGCTCCTCGATCCCGAGCGGGCTCTTGAAGAAGCAGGCCAACCAGGGGAGCACGCCCCGTTCGCCGGCGCGGTGCGCGCGGTCGACGAGCCGGACCAGATCGATCACCAGCGGCGCGGCGAGGATCGAGTCACAGCCCTGCCAGGTGAACTGGAGCGTCATCGGAGTGCCGAGAAAGCCGCGGAAGTGGACATGGTCCCAGGCCGTCTTCCAGTCGCCGAGGCTCCTGATGTACTCGATCGAGACATGGGTCTGGGGGGCGTAGCCGAGGATCGCGGCGAGGAGATGGTCCTTGCTGCGGATCTTCGTCGCCTTGTTGCGCGGGTCGTCGAGGACCTTGCCGTCCATGTTGCCGAAGATGTTGTGGCCGACCCAGCTCATCACCTCGAGGTGACGGGCGGCGAACATCGGCGCCAGGACGCTCTTGAGGAGCGTCTCGCCGGTCTTGCCGTCGCAGCCGGCCGTCGCCACCCCGTGCCGGGCCGCGCGCGCCTGGAGCACGGGGGGCGTGGCCCCCGTGGACGGTGTGAAATTGACGTACGACGCCCCGGCCGCGAATGCCGCCAGGGCGTACAGACTGCTCGGCGGCAGGGGGCAGCCGGCCGCGTCGTCGAGCGATCGCTCGAGGGCCGCGTCGTCGTCGGGGAGCGGCCGTGACGGAGCCGGTTCGGTCGAGGCGACGTTGACGACGACCACGTGCCCGAGCCCCGCGGACGTGGCGAAGGCCTCGATGTCGGCGCGGAGCCGGTCGATCGCCGCGCGCGGTGTCTCCACCCGCACCACGCCCGGTTCGTCGGCGAGGCCGCGGATCGTGTCGCCGGCGGCGACGACCGTGCCCGGTCGGATCCGTGCCTCGATGGCCGCGAACGAGTCGGCGGCGGCGTCGAGGACGTCGGGGGTGATCGCCCGGCTCTCGGTCCACATCCGCCGGGCCTCGTCGCCGAGCCGCCCGGAGCGGATGTCGTGGCCACCGATCACCAGATCGCCAAAGTCGACCAGGCCGAGCGCGGAAAACGGTTCCAGCGCCGTCACCAGACCGATCGGTTCGGCCTTGCCGCGGGACAGGGCGGCCAGCCCCGTGATCACCGTCGTCGCCACGCCCCCCTTCGCTCCCACCAGCCACAGCCCGGTCCGATGGCGCGGCATGGAACGATCCGCTCGAGGTCAGGAGGCGCGGAAGCGGCTGCGAACGCCGCGAGACGGAGGTATCATTTGACCGTTTTCCGCGGGCGTCAAGGCTGCATGGCGACCGGCCCGCGGGCACGGCTCCACTCCACGGGCATCATGAACGCGACGACGGCGCGACCCAATCCCCTCCACACCGCACGGCGGATGGCGGCGCTCGAGCCCTCGGCGACGTTGGCGATGGCGGCGCGGGCCGCGGCACTCGCCGCCGCCGGCAAGGACGTCATCGACCTGTCGGTCGGCGAGCCCGACTTCGCCACGCCGGCACACGTCTGCCGCGCCGCCGAGGAGGCGATCCGCTCCGGGAAGACGAAATACACGCCGGCCGCGGGGATTCCGGCGCTCCGCGCCGCGGTGGCGGCCGATTACCGGCGCCGGGCGGGGCTCGAGGTGTCGCCGGCGCAGGTCGTGGTCAGCAACGGGGCGAAGCACGCCCTCCACAACGTCTTCACGGCGCTGCTCGACGACGGGGACGAGGTCATCATCCCGGCGCCCTTTTGGGTCAGCTACGCGGAGTTGGTGAAGCTCGCCGGCGGCGTGCCCGTGATCCTGCCCACGCGGCTCGAGGACGATTTCAAGCTCGCCCCCGAGGCCCTCTCGGCGGCCCTCACGCCGGCGACGCGGATGCTCCTCCTCTGCTCGCCGAGCAATCCCACCGGGGTCGTCTACACCCCCGCCGAGCTGCGGGCACTGGCCGACGTCGCGGTGGCCGCCGATCTGGCGGTCGTCGCCGACGAGATCTACGACCAACTCGTCTTCGACGGGCGGGAGAACGTCTCGTTTCCGACGCTCCGGCCCGGGCTGGCGGAGCGGACGGTGGTCGTCGGCGGGGTGAGCAAGACCTACTCGATGACCGGCTGGCGGATCGGCTGGACGATCGCCCCCGAACCACTGTCGCGCGCGATCGGCAACCTCCAGAGCCAGCAGACGAGCAACCCCTCGAGCATCTCCCAGCACGCGGCCGTGGCGGCGCTGACCGGCCCGCAGGACTGCATCGGGGAGATGCTCGCCGCCTTCCAGCGGCGCCGCGATCTGGTGGCCGGACGGCTGGCGCGGATGCCGGGGGTCCGGCTCCCCGACATCGGCGGAGCGTTCTACGCGTTTTTCGACATCGCCCCGCACCTCGCCGCCGGGCGCGGGATCACGACCAGCGCCGCCTGGTGCGAGCAGCTGCTCGAGCGCGAACAGGTCGCCCTCGTCGCCGGCAGCGCGTTTGGCGCCGAAGGGCACGTGCGGATGAGCTTTGCGGCCGCCGACGAGAAGCTCATCGCCGGCCTCGACCGGATCGAACGGTTCCTCGCCGGATGAGCGCCGCCGGTCGCCGGCCCGTGGCCTACAGCTCCCGCGCCCGGAGATCGCGGAACTCGACCTGCATCACCAGCCCGGCGTGGATCTGCAGTCCGATCGGACCGGGATCCTTGTACTTCGCGTCGGTGTAGCGCGACACCGGCTGGCCGTTGAGGAACACCGTGAAGGTGTCCCCCCTGGCCTCGACGCGGATCCGGTTCCAGTCGCCGGGGCGGAGCAGCTCGCCGGCCCGCTTGGCCTGGGCCTCCTCGGGGTACTTGCCGACGTAGAACGAGCAGGTCATGTCGCGCTTCAGGCTCCGCGAGACGCCGATCTGCACCTGGACCTCCGGCTTGCGGAGCATGAAGCCGCTGTCGATCTCCCCGGTCCAACGGACCTCGCCTTCGAGGATCACGTCGCCGTAGGACTTCTCCGTGTAGAGCATCGAGCCCTTCTTGGCCTCGTCGTTGGCACCGACGAGCACGCCGTCCACGACCTTCCAGTAGGGTTCGGCAGGGACCTTCCAGCCCGACAGGTCGCGGCCGTTGAAGATCGGCGGCAGCTCCGGATCGGCGGCGATGCTCACACTGGCCAGCGCGACCACGGCCGGAAGCACCAGCCAGCAACTCCGCCACGCGGCGGGCATCGTGGCCGGCCGGTGCGCCGGGCACGGCCAGGTGGGCTCGACGGCAACACGGCCAGGCGACAGGAAGCAACCGCTCATGGGAGGATGTCCCCGGGGACTCGTGACGCCACGCACGCCATGACGCACCACGCGCGCCGAGTATAGCCGTGAGCCACCAGCCACCGTCGCGCCGCGCCGGCTTGATCCTCGCCGGTGGCCGTGGCCGGCGGCTCGCCGGGGGCGCGCCGCAGGGCAAGGCCGGCGTGACGACGGCGGGGCGCAGCTTCCTCGCCCACGTCGCCGCCGCGCTGTGGCCGGTGGTCGACGAGGTCGTGGTCGTGGCCACCGCGGACACCGTCCTGCCGACCGACGCCGGTCCGGTGACGGTGGTCCACGACGGCGCTCCCGGCGCCGGCCCGCTGGCGGCGCTGGCCGACGGGCTGGAGTGGATCGTGGCCGCCGGGCGGGCCGAGGCCGTCGTCGTCGCCGCCGTCGACATGCCGCTGCTCACCGCCGACCTGCCCCGGTGGTTGCTCGCCCGGCTCGCCGCGGCCGATGCCGGCGGACAGGGCCCGTGGTGGATCGTGCCGTGGGCCGACGGGCATCCGCAGGTGCTGGCCTCGGCCTTGCGCCCCGCGCTGCTGCCGAGCCTCCGCGCCTTCCTCGCCACCGGTCGGCGCGACCTGCGCGGGTACCTCGGCATCCTCCAGGGGCTCGTCCCGCCGCGCGTGCACGTGGTGGGTGCCGCGGGTGGAGACGTGCCTCCCGCCCCGGAGGCCTTCCTTGATGTCGACGAGCCGGCCGATCTCGATCGTCTCGCCGCCGTGTGGAGGCGCCGCGGCGCGGCCGGCATCTGACCTACGGGAAACCGGCGGTCGACTCCTATACTCCGCCCCGTATGGAGCCGCTCGAGCAGGGAAGCAGCGTGGCGAGAGGGCCGCGGCGCCGGTGGCGCCTGTGGGCGTGCGTAACGCTGATCGCGGCCGCGGTCTGGTTCGCGCCCCAGGTGGTCGTCCTGACCACCGCCCGCGATTGGCCGCTCCTCTGGGCCAGCGCCGGCCTCGACGGTCGGCTCTCGAGCCGCGCCGCCGCCTGGACGTGGACGGGCGGGATCGAGTATCGAGACCTCGTCCTCACCGATGCGACCGGCCGGGTGACCGCCGCCGCGCGGCGCGTCGGGCTCGACCGCGGCCTGCTCGCCCTGGCGGCGACGCCGCACGATCTCGGCACGGTCCGGATCACGGCCCCGGAGGTGATCGTCGAGGTCCGGCGCGGGGGGAGCAGCATCGAAGACATGCTCGCCCCCTGGCTGGCCACGGTGTCGGCCGCGACCCCCTTCCGCTGTGATCTCGAGGTGGTCGACGGGGTCGTCCACCTCGTCGACGGCACCGACGGCGACAGCTGGCGGATCGCCGAGGTCCTGGCCGCGGTCGGCTGCGGCACGACGGCCGACGACGGGTGGACGGTGGCGGGCGTGGTCGTTCACTCCGGCCAACCGCCGCGCGATCTGGCGGCGGCGTTCGGGGCCCCCGCGCCGGGGGCCGGGGACCGACCGCCGCGCCCGGAGGGCCGTCTGGCCCGGACGACGGTCGCCGCCGGCGCCACCGCGATCCTCGCACGCCCGGGGGGGCTGTCGATCTCGGCGCCGCCCCGCGCGGCCGCCGGGGCGCTGGCCGTCAGCGGCAACGCCGTGCCGCTCGGACTGTCGCGGATGGTGGCGACGCGCTTCGATCAGGCGTGGCATGCCGGCGGAACGGCCGACATCCGCCTGGCGATCCAGCTCCCCACCGCCGGCGGCGCGGCCGCCGGGCTGGCGCTGCGCGGCGCGATCAACGCCGCTCCGCTGGTGATCCTCGCCGGCCCGGCGCCGCGCGAGGTCGCCGGTTTCGAGCGCTGCGACATCCCGCTCGATGTCGTCCTCGGCGATGGGCAGGTGGTCGTGCGGACGCTGACCGCGACGGCGCCGGCATTGAAGGCCGAGGCCTCCGGGCGGCTCGCCCTCCCGACCGCCGGCGTCTGGGAGTGGGCCGACACGCTCGTGCGCGACGATTTCGCGCTGGCGATCGACGTCGATCTGGCGGCGGCCGCCCGCGCCGTGCCCGGTGGGCTCGAGGTCCGCCCCGACGTGAGGATCACGGGTGGGAAACTGCAGGTCGCCGCCGCCGCCCACGCCGCCGGTGCCGATCGGCTCCTCGAGATCCAGTTCGAGGCCCGCGATGTCGCGGCGGTCCAGGGGGAACGGCCGCTGCGCTGGAACGCCCCGCTGGGAGGCTGGCTGCGCGGCCGTCTCGAGCCCGGCCGGTTCGGCCGGCTCACGGTCGAGGAGGCACGGCTGGCCGCTCCGGGAATCGAACTGGCGGCGCGCGGCGACCGCGACGAACTGGCGGTCGAATGGACCGCCGACCTGGCCGCGGTCGTGGCCGACGTCGGGGAGCTGGTCGACGTCGGCGGACTCTCGGCCGCGGGGCTGGTGCGCGGCCGGGTCGACATCACCGGCGGTGGTCCGGTCCCCGGGGCGACGGCGGTGCGGCTGGCGGCCGGCGTCGAGCGCATGGCGCTCGGGCTCCCGGGGCGCCCCGAGTGGCGTGACGACGAGTTCTCGGTCACCGCGTCGGGGTCCGGTTCGGCGGTCGTCGGTGGCCTGGTGGTCGACAGTGGCACGCTGTCGTGCAGCGCCCCGGGGGACATCCTCGAAGCCCGGCTCGCCGGGGGCGCGCTGGTCGACCCGTCACGGCTCGCCGCCTGGCTGGGTGGCCGCACGCCGGTGGGCCGGGTGGTGACGCCCGCGCCGACGGCCACCGACGGGATCCAGGTCGACGTCGCCGTCGGTGGCGACCTGGCCGCCTGGCAGCGCCGCTTCGGTGCCTGCGCCGGGACCGTCCTTCCGGTGACGAGCGTGGCCGGTCACGTGCAGGCCCAGGCGACGCTCGTCGGCAGCGCCGATGGCTGGCGCGTCCTCCGCTCCAGCGCCGAAGTCGACAAGCCGGAAGTCGAGGTGGCGGGACGGCGGATCGCCGAGCCGAGGTTGCTGGCCAGCGCCGCCGGTGGCTGGCAGACCGGTGGCGCGGCCGAGATTACCGCGGCCGAGATCCTCACCGCGACGATGTCGGTGCGGACCGGGGGGCTCGCCGTGCGCCCCGCCGGTGCCGGTCGCGGGGATCTGCTCGAGCGCCTCCGCGGCCGGGCCCAGTGGCAGGCCGACCTGTCGCGGCTCGCCGACTGGCTCGGGACGGCGCCGGCCGGTGCCGGCCACGAGCTGTCGGGGCGCGTGTGGGGGTCGGTCGATCTGGTCGACACGCCGACCGGGCAGAATCTCCGCGCCGAGATCGCCGGCAACCATCTCGCGCTGACCGAGATCGCCGCCGCCGGTCCGGGGCGCACGGTGTGGTCGGAGCCCGATGCGGCGCTGGCCGTGGAGGTGACGCGGTCCGGTGGCGGCGACGCCGCCGCGCCCCTGGCGATCGACCGGCTGACGCTCTCCTCGGCGACGCTCGCCGTCGCCGCCGCCGGCGCGCTCGGTGAACCGGCCGGGCGCCAGGTGGTCGAGCTGGGCGGCACGCTGGCGGTCGACTGGGACCGGCTGTCGGCGCTGGCGGTGCCATGGACGGCGGGACGGGTGCGGCTCAGCGGCGGGGGACCGCGGCCCTTCCAATTCCGCGCCCCGCTCCGTCCGGCGCCGCCGAGCACGGCGCGGCGTGCGGTGCCGTTTCCCGCCGGGTGGCTGGCGGGGCAGCCGGCCGGTGCCCCCGACGACGCCATCCTGCCCGTCGAGATCACGCCCGATCCGGCCGCCGCCGGGGCGCTGCGGAACGTCGTCCTCGACGCCGCCACCGCCTGGAACGCCGCCGATCTCGACGGCCTGCCGTTGGCGGCCGGGGAGATGCCGCTGCGGTTGCTCGAGGGGCAGCTGGTGTTCGGGCCCTTCGATCTGGCCGCCGCCGGCGGACGGCTCCGCGGATCCCCCTGGCTGCGCCTCGAGCCCGGGCCCCTCGAGCTGGTCGTGCCCCCGGGACGGATCGCGGAGCGGATCACGGTCTCGAACGAGATGGCGCAGCGCTGGATCGCGTTCGTCTCGCCGCTGCTCGGCCGGGCGACACGGACCAGCGGTCAGGTGACGATCGACGGCGCCGGCGCGCGGCTGCCGGTCGCCGACCCGTGGTCGGGGGAGGGGGCCTGTCAGGTGACCTTCGAGAACCTCGAGGTCATGCCGGGGGCGCACGTCAAGCCACTGGCCGACCTGATCGTGCGCCTCCAGTCGGTGGTCGATCCCCGGTTCGCGTTCGGCGACAAGGCGGTGCTCCTCCGCGTCCGGCCGGAGCCGGTGCGCCTCCACCTCGCCGGCGGCCGCCTGTGGCAGGAGGGCTTGGTGATGGACATCGGGCAGTTGGTGGTGCGCAGCGCCGGCAGCGTCGGCGGCGATGGCTCGCTGGCGATGGAGGTCGAGATCGCGCTGCGCGGCGACCTCGTCGGCACGACGCCGGTGCTGGCAAAACTGGTGCGCACGCCGCTGCTGGTGCCGCTGTCGGGGACGATCGAGCAGCCGCGCTTCGATGCCGCGGCGATCGACGCGATCATCGCCCGGATCGTCGACAACACCGCCGAGGCGGTCCTCCGCGACGGGGTCGGGCGGGGGCTCGAACAGCTCGAGATCCTGTTCGGCAATCCCCCCGCCCCGGCGCCGCGGTGACCGTCCCCGCGGGCACCAGCGGCGTGCCCCGTCCCCGTGCCCGGTCCTCAGCCCGTGGCGAGCGCCGTCACCAGCCGGTCGAGATCGTCGGCGGAGTGACCCCACGACAGGCTGACGCGGAGCAGGCTTTCCCCCTCCGGCACGCTCGGCGGGCGGATCGCCGGCACGAACAACCCCGCCTCCGCCAGCCGCTTCGAGCGCGCGACCGCGGCGGCGGCGCTTCCCACGATCACCGGGAGGATCGGCGTCGCCTCACCGCCGACGGCCATGCCGACGGCGGCGAGGCGACGCCGCAGCACCGTGGCGGTGGCCACCAGCTCGGTGCGCCGGTGCGGTTCCTCGGCGAGCAGCTCCACGGCCCGCAGTGCCGCTCCGGTCACCGGCGGCGGGTGGGCGGTGGAGAAGACCCACGCCCGGGCGGAGTGTTCGAGCCACTGGACGAGGAGCCGGTGGCCGGCCACGAACCCACCGGCGGCGCCGAGCGCCTTGGAGAGCGTGCCGACGCGGACGTGGACGCCGTCGGCGCAACCGCTGGCCTCGACCAGCCCGCTGCCCCGTTCCCCGAACACCCCGGTGGCGTGGGCCTCGTCGACCATCAGCATCGCCCCATGGCGTGCGGCCAGCGCGCACAGATCGGCCAGCGGCGCCACCGTGCCGTCCATCGAGAACAGCGTGTCGGTCACGATCAGCTTCCGGCCGTGAGGCGCGGAGGCGAGGATCCGCCCGAGGGCGGCGACGTCGCGGTGCGGGAAGACGGTGACGGTGGCCCGCGACAGGCGGCAGCCGTCGACGATGCTCGCATGGTTGCGGGCGTCGCTGGCGATCGTGTCGCCGGGGCCGACGAGGGCGGCGATCGTGGCGGCGTTGGCGGCGAATCCGCTGGCGAAGAGGAGCGCCTCGTCGGTGCCGAGAAGCCGGGCGAGGGCGCGCTCGAGGGCGGCGTGCGACGCGGAGCGGCCGCTCACCAGCGGGCTGGCTCCCGCGCCGAACCCCTCGGCACATGCCGCCCGCGAGGCCGCCCGCGTGAGCCGGACGTCGCCGGCATAGCCGAGGTAGTCGTTGGCGCCGAAGTTGACGAGCCGGCGCCCGTCGAGCACGACCTCGCGCCCCTGCCGGCCATGGCGTGTGCGCCGCGGGCGGACGAGGTCGCGCTGCCGGAGTCGGTCGAGGCCGTCGGCCACCCACTGCAGGGGCTCGGGCAGCGGCCCGGCGGGGCGCTGGTCGTCGGCCGGCGGTTCGGCGCGGCAGGCCATCGCGTCAGGCCTTCCGTCGGGACAGCGCCACGACCGCCCTGAAGTGTGCGGCACTCACCGGCATCACCGACAGCCGGCTCCCCTTGCGGAGCAGCTCCATGCCGGCCAGCGCCGCCACGCCGCGCAACTCGTCGAGCGGCAGCACCCGGGGGAAGATCTCGACGAGGCGGACGTCGACCGTCGACCAGACGGGATCGGCGGCGGTCGCGCGGGGATCGTGACCGGGGCTCCGCGGATCGAGCGCGGTCGTGTCGGGGCGGGCCGTGCCGACCACCTCGACGATGCCGACGACGGCCGACGGCGCGGCATTGGAGTGGTAGAACAGGCAGCGGTCCCCCGCGGCCATCGCGCGGAGGTAGTTGCGTGCCTGAAAATTCCGCACCCCGTCCCACGACGTGGTCCGGCGCGGTGCCCGGGCGAGATCGTCGATCGAGAACGTTTCCGGCTCGCTCTTGATCAGCCAGTGGTTCATGAGCGCGCTCAGCGCCGCGGGCCGCCGCCGGGGTTCATCCCGCGCTCGCGCATCCGCCGCTCGATCGCACCGAAATACTCGTTGAACCGCGCCCGCTGCTGCGGCGTCGAGCGGTCGAGCATGTTCTTCCGCCAGGCGTTGCGATCCTCCTCGGAGCGGCTCCGGGGCGGCCCCTGCGGCGCTCCACCGCCCCCCTGCCCGCCCTGTCCCTTGGGGAGCATCGAGGCGAACTGCGACCGGTTCCCCTCGAACATCTTCCGCATCGAATCCAGGCCGTTGATCTGTTGGTCGAGGTAGTCCTGGCGTTTGTCCGGGGGGGTGGTGAAGTAGCCGTCGATCTTGGCCTGCATCGAGGCCATCATCACCTTCTCCCCCTCCTTGAACGCCGCCGGGCGGAGGTGTTCGGGGAGCGACTGCAGCTTGCCGAACCACCCCACCGCCGCGGTCACGCGGGCGGCCATGTCGAGCATCCCCTTGGGGGCATCGGTCGGCGGGTACTGCTTGGCCAGGTCCTGGGTGAACTGCCGGAACTCGACGATCCGCGGATCCTCGCGCGACGACCACCACCACCACACCAGGCCGGCGATGGCGGCCGCGACCAGCGCCGCCAGAGCGATCCACAGCCAGGTCCGCGCGTCGACGCGCTCGGACGGGGAGTGCCGCACCGCGGCGGCATGAACGCTCGGCATGGGTCGGGCTCCGGAACGGGATCGAGTGAGCTCCGATTGTAGCGCCGCGACGCCGGCGGGGCAGCAGCGAAAACCGGCTGGATTGCCTGAAAAAAAGGCGGGGGGTCGGGCGCC
>JAGWVR010000078.1 GCA_018970785.1 Planctomycetota bacterium
GGGATCGGACCGAGGCCCGCGGCCCCATGCCCCCCGGGCACATCCGACAACCTCGCGCCATCCCGGGAGAGTGGCGCCCAGGCCAGGCCTGCCATGAACAGGGGCCCGCGCCCCCCTCTGTCGAGCCCGAGCGGAGGCTCGGCGCGCCGGCGGCGGCGCACCGCCTCAAATCCAGACCCCCGGATCGCGCGATCCACGCCCGTGTCGCGCTTCACGCGGTTCCTCAGCCAGCGCCTGTCGCATCGTCCCGGAAACGGTGCGATCTACCCTGCCGCGGAGGCGGCGACACCGGCCGCGTTCGCGGCGGCCGCCAGCGTGGCGTCGAGCGTCGCGAGAGGCAGCCCCCGGCGGATCGCGAGCTCCAGGTAGGCCGCGTCATACACCGAGAGCCGGTGCGTCCGCGCGAGGTGCAGAGATGCTGGCCACGCCCGGGATGCGGTCTGGTCGTCGACCGAGATCGGGAGGGCGGTGAGCAGACCGAGGAACGTCGTCACCTTCGCCTCCGTCGCCCGCTTGCGTCGCTCCCCGGCGAGCAACGCGTTGGCGACTTCCAAAGGCCACAGCGACGGCACGATCGCCCTCACCGTCGGGAGCGAGTCTTCGACCGCCTGCGCGTAGCGGTCGGTCTCGTCCTCGAAGAACCACGCCACGGTCAACGAGCAGTCGAGGACGAACGCGTTGCCGAGCGTCTGCCGTCGTTTTCGACCCATCGGGAAATCCCTGCCTCAGCGGCGCCGGCCCTCCTCGATCAACGACCGGATCGTCGTCTTTTTCCCGAGCGTGTTCCCGCGGCGCAGGGCCTTCATCTCGGCGATCACCGCCTTGACGTCACGGGCCGTCTCGTCGGGCGGCGGACAGAGAACCGCCGCTGGGCGGCCATGCCGGGTGATCAGGATCCGCTTGCCCAGAGCCACCTGATCGAGCAGTTCCGAAAAATGGGTTCGGGCTTCGTAAAAGCTGATCGTGGACATGCCGTCCTCCGGGCCCGGGATGACTGGTCACTGCGACCAGTCTAACTTTCAGTTGACAAAGCCCTCCATGGCCTTTGTCTCCTCTGGCGACCGCTCACGGCGCCGGCAGCAGCCGGCAGACCTCGTCGGCGGCGCGGCCGATGCCGTCCTCGGCCGCGATCTTCGCGGCGAGCGCGGCGCACGCGACGGCGACAGAGCTGTCGCCGAGGAGCCGCCCGAGGCGGTCAGCCAGCGCCGGCCCGCGGAACCTCCGCGGCACGAGGCCCGTGCCGACGCCGAGCCGCTCGACGCGCGCGAGGTTGTCGAACTGGTCGAACCCCAGCGGCATGATCACCTGCGGGACCCCGGCGGCGAGCGCCTGCGACGCCGACCCGATGCCGCCATGGTGAACCAGTGCCGCCGCCCGCGGCAGCAGCCAGCGGAACGGAACGAAGTCGACGTGGCGCACGTGGTCCGGCAGCGAAGCGGGCACCTGCTCGGGAAAGCGCGACAGCAACAGCCCGCGGCGGCCGAGGATCCCGCAGGCCTCGACGGCAGCGGCGAAGAAGCCGTGGCCGAAGACGTTGGCCGAGCCGGGCGTGAAGACGATCGGCGGCGACCCCGACTCGATCCAGGCGGCGGTTGCCCGCTCCGGTGCGCTCACCCCCTCCTCGCTGTAGAGCGGGAAGCCGACGAGGCGCGTCTGCGGCGGCCAGTCGGGCTGCGGCGGCGCGAACCAGTCGGGAAACAGTCCCAGCACGCGCGACGGCGAGTGCCACCAGTCGCGGAGGATGCCGCGGACCGGCGCGAGGCCGTGCCGGGCCCGGAACGGATCGAGCCAGGGGGCGATCGCCGGGTCGGCGAGGAACCGGTCGATCCCGGCCCACTGCAGCCGCCGCCACCAGCGCGGCCCGACGTGCGTCCAGCCCGCCGGGAGGCGCGGGGAGTCGTAGACGCTGCGGAACAGTGCCGGCGAAAGATGGACGCTGACCAGCGGAATCGCGTGCGTCTCGGCGGCGACGCGCGCCCCGAAGGCGAGGCTCGACGCGACGACGAGCGTCCGCCCCGGCTCATGGAGGCCGACGAGGGTCGTGTGCAGCCCTTCGAGGAGCGGTCGCCCCATCTTCTCGAGGATCACCTTCGTGCCCCGGTAGCGATCCCAGATCACCGGATCGGCGATCGCCGTGGCGAAGTCGAGGTCGGGGAGCGGGTCGACGAAGCGGAGCCCCGCCCGCTCGGCGAGGCCACGGAAGTAGCCCGCGGCCAGGAGCGTCACCCGGCAGCCGCGGGCGACGAGCTCCCGGCCGAGACCGACGAACGGATGGACGTCGCCGGAACTGCCGACGGCGCAGAGGATCACCAGTGGGGCGGCGGGGCGGGTCATCGTCGCTCGGAGGCGGGAGGGGCGGCGCGGACCGCGGGGAAAGTGTGCCACAATGCGGGGCACCACGGTCCAATCCCGCTCCCCGGCGCATTGCCTCCCTCGAGGGCCCGAGCCATGCCGACCGTCTCCACGAGCTTTCGTTCGCGTTTCCCGCAGCGTGCGTGCGGCCCCGGCCTAGCTCTGGTGCCCCTGCTGCTGGTCTGCGTGGCGCGCGTCGCCGCTGCCGAGCCGATCGAAGTGCCGCTGTGGCCGGGACCGGCGCCGGTCGGAGATGGCTCGGTCGATGGCGAGGGGAAGCCGCGGATCACCGTCCACCTTCCCGAGAAGCCGACCGGGGCCGCGGCGGTGATCTGCCCCGGCGGCGGCTACGGCGGGCTGGTGACCGGCCCGGAGGGGCACGGCATCGCCGCATGGCTGTGCCGCCACGGGATCGCCGGCGTCGTCCTCGAATACCGCCTTCCAGCCGGTCGGCCGGAAGTGCCACGGCTCGACGCGGCGCGCGCGATCCGCACGGTCCGCCACCGCGCCGCGGAGTGGAACCTCGACCCGCGGCGGATCGGGATCATCGGGTTCTCGGCGGGGGGCCACCTGGCGGCCACCGCGGCGACGCTCTTCGAGGCGGGCGCCCCCGGTGCGGCCGACCCGGTCGAGCGCGTCGGCAGCCGCCCCGACTTCGCGATCCTCGTCTATCCGGTGATCACGCTCCTGCCCGGCGCCACCGCCCACGGCGGATCACGGAGCAATCTCCTCGGCCCCTCGCCGTCGGCCGACCTCGTCCGCCGGTTCTCGGCGGAGCAGCAGGTGACCGCCGACACCACGCCGACATTCCTCGCCCATGCCGAGGACGACGCGCCGGTGCCGATCGCCAACAGCGTCCTGTTCCACGACGCCCTCGTCGCCAAGGGGGTCCCGGTGCGGCTCCTCCGGCTCCCGTCGGGAGGCCACGGGCTCGACGGCTACAAGGGCCCCTCGTGGGATGCCTGGCAAACTGGGTCGCTGGCGTGGCTGCGGCAACGCGGCATGGTCCCCTGACGGGCCGCGGCGGCGGCGCGGCTGTTCCTTCCGCCGGCCGTGCGCGGCGAGCGTTTTTTGCACCGCGCGCGTATGATCGTCCTGGCGCGAGGACCGGAACGGATCGGTCACCGCAGCGCCGGTTTTCTTCGGCAGGGAGGATGACGATGAAGCGGGTCGTGATGATGCTCGGTCTGGTCGCGGCGCTGGCGGCAACGCGGCCGGCCGAGGCGGGGGGATTCTGGGTCGGGTCGTTCGGCCCGCCGGTCGTGGCGCCGGTGCCGTTCGGGCTGGCGGGGCCGACGTTCGTCGGTGGCTTCGTGCCGGTGGCGCCGGTGATGCCCATCGTCGTCGCCCGTCCGGTGGTCCCCGTCGTGCCCCAGGTGGTGACGACGGTGTCCTATTACTCGCCGGCACCGGTGATCGTCACGCGCCCCGCCGTGCGCTACGCCAACCGCGTCTACCGGCGGAGCGTGCTGTGGGGCTGGTGAAAGCCCGCAGGTGACGCAGCGCCCGCCGGCTCCGGCCGGCGGTGGCATCCGGCACTCCCGGCGACGGAATCGATCGACGTCGCCACCGCACCGCCGTGCGGTCGGCGACGTACCGATTCCCGGGGGCGCGGTCTGCACTCGGCTGCCCGTCTCCCCCGGGGGGGACAGGGACATGGTCACCGCCAATCGGGATCTGCTCCGCGACGTCCGACGGATGGCGATCCGCGCCGAAGCCGCAGCGATGCGGCTCCGCGGCCGGCTCGTGCCGTTGCGACCCCGGCCGTCCGGCAGCCCACGCGCTGCGACGGCCCCCCGCGCCGATCAGGGTTGATCGGGCGGTCTCACCACGCCGGCGCCAGTTCGCCACGGCCGCCGGTTTCCACGCCGACGCGCGTCGGATGGATGGCGAACCGCACACGGACCGCGGGGTGGGTGGTGTAGAGGCGGTGGCGGGTGCCGTCGAAGACGAGCATCGCGCTCGATTCGCCGGGCACCTCGTCATCGACCGGGAGGAGGGGATTGCCGCGCCACTTCGTCCACTGCCGCAGGTCGTCGCTGGTGGCGATGCAGGTGCACCAGCGCCCCTGGCCGCCGAGCGCGCTGGCGTGGTACAGCGCGTAGTAGCGCCCCTGGTAGCGGACGATCTGGTCGAGTGCCACGGCGCGGGCGTCGTAGGGCTCCGGCCCGCAGGCGATCACCGGCTCGTCGGCGACGTTGGTCCAGACGAGCAGGTCGCGCGACGTCGCCAGCCAGATGCCGAGATCCTGCCGTTCGTAGAACAGGTGCCACACGCCCCCTTCGAGCCAGACGGCCGGAGTGCCACGCGGGCCGTCGGGAATCGGCCGCCCATCGACGAGGCGGATGTCGAGCGCGCCTTGCGAGTGCCAGTCGAGCCCGTCGGCCGACGTCCAGCGCGCCGCGATGTCCCCCTCCCCCTCGACGAACGCCTGGTAGGCGCCCCCCGCCGGGCGCATCAGGCACACGTCCTCGATCCAGCTGTCGGCCACCAGCGGCCGGCCCGGGGTGCGCGTCCAGTTGAGACCGTCGGGGCTGGTGGCATGGCCGAGCCGGCAGCGGCCGCGCGGGCCGGCGGGATCGGTCCGCGGCGCGACGCCGGTGTACCACATCCGCCACCGCCCCCCTTCGCGCACGATCCAGCCGCGTTCGCGGATCTCGTGTTCCCAGCCGCCGTCGCCGCGGCCGGCGAACAGCGGCGTTTGCGACGGCGGGCCGAACTCGAGCAGTTCGACCGGGAAGCGCGCCTCCGGCGGTGCCGGCGCGGCGACCTGGGCGTGGCCCTGGGGCGCCGTCAGGACGACGACGACGGCGGCAGCCCACGGGGCGAAGACCCGAACCGGGACGGAAGCGAGAGGCGTCATGGCCCGATGATACCGCTCCGCCCGCGGGCGGAGGTTTCGCCCGGCCGCCCTGGACAGCCCCTCGGCCGACCGCGGTCTGACCGCACGTATCATGGACGGACCGTCGCCCCACCCCGTTCACCCCGCGTGCCCGCCGATGGCCGATCCGGTCAGCCACCGCCGTTCGCTGTCGCGGCAATTGGTGCTGCCGGTCGTGGGGTTGATCCTCGCCGCCGTGCTCATCAACGTCGTCTGCGCGGCGTGGCTCGCGGCCCGGCGCTCGGCGGCGGTCGCCGAGCGGCAGGCGACCCAGGTGGCATCGGCACTGGCCGCTTCACGCGTACCGCTGTCGCCGGTCGTCCTCGACGCGCTCGACCGGCTCACCGGCTGCCGATTCGTGTCGCTCGAACCGATCGCGGGGCGGGTCAGCGGCGGCACGCTCCCCCGCCCCGACGCCGAGGCATTTCCCGCCGCCGCGCAGTCGCGCGGCCGGGTCGACCTGCCGTCCGGTCCCCACCGGATCGCGTTGATTCCCGCCGACGGCAGACCCGAGGCGGTCGCCGTGCTCGCACCGATCCCGCCGTTGGCCGCGGCGACGCTCGAGGCGGTGGCCCCGGCGCTGGCCGTCGCCGCCGGCACGCTGGCGGTACTCGTGCCCCTCGGCCTGGCGGCGACGCGCGGCCTGGCGCGACGGCTGACCGGGATCGAGGAGCACGTCGAATTGATCGCCGCCGGGGGTTTCGACGACGGCGCCGCGCCACCGCCCGACGCTTCGCCGCCGACCGCGGCGGGGGACGAGATCGACCGGCTCACGGCCGGCGTCGACCGGCTCGCCGGCGCGCTGGCCGGGCTGCGGCGGAGGCTCGTCGCCGGCGAACGGCAGCGGCTCCTCGGCCAACTGGCGGCCGGATTCGCCCACGAATTGCGCAACTGCCTCACCGGCTGCCGGCTGGCGATCGATCTCCACCGCCGGCGCTGCCCCGCCGGCGACGAGAGCCTCGCCGTCGCTGTCCGCCAACTCGACATCGTCGAGGAGGAGGTCCGTGGCCTGCTGGCGCTGGGGCGCCCCGCCGATGCCGCCGAGGTCATCGTGACCGTCAGCGCGCTTGTCGACGAAGTCCACGACCTCGTCGCCGCGCGCTGCACCCATGCCGGTGTCGGCCTGGCCCGCGCATCTGCCGCCGGCCTGGCGATCCGCGGCCGGCGCGAGCCGTTGCGGGCGGCGCTGGTCAATCTCGCCCTCAACGCGATCGACGCGGCCGGCCCGGGGGGCAGCGTCCGGCTCGTGGCCACGGCCGACGGGACCGGCGTCAGCCTCGCCGTCGAGGACGATGGCCCCGGACCGCCGGCCGAGCTCGCCGCCACGCTCCACGAACCGTTCGTCACCGGCAAGGCCGAGGGGATCGGCCTCGGGCTGGCCGTCGCCGGTGCCGTGGCCGAGGCCCACGGAGGCCGTCTCGCCTGGGACCGGGCCCAGGGGCGGACGCGGTTCGCCCTGGAATTACCGGCCGAGCGGATCGTGCCGGTCGCCGCCGCGCTGGGCTGCGTGCCATGAGCCGGATCCTCGTGGTCGATGACGAGCCGGCAATCGGCTGGAGCCTCGGCGAGGTGCTCCGCGACGCCGGCCACGACGTCGCCGTCGCCGCCAACCTCCCCGCCGCGCTCGACGCCTGCGGGTCCGCCGCGCCCGACCTGGTGCTCCTCGACGTCCGGCTCCGCGAGCGTGACGGGATCGACGCGATCCCCGACTTCCTGGCGCTGGCGCCGCGGGCGGCGGTCGTCGTGATGACCGCGTTCGGCGACCTCGAGACGGCGGTCCGCGCCGTCCAGGCCGGAGCGCGCGAGTACCTCGTCAAGCCGTTCGATCTCGAGAACGTCACGGCGGTCGTCGCCCGGCTCCTCGCGGCGGACCGGCTGGCCGACGCGGCGCCGGCCGAAGCGACCGCGCCCGGGCTGGTGGGGCGCTCGGCGGCGATGCAGATGGTCTTCAAGCGGATCGCCCTGGCGGCGGCGGCGGACCTGCCCGTGCTCCTCAGTGGCCCGACCGGCACCGGCAAGGAGCTGGCCGCGCGGGCGATCCACGCCCACGGTCCCCGGCGCCGCGGGGCGCTGGTCACCGCCAACCTCGCCGCCCTGGCGCCGGGGCTGGTGGAGAGCGAGCTGTTCGGCCACGTCCGCGGCGCGTTCACCGGCGCCCATGCCGATCACGACGGTCTGTTCGCCCGCGGCCACGGCGGGACGGTGTTCCTCGACGAGATCGGCGACGCTCCCCCCGAGGTCCAGGCGCGGCTGCTGCGCGTCATCGAGAGCGGCGAGATCCAGCCGGTCGGTGCCGCGGCGGTGCAGCGCGTCGACGTGCGGATCATCGCCGCCACCAATCGCGATCTCCGCGGAGACCAAGAGGTGGGGCGGTTCCGGGCCGACCTCTACCACCGGCTCGCCGCGTTCGCGATCGCGATGCCACCGCTGGCCGACCGGCTCGACGACCTGCCGCTGCTGGTGGGCCATTTCCTCGCCGGGCGCCGCCCCCCTCCGCAGGTCAGCGCGGCGTTCCTGGCAACGCTCGCCGTCCGCCCCTGGCCGGGCAACGTCCGCGAACTGCGCCATGCCGTCGAGCACGCCGCCGTCGTCGCCCGCGGCGGCCCGCTCCTGCCGGAGCACCTACCGGCGCCGATCGGCACCGCCACGACCGCCAGGAACGCGGCCTCCGAGGTGGCGGCGGCGGTGCGGCGCTGGGCGGCGGCGGAGGGCGCCACCCCCGACTCCCCCCCCGACCTCCACGCACGCCTGCTGGCGCTGGTCGAGCCGGCGCTGGCGGAGGAAATCCTCGCCCAGGAACAGGGCAACCTCACCGCCGCCGCCCGGCGGCTCGGCCTCGACCGGGCGACGCTCCGGAACCGGCTCGGCCGGTGAAGCGGTCGCCGCGCGCGGCGACGGTTTCACCGCGCTGCGTTGACCGGGCGGGAGAACCGCCGCCGCATTCCCGGCAGACACGGGCGGCGGAGGGGTCCGCGGGGGCCGGCACGCGACGTGCTATCCATGTATTCGCCGAACGATGTGACTGGGTCCCAGCCCTCCGACCGATACAGCCCTCGACCAGGTGCGCGTGCTCATGGCCCCCTCCCCGATCACCACCGGTCGTCGCCGCCCTGCGCCGCGCCGTGGCTTCACGCTCGTCGAGCTGCTGGTGGTGATCGCGATCATCGGCACGCTGGTGGGGCTGCTGCTCCCGGCGGTCCAGGCGGCCCGCGAGGCGGCGCGGCGAACGGGGTGCCACAACAACGTCCGGCAACTCGCGTTGGCGGTCCACAACTACGAAGGCGCCCGGCGGCACTTTCCGCCGAGCATGATCCATGCACCGGGAACGTCGTTCGTCAGCAACAACGGCTCGTGGGGTATCCTCGGCCGGATCCTCCCGTTCGTCGAGGAGGGGAATGCCGCGGTGAAGATCGATCTCGAGAGGGCCTGGGACCAACCGCCCAACAGCACCACCGGCGTGCCCACGACGCGGGTCGGTATCTTCCTCTGCCCGAGCGAGAAGAACGACACGATCCGGCTCAAGAACAACGCCCCGTTCGTCTATCCGCACACCTACGGCTTCAACTTCGGCACGTGGTTCGTCTACGACCCGGCGACGGGAAACGGCGGCGACGGTGCCTTCCATCCCAACTCCCGCTTCAAGACCGGGATGTTCACCGACGGTCTCAGCAAGACGCTGTGCCTGGCAGAGGTGAAGGCGTTCACGGCCTACGTCCGCAATACGGCCGACCCCGGAGCGACTTTCCCCGCCCCCCTGCCGCCGACGCTCCCGGCCGAGGTGGCGGCGCTGGCCGGCGGTAGCCCGTCGGATCCCAAGCTCGGTCCCACGACCAACGACTGCACCGGCCACACCGAATGGCCCGACGGCCGCGTCCACCACGCCGGGTTCACGACCGTGTTCACGCCGAACACGCGAGTCCCCCTCACCGTCGGCGGGATCACGCACGACATCGACTACAACTCGCGCCAGGAGGGCAACAGCGCGACGGTGCCCACGTTCGCGGCGATCACCGCGCGGAGCCATCACGCCGGGACGGTCGCCGTCGCGATGATGGACGGCTCGGTCCGTGCGCTCGGCGACGACGTCGCCCTGGCGGTGTGGCGCGCACTCGGGACGCGCTCGGGCGGGGAAACCACGTCGCCGGAGTGAACCGATCCCGCCCCGACCGACGGCGCCCGATATACTGCCCCGCGCCCGCGTCCCCGCTCCCGCACGAGGTCGTCATGCTGCAGCCCGGTTTTCTTCCCCGGCAGTTGCCCGCCGCGAGCCGCCGTCGCCTGCTCGGGATGGCGGCGCTCGGCACGGTGTTCGCCACCCGTCGCGGTGCCTACGCCGACGAACTGGTCCGCACCGCCGCCCAGACCGAGGGCCCGTTCTTTCCCGACCGGCTGCCGCTCGACACCGACAACGACCTGCTGATCATCAACGACTCGTCGTCGCCGGCCGACGGCGTCGTCACCTGGCTGTCGGGCCGGATCCTCTCCGCCACCGGCACGCCGCTGCGCGGCGCCGTGGTCGAGATCTGGCAGTGCGACGCCCATGGGGCCTATCTCCATTCCGGCAGCGTCAACGGCGCGCGCCGCGACGGACATTTCCAGGGGTACGGCCGGTTCGTCACCGGCACCGACGGCCGCTACGGCTTCCGCACGATCAAGCCGGTGGCCTACCCGGGGCGCACGCCCCACATCCACGTCCGCATCAGCCGCGGTGACACCCGCCTGCTCACCACGCAGTGCTACGTGCGCGGCGATGCCGGCAACGAGCGTGACGGGATCCTCCGCGCGCTTCCGGCCGGTCCGGTGCGCGACAGCGTGCTGGCCGACTTCCGCCCGCTGGAAGGGTCGCGGATCGGCGAGCTCACCGCCGCGTTCGACGTCGTCCTCGGGGTCACGCCGGCCGATTCCTGACGCCCGGAACCGGTCCGTCCCGATGCTTTCGGCGCTGGTGACGCCCCTCTACAATCCAGGGCTCGCTGTTCCTTTTTTGTCACTGGCGATTCCCAGGAGCGATGCATGGACATTCTCGGTGAGATCCTCAAGCAGGTGCTGGCCGGCGCCCAGCAGCAGCAACAGCAGCAACCGCAGCGCCCGCCCCAGCAGCGCGCTCCGCAGCCGCAGGGCCGCGCCCCCCAAGGGGGCCCGCCGCCGGGCATGCCCTCCCCCGACGACCTGTCGGAGATCTTCAAGCAGATCTTCGGCGGTGGCCAGGCCGAGAAGCTCCCCGACGTCGTCCGCCAGTTCGAGGAGAAGGGGCTGCGCGAGCAGGTCGACTCGTGGGTCCGGACCGGTCCCAACAAGCCGGTCGATCGGCGGCAGATCGAAGACGTGTTCGGCAGCCGCGAGATCGACGAGCTGGCGCGGAAGCGCAATATCGACCGTGAGCACCTCGCCGAGGTGCTCAGCCGCTACATCCCCAAGATCATCGACGAGCTGACCCCGACCGGCCAGATCGACCCGCGGCGGCGCTGAGCGGAGCGCGATGCGATGAGCGTGGTGGTTCCGCCGGCGGACCGTGTCGCGGCGCCGGCGGGCCACCCGACTTCTCCCCGCGACCCCGCCGTGCCGCGCCGGCGCTGGCTGCGCCGGGCGGCCCTGCTCGCCGGGCTCGGGGGCGGCGCCAGCGCCCTCGAGGGGATCCGAAACCGCGTCCGTCTGGCCGAGACGCGGCACGAGTTCGCCGCCGCACCGCGTTCGGGCCCGCAACGCACCGTGCGCGTCGCCCACGTGACCGACCTGCATCTCGCCGCGATCGGGCCGCTCGAGCAGCGGCTCCTCGAGCGCCTCCACGCCAGTGCCGTCGATCTGATCGCCTTCACCGGCGACATGATCGACGACGCCGACAACCGGCACGTCCTCGACACCTTCCTCTCCGAGTGCCCGCACGCTCCGGCGCGGGTCTCGATCGCGGGAAACTGGGAGTATGGCTCGGGCCTCCCCCTCGAGGAACACCGGCGGATCCACGAGCGCCATGGCGTCAACTGGCTCGTGAATCGGTCGATCGTCGTCGCCACCCCCGCGGGGCGCGTTCGCGTCACCGGTCTCGACGACCTGCGCTGCGGCCGCCCTGACGCCGCCGCCGCGCTGCGCGACGCGCCTCCGGCCGACGCCCACCTGCTGCTGCTCCACTGCCCCGCGCTGTGCGACGTGCCCGCGGCCGGTCGGGCCGACCTCGCGCTTGCCGGGCACACCCATGGCGGGCAGGTCGCTCCCCTGGGGTTCGCCGCGGTCCGCCCCCGCGGCAGTGGCCGTTACGTGGCCGGCTGGTATCGCGACGCGACGACACCGATGTACGTCTCGCGCGGGATCGGCACCTCGGGCCTCCCGCTGCGGGTCGGCGCCGTGGCGGAACTGCCGCTCATCGACTGGTCGATCGGCTGACCGCCGCGCGGCTCGCGCCACCGTCGCTACAGGCCGCACACCCGGCCGCGCTTGCCCCGCTTGTGCAGAGCGGCGGCGTTGCCGCCGATACCCTCTTCGTCGGGACGCGATGCCGGTGCGGGTCGCCCACGGGGACTCGTCACCGCCGCGACCGGCTTTCTCCTCATCCATCCATCCATCATCCCTCATCCGGAACCGCCGCCGACCATGCCAACCCCCCGCCGCCGGCCGTCGTCCCACGGAGTGCAAAACCCGCTGGAGACCTATCTGCGCGACATCAACGACACGGCGCTGCTCACCGCCGACGACGAGAAGCGGCTGGCGACGGCGATCGCCGCCGGCGACGCCGCCGCCCGCGACCACATGGTGCGGGCGAACCTGCGCCTCGTGGTCAACATCGCCCGCGGCTACGCCAACCGCGGCCTTCCGCTCCCCGATCTCATCGAGGAGGGCAACCTCGGGCTGCTGCGCGCCGTCGAGGGATTCGATCCGAAGGTCGGCACGCGCTTCAGCACCTACGCCAGCTACTGGATCAAGCAGTCGATCAAGCGGGCGCTGATCAACTCCGGAAAGACGATCCGGATCCCCGCCTACATGGTCGAGCTGCTGTCGAAATGGCGGCGTGCCTCGGCCCGCCTGTTCGACGCCCTCGGCCGCACGCCGACACCCGAGGAGGTGGCACGGTCCCTCGGCCTGGCCCGCAAGAAACTGCCGATCATCAAGAAGGCGATCCACGTCCATCAGGCCGCGCCGCAGACCGACCAGGCCGACGGCGGCTGGTCGCTCGGCGACCTGATCCGCGACGAGAACACGCGCTGTCCCGCCGAGGTGCTCCTCGATGCCGACACGCTGCGGTACGTGCTCGCCCGGATCGAGCGGCTCGACGAGCGGGCGGCGACGATCCTCCGCCTCCGCTTCGGCCTCGGTGGCGGGGAGCCGATGACCCTCAAGCAGATCGGCGCCGTGCTCGGACTGACGCGCGAGCGCGTCCGCCAGATCGAGTCGGAGACCCTGGCGGCGCTGGCCGCCGAGATCGACGCCGCGCCCCGTGTCCGGATCCGCCTCAGGCAAGGGGCCTGAGTGTCTGCGGCCTCCAGGCCGTCCCTGACCCCAAACCGGAGACCTCGATGGCCCCCGTCGATCTGACCCGCCACATCCGCGACATCCCCGACTTCCCCAAGCCGGGGATCCTGTTCCGCGACATCACGCCGCTGTTGGCCGACGGTCCGGCCCTGGCGACGGCCGTCGAGCGGCTCGCGGCTCCATGGCAGGGGGCCGGCCTCGACGCCGTCGTCGCCGTCGAGGCGCGCGGGTTCCTGTTCGCGGTGCCGGTGGCGCTGCGCCTCGGGATCGGCGTCGTGCCGGTGCGCAAGCCGGGAAAGCTGCCGGCCGACACGATCGGCCACGACTACGACCTCGAATACGGCCGCGACCGATTGGAGATGCACCGCGGGATCCTCGCCGCCGGGGCCAGGGTCCTGGTGGTCGACGACGTCCTCGCGACGGGGGGCACGGCGGCGGCCTGCATGCGGCTGGCCGAGGCGGGCGGCGCGGCGGTGGTGGGGGCGGCGTTCCTGGTGGAACTGGCGGCGCTCGGCGGGCGGGAGCGCCTCGCGCCGGCCCGGGTCGAGAGCGTGCTGGTGTACTGACCGGCGGACGGCCCGTTGCGCCCCTTTCGGCCGCAGCGACGGTCCACCGAACGTCGGGGGGGCGGCCACCGGCGGCCTCGGGGGGGCGAAAGAAGGCCCGATTCGCGGGGTCCGGCGGTGGTTTTCCCCTGCCCGAATCCCGGAACTACGCTCATTGGGGCGGGTTCGCGTACCCCGCTCCTCCCTGGAAGAGATGCCGATGCCGCCGATCCCGCAGCCGGTGTTCGTGGGTTTGCTCGTGATCCTCGGCCTCGTGGCCCTGGTGATGCTCACGCTGGTGTTCAACTACGGCCAGCTGTGGTTCCAGGCCTACTGGTCGAAGGCGCCGATCTCGTTCCTCGAGCTGCTCGGCATGAGCCTGCGGAAGGTCAACGCGCGGACGATCGTCCAGGCGCGGATCATGGCCGTGCAGGCCGGACTGGGGCGCGAGATCTCGTCGCGCAAGCTCGAGGCCCACTACCTCGCCGGCGGTGACGTGCCGCGGGTGATCCGCGCCCTGATCGCCGCCCACCGCGCCGACATCGACCTCGACTTCGACAAGGCCTGCGCCATCGACCTCGCCGGCCGCGACGTCCTCGACGCCGTCCAGACCAGCGTCAACCCCAAGGTCATCGACTGCCCTGACAATGCCAGCGGCAAGTCGACCCTGTCGGCCGTCGCCAAGAACGGCGTCGAGCTGAAGATCGCCGCGCGGGTCACCGTGCGGACCAACATCCAGCAGCTCATCGGCGGCGCCACCGAGGAGACGATCATCGCCCGCGTCGGCGAGGGGATCATCACGTCGATCGGCTCGGCGGAAAGCCATTTCGACGTCATGGAGCACCCCGACACGATCTCCAAGGCGGTGCTCCAGCGCGGCCTCGACGCGCAGACGGCGTTTCAGATCGTGTCGATCGACATCGCCGACATCGAGGTCGGCGAGAACATCGGCGCCCGCCTCCAGGCCGACCAGGCCGAGGCCGACACGCGCGTCGCCCGGGCAAAGGCCGAGGAGCGGCGCAGCGTGGCGATCGCCCGTGAGCAGGAGATGAAGGCCGCGACGGCGGAGAACAAAGCCCGGCTCCTGCAGGCCGAGGCACTGGTGCCGACGTCGATGGGGGCCGCGTTCCGTGCCGGGCGGCTCGGCCGGGGGCTGCAGGAAGGGGCGGGCCCGGTGGGGGCCTGATGCCCCCCATCCCGGGACCCACGGGAAACCTGGGGGTTTCCTGCCCGCCGAGCGCTTTTTTTCAAAGTCGCCCGGTCGCGCGCGCCGATGAAGTCCCTTGCGGATGGGGTCGGTGCCCGGATGACACGCGTCCCGCCGCCGTGACCGCTCGTTCCCGGCCGGACCTCAGGCCCGGGAGAGCCCAGGCAAGGGAGTGTGCCCCAATGGCGCTGCGCAAGTTTCGGGTCTACACCGGTCCGGAGACCGAGTCGGTCGGCACCCTGCAGGTGGCGGCCCAGGAACAGGGCGTGCAGGTCACGCTCGGCGAAATCCTGCCGATCCTCGCCGATGCCGTCGCCAGCAACCGCACCTGGCTGACCGACTTCGAGTCGGACGAAGTGACCGTCTCGAGCGACCTCTACGACGTCCTCCAGGCCTACCGGCATTTCCGTCGCCCCGGTGCCTGACCGGCGCGGCGGCGCGCCGCGGTAGACTTCCCCGGGGCTGGCTGTCCGTGGACGAAGCCATCGGCCGCATCCGGCGGCCGATCAGTTTTTCCACGGTCTGCTCGGCCACCCCGGGGGATCGTTCGCATGGCCACCAGCCGCCGTGACTTCGTCTCGCAGGCACTCGCCCTGGCCACCACGGCGCTGGCCGACGGTCGGCCGCCGGTGGCCGCCGAGCCTGCCGCCACGGCGGCGGCCACCGCGACCGGCGACACGCTGCGGGTCGCCGTCATCGGTGTCAACGGCCAGGGCCGGGCCCACGTCGACAACTGGCTCGACACGCCCGGCGTCGAACTGGTAGCGATCTGCGACTGTGATCCAGCCGCATCGGCGCGCTGCCTGGCACAGGTGGAGAAACGCAAGCAGGCGCCGCGCCGGCTGCCCGAGGCGGTCGCCGACGTCCGCCGCCTCCTCGAGCGGAAGGACATCGACGCCGTCTCGATCGCCACCCCCAACCACTGGCACGCGCTGATGGCGATCTGGGCGATGCAGGCCGGCAAGGACGTGTATGTCGAGAAGCCCTGCAGCCACACCGTCGAGGAGGGACGGGTGATCACGCAGTGGGCGCGGAAGCTCGGGAAGATGTGCCAGATGGGGGTGCAGAGCCGGAGCATGACCGGGATGCGGCAGACCCTCGACTTTCTCGCCAGCGGGGCGATCGGACCGGTCACGGTCGCCCGGGCGATCTGCTACCGGCGGCGCGACTCGATCGGTCTGGTCGACACGCCGGCGCCGCTGCCGCCGGGGCTCGACTTCGACCTCTGGGCCGGCCCGGCCCCGGCCGAGGTCCCGATCCGCCAGCGCCTCCACTACGACTGGCACTGGGACAAGCGCA
>JAGWVR010000079.1 GCA_018970785.1 Planctomycetota bacterium
TGGAGCCGGCCGTTCGACCGGCTGCGGCGCGGGATGGTGCTCGGCGAGGGGGCGGCGGTGCTGGTCCTCGAAGAGCTCGGCCACGCCCGGGCGCGGGAAGCGACGATCCACGGCGAGGTGCTCGGCCATGCGGCGCGCCAGGCGAGCGATCGCCTCGCCCTCGGCCTGCGGCGGCCGGCTCTGGCGATGGCGATGCGCCGGGCCCTCGAGGCTGCCGGTCTCGAGCCTGGTGGCCTCGGGCACATCCACGCCCACGGCTTGAGTACCGTGGGGTCGGATCGCGATGAAGCCGAAGCGCTCGCCGAGGTCTGCGGCCCCCGCCTGGGCGACATCCCGGTCGTCGCGGCGAAAGCCAACTTCGGCAATCTCGGCGCTGCCAGCGGGTTGGTGGAGACGATCGCCAGCCTCGAGGCGCTCCGCGAGGGAACGCTGTTTCCGCTCCGCAACTACACCGCGCCGGATCCGGCCTGCCCGATCCGTCCGGCGGTGGCCGGCGATCGTGCGGGGCGCACGTTCCTGTCCTCGTCGGTGACGCCCCAGGGGCAGGCGGCGGCGGTGGTGATCGGGTTGCTCGAGCCCGTCTGACGCCTCTCCCCCGCACGCCGCTCGTGTCGACGCGGCCGATGGTCCCCTCGGTGGCGGCAGGCGGATCCTTGACAGTCGAGTGCCGTGCCCGTACCCTTTGCGGGTTGCGTCAGCGGGCGGCCGCTGGCCAGGGAGTCGCTTCCAGACGGCCCCGGACCCGCACCTGAACGCTTTCAGGCAGGTGCTGCGACGGGGCTCCGGTCGCGTTGTGCACAGGTGAGAATGTCGTCCGGACGGACGGCGATTCGCCGAGGTGCGTGGCGTCGAAACGGCAGTTGCGCGCGTCGCGGCGCGAACGTGGAGCACGTCGGCCCCCTGGCCGGGCCGATCGGTGTCGCAGCAGTGGTCGTCCTGCCGGGGCGCTTCCGTCGGATCGGAAGACGTGTCGCGACGGGGCGGCCCGGACCCTGCCGGTGGTCGGTTGCGGACCGCTCGCCGTCTGGGTCACGCCAGTGTTGACGCCAGTGGTGGCTGTTGGATCGGGAGCCAGGCTGTGGGCCGCACGGGAGCGTGCGGTCGGCCCGGCTGCCGGTCGAGCGTCGTTGGCGGTGCCACGGAAGCGACTCCGAGCGATCCATGAAGCCTGAAGAAATCCTCCGCATCGTCGACGCGATCCATCGCGACAAGAACATCGACAAAGAGATCGTCTTCCAGGCGATCGAGCAGGCGCTCGTCACGGCCCTGCAGCGCCAGTACGGCGAGGAGTCGCAGATCGTCATCGCCATCGACCGCGAAGACGGCCGGCTGACCGGGACCCGCGACGGCACCGACATCGACACCCAGGAATTGTCAGGTCGGATCGGTGCCCAGACGGCGAAGCAGGTGATCATCCAGAAGATCCGCGAGGCCGAGCGCGACGCCCTGCACGACGAGTTCGAGGAGCAGGTCGGGCAGATGGTGTCGGGCGTCGTCACCCGGTTCGAGGGGGCGACGGCGACCGTCCAGCTCGGCAACACCGAGGCGATCCTCCCGCGCAGCGAGCAGATCCCCGGGGAGTCGTTCCATCCCAACGAGCGGATCCGGGCGACGATCTTCGAGGTCCGGAAGGTCGGCAGTCGGGTGAAGATCATCCTCTCCCGGATCCGTCCCCAACTCGTGCTCCGGCTGTTCGAACAGGAAATCCCCGAGATCGCCGACGGCGTCATCGAGATCCGGGCGATCGCACGCGAGCCCGGCTACCGCAGCAAGGTGGCCGTGATCAGTTCCGACAACCGCGTCGACTGCGTCGGTGCCTGCGTCGGGGTTCGCGGCAACCGGATCAAGAACATCGTCGAGGAACTCGGCGGCGAACGGATCGACATCGTTCGCTGGAGCGATGACCTGCAGGTCCTCGTGCCCAACGCGCTGCAGCCGGCCGAGGTCGACGAGGTGATCCTCTGCCAGATGCTCGGCCGGGGGATCGTCCTCGTCCAGGAAGACCAACTGTCCCTGGCGATCGGCCGGCGTGGGCAGAACGTCCGCCTCGCCAGCAAACTGTGCGGCTGGGACATCGAAATCATGACCCGCGAGGAGCTCGACCAGCAGATCGAGCGGGCCGTGAGCGGCTTCTCGTCGATCGAGGGGATGGAGGAGTCGGTGGCCGAGAAGCTCGTCGGCGAGGGCTTCCTGTCGTACGACGACCTGTCGGTGATCGAGCCGGCTGATCTGATGGAGATGGGTGGCCTGTCGGAGGAGGCGGTGGACGCGATCGTCGCCGAGGCCGAACGTCGTGCCGCCGTCGCCGAGATGGCCGCCGCCGACGAACGCCGCAAGCAGCGGGAGCAGGAGCGGGTCGACCGGGCCGCCACGGAGAGCCAGGGTGCCGACGCCGCGGCGTCGGTCGACGCCGACTCGGCGGCGGCTGACGGGAGCGGCGGCGATGCCGAGCCTGCGGCGGCGTCTGGCGACGGAGGGGGCGGCCTCGCTGGCGGCGTAGCCGATTCGCCGGTCGTGCCCGGTGCGGATCGCGGCCAGTGAGACACGAGTGGATCGGTGAGACGATGGTGTCGTTCCGGTGCGGATCGTTTCGATCGTTGCCATGAGGGGTGCGCGTGGCGGTTCGGATTTACACGCTGGCCAACCAGTTGAAGCTCGACAGCAAAGAGCTGGTCGAGATGTGCACGCGCGCCGGGATCCATGACAAAGGATCCGCGCTCGCGAGTCTGACCGACGAGGAAGTCGTCAAGCTCAAGGAATTCATGGCCGCCCGGTCGCGGCCTCCCGAGCGCCCCGCCGCAGGATCCGCGCGGCCTTCGATCGGGGCCCCCGTCCGGCCGCCGATCGCGGCGCCTGTGCGGCCCGCTCCGCCGGTGCGCCCCGCGGCGGCGAAGCCCCCGGCCCCGAGCCGAGCCGACGCCGAAGCACCGGACGGTGCCGAGGGCGGTGCAGGCGCCGCGGCAGCGCCCGTCGAGCCGGCGGGAGGCACGGCGGTGCCGCGGCCGGCGCCAGTGCCAGCGCGCCCGGGCGTCGTCGCGGGGCGGGCGCCGCTCGGTGGCGCGGTGCGACCGTCCACGGGAGGCCCCGGTCAGGCTGGCACGGCACGTCCAGCCGGTCCGGGAGATGCTCCGCCCGAGGCCCCGCAACCTCCGGCGGCCGCTCCTCCGGAAACCGCTCCTGCCCCGCGGACGAGCGGGCCGTTGCGGAAAGAAGACTACATCGCTCCTGGTGGTGTGGCCGCCCGTGGACGGCCCGGTGAGCCGCCGCCGCGTCCCGAACCGCGCCCGCGCACGATCGGCAGCCGCACCGGTGAAGCCAAGCCGGTGCCGCGGCCCGCGTTCAAGCTGGCGCCGGTGCCGGCGGCCGGCAAGACCACGATCGTGCCGCGCGCTCCCCAGGAGCCGGCGGCACAGAAGCCGGATGTGAAACTGCCGCTCGACGCGATCCGCAGTGCGAAGGCCGGCGGTGCGAAGCCGCTCGCCGATCACATGCGCAAGCATGAGCAGCGGCAGGCCGAGATCGCGCGGCAGCGGACCACCGGCGGCGTCGCGCCGCGTGGCGGAGCCCGTGGGGGAGCCGGGCCGATGCCCGTGCCCCCGCCGCTGGAGTCGGGTGTCCGCCCCCGGCGGACGCCTTCCAAGACCGGTGGTGTCGGCGGCAAATCGGACGACCTGCTCGGCGGGCGCGAAGCACGGCAACTCAACCGCAAGCGCGTCACCGATTCGCGCGACGATGACGACGGCGGAAGCCGGCGGCGCCGTTCCTCGCGAGCGCGGCGCGGGGCAGCCGTGTCGACCGCCGCCCCGCGGAAGACCAACGCCTCGATCCAGGTGCCGTGCACGGTGCGCGGCCTCTCCGAGGCGATCGGCCTGCCGGCCAGCGAAGTCCTCAAGAAGCTCCTCGCCCTCGCACCGACCGCGATCCCGAGCATGAGCACGATGCTCGACAGGGACACCGTCGAATTGCTGGCGGTGGAACTCGGGGTCTCCCTCGACCTCAAGACCGCGGAGGATCTCGAGCAGGAGTTGCTCGCCGGTTTCGATGCCGTCGACGAAGACCCGGTGCTGCGGATGCCGCGGGCGCCGATCGTGACCTTCCTCGGTCACGTCGATCACGGCAAGACGTCGCTCCTCGACCGGATCCTCGGCATCGACGTCGCCAAGCGCGAGAGCGGGGGGATCACCCAGCACATCCGTGCCTACGGCGTCAAGCATTCCGGGCGGGCGATCACGTTCGTCGACACCCCCGGTCACGAGGCCTTCACGCAGATGCGGGCCCGTGGGGCCAACGTCACCGACTGCGCGGTCCTCGTCGTCGCCGCCGACGACGGCGTCATGCCGCAGACCGAGGAGGCGATCAGCCACGCCAAGGCGGCCAACGTCCCGATCGTCGTGTGTATCAACAAGATCGATCTTCCCGGGACCGACGTGCAGCGGATCTACCAGCAACTCGCCGCGGCCGACCTGCTGCCGACGGAGTGGGGTGGCGAGACGGAAGTGGTCAAGACCAGCGCGCTGAGCGGCGAGGGGGTGGACGGCCTCCTCGACACGCTGCTGACGATCGCCGAGCTCCACGATCTGCGTGCCAACCCCGATCGCCTCGCGGCCGGCGTCTGCCTCGACGCCTCGATCCACGAGGGCAAGGGAGTGATGGCCTGCCTGCTCGTCCAGAAGGGGACGTTGCGGGTCGGCGACGCGGTCGTCTGCGGCGAGGCCAGCGGCACCGTCAAGGCCCTGCAACCGACGCTCGGCAAGCGCCGCCAGCAGACGGTCGGCCCCGCCGAACCGATCCTGATGAGCGGTTTCGACGTCGCCCCGGGAGCCGGTGAGCGGTTTCAGGTCGTGGACTCGATCGCCCGGGCCCGCGAGGTCGCGTTGAAGCGGGCCGCGATCCGCCGGCAGTCGACGCTCGTCAGTGCGCCGGTGCACGTGACCCTGGAAAACCTCCTCGAGAAGCTCGGTTCCCAGAAGACGCCGACGCTCAACCTGATCCTCCGCGCCGACGTCCGGGGCTCGATCGAGGCGATCCTCAAGGAGTTGCAGAAGCTCGACCACCCGGAGGTCAAGATCCGCATCCTCCAAGCCACCGTCGGCGGCGTCAGCGAGGCGGACGTGCAGCTGGCCGATGCCTCCGACGCGGTGATCATCGCGTTCAACGTCGTCCCCGACGAGCGCGCCCGGTCGCTGGCCGAGGAGCGCGGCGTGCAGATTCGCCGCTACGACATCATCTACCAGATGACCGACGATCTGAAGAGCGCACTGGAGGGGATGCTCGCCCCCGAGAAGCGCGAGACGGAGCTCGGCCGCGCGGTCGTGCAGCGCACGTTCTCGATCAGTCGGATCGGGGTGATCGCGGGCTGCCGGGTGATCGGCGGCGTGATCTCGCGCAATGGCCGGCTGCGGATCATCCGCGACGGCCGCGTGATCGGCGACTACGGCATCGAGTCGCTGAAGCGGGAGAAGGACGACGCCCGCGAGGTCCGGGACGGCCTCGAGTGCGGCATCAAGCTGCAGGGCTTCAACGACGTCAAGGAGGGCGATTTCCTCGAGTGCTACCGGATCGAGGAAGTCGCGCGGACGTTGTCGTGAGCACGCGGCGGCTTCTCAAGGCGGCAGAGGCGGTCCGGGAGGTGGTCAGCATGGCCATCCTCACGCAGGTCCGTGATCCACGGGTCCGCGACGTCACCGTGACCGGCGTCGAGATGGCGCCCGACATGCGCTCGGCGACCGTCCGCGTGTCGGTGATGGGAAGCCCGGCCCAGGAGGCGCTGGCGCTGCGCGGGCTGGCGAGCTCGGCCGGTTTCCTCCAGTCGTTGATCGCCACCCGGATCGAGACGCGGTACACCCCCCGGCTGCGGTTCGAAATCGACGGCGGGGTGAAGAAGTCGATCGAGATGGCGCGGATTCTCGCCGAGGTCCTTCCTCCCGCCGGCCGGGACGCCGACGCGGAGCCCGGCAACGAGGCGCCAGATCCGGAGGACCACGGCGGCGGATCGACACCGCTGCCGCCGGCCATGCAGCAGGAGCAGCCATGAGCGCAGCCAGTCGCCAGCAGGCGGTCGCCCGACTCCACAAGGCCCTTCGGACGCAATACCGGCACGTCCCGACCGACACGTCGCGGCCGCTCCTCGAGCAGGTGCTGTTTGCCTGCTGCCTCGAGAACGCCCCGTACGAACTGGCCCAGAAGGCGTTTGCCCGTCTCGGGGAGGCGTTCTTCGACCTCAACGAGGTTCGCGTCACGACCGTGGCGGAACTGGCGGAGGTGCTCCACGACCTTCCGGACCCGCCCCGCGCCGCCCTCGCCCTCCGCCGTGTGCTGCAGAGCGTGTTCGAGTCGAGCTACAGTTTCTCGCTCGAGTCGGCACGGAAGCATTCGCTCGCCCACGGGGTGAAGATCCTCGAGAGCCTCCAGGGGATTCCGCCGTTCGTCGTCGCCCATGTCGCCTCGACGGCGCTCGGCGGCCACTTCGTGCCGGTCGATCTCGGTGGGTTGCAGGCCCTGTACCTCGCCGGGATCGTCGCCCGCGACGAATACGACACCGGTCGGGCAGCCGGTCTCGAGCGGCTCGTCGCCAAGAAGAACGGCCCCGAGTTCTCCTCGTTGCTCCACCAATTCGGCGTCGAGGTCCTCGGCAATCTCCACGGTACGACGGTGCGACGGATCCTCCAGTCGGTCGCGCCCGACCTCAAGGAGCGGTTTCCGAAGCGTGGCGAGCCGATGCCCCTCCCGTCCGCCCCGGCTGCAGCCGACGCGGATGGCGCGAAGGGGGATGGCACACGCGGCATGGCCGAGGAGCACCGGCCCGCCGGTCCGCAGGCCGCCGCACGTCCGGCGGGCAAGACACCGCTGCCACCCCCCGGATCGGGACCGAAGCGCACCGCCGACGGCAAGCCGGTGGCTGGCAGCAAACCGGGGCCGAAGCCGTTCGTCGTGAAACCCAACGTCGGCCGTCCGCCACCGGCCGATCTGCCCCCTGCCCCGCCCGCAGCCGCCGAGCCGGAGGTCGTCGAGCCGGCCAAGCCGGTCGCCACGGCAAAGGCCGCCTCCACCAAGCCGCCAGCGGCCGGCAAGGGAGGCGCGAACGCCGCCAAGGGGGCCGCGGAGCCGGCCGCTGTCGTCCCCCGGCCGGCGCGTCCGGCGGCTGACCGCGGAGCGAAGAAGCCCGCCACGGAATCCCCTGCCGGCACCGCGAAGGAGCGTGGCGGTGCCGCCGCCAAGCCGCCGGCGAAGCCGCCGCGCCCCGCCGGGCGAACCGACAAGGGGGGCACGCGGTCCGGCAGCCCGAAAGGGACACCGCGCAAGGCCGACGGCAAGGGAGCCGGCACGGCCGCGGCGCAGCTGACGAGGCGGAAACCGCGTTGATCGCGAGGTGATGCATGGCCGGTCATTCGCATTGGGCGAACATCGCCCGCAAGAAGTCGTTGATCGACGCGAAGCGCGGCAAGCTGTGGAGCAAGCTCGCCAAGGCGATCATCGTCGCCGCCAAGCACGGCGGTGCCGATCCCGATGCCAATCTCCGGTTGCGGTACGCGATCGACGCCGCCAAGGCGGTCAGCATGCCCAAGGACAACATCCAGCGGGCGATCCGCACCGGCACCGGTGAGCTCAAGGGAGGCAACCTCGAGGAGTCGATCTACGAGGGCTATGCCGCCGGCGGCGTGGCGGTGCTGTGCGAGATCCTCACCGACAACAAGAACCGAACCGCCCCCGAGATCCGCAAGATCTTCGAGATGTGCGACGGCAAGCTCGGAGCCACCGGCTGCGTGGCCTACCTGTTTCAGCGGAAGGGGGTCGTCCGCGTGGCGCAGGGTGCGGTGACCGAGGAGCGGCTCGTCGAGTTGACCCTCGACGCCGGCGCCGACGACGTCAAGCTCGCTGGCGACCGGTGGGAGATCACCTGCGAACCGGCGGCGATCACCGGCGTGCTCGACGCCCTCCGCGCCGCCGGTCTCGAACCCGAGCCGGGGGGCATCGTCCGGCTGCCGACGACGACCGTCTCGGTCGACGACGTCGACGTCGCCCGCAAAGTGCTCGCCTTGCTCGAGCGGCTCGACGACCACGACGACGTGCAGAGCGTCGCCGCCAATTTCAGCATCCCCGACGAAGCCCTCGCCCAGTTGGGCTGAGCCGTCGACGCCTCCGCCGGCCGGTCAGTGTTCGACCTGCGGCCAGTAGGTGTCGAAGTCGAACTTCGGGCTGTTGTCGATGTCGTGGCACTCGAGGCAATTGTTGACCGCACGTTCCTTGCCTTCAGGGGTCGCCAACGACAGGGCGAGTGACGTCCGCAGCCGGCTCCGTTCCTCGTCGGCGACCTCGATGTCGCCCCGCTCCACGGCGGCGTGATCGGCGGCCGGTCCGTGGCAGTTCTCGCAGCCCTGGTGGGCGAGTTGCGGGGTGACGGCCATGCCCGCGAAGCCCCCCTCGTAGGGTTCGAACTTCTGCGGCACCCAGCCGACGACATGGCACGACAGGCATTCGGGGTCGCCGTCGCGCCGCGGCGATTGGATCTCCAGGGTCGTCAGCGCCTTGGCGTGGCCCGACTCCTTCCAGACGTCGAAGGCCTCTTGGTGGCAGTCGGCGCAGGCGGCGCTGCCGGCGAACCGTCGTCCGCTGGGATGGCGGACCGGCGCCATCCCGAGGCCATCGAGGCCGAGCCGCTCGAGCTGCGCCTGGTAATCGCCGAGGAGCCGGATCATCTCCTCCGACTCGCCCCAGCGGGCGTCGAGCGGGACACGCTGCGTGCGCAGCGCCACCGGCGCCCCGGGAAACAAGCCGATGGCGACGGCGTACATCCCCTTGTGACCGAGTTCCACCAGCCGCGCCGGTGCCCGTCCGGCCGCGGCCGGCAGGGCCGGGGCCTCGAGCGGCGGTTCGTCGGCACCGCCGGCGGCCACGACGAGGTCGAACTGCGGAAACAGCGCCGCGTATTTCGCCGCTTCCTCGGCGACCGTCCACGCCAGGAGCACCTGGTGGTCGCAGCGGGCAGCGGCGAGTTCCGCCGCGGCGGCCTTCAGGCCCTCGGTCGCCGTGGCGATCTCGATCGTCTCGTTGCGGACGGCGTTGGCCTGGCGGTCGCCGAGCACCGCCGTGATCCCGATCCGCAGGCCGCCGACCTCGACGACCGTGGTCCGCGGCGTGATCTTGGCGTCGAGGCCGTAGAGGCCGACGTTGGCGGAGACGAACGGCGTCGGTGCGGTGCCGACGGCGGCGACGGCCGCGACGAGGCCCTCCGTCGGCAAGCGCAGGTCGGCGGGCCCGAGTCCGACGCCGCGGTAGTCCATCGCCTTGAGTCCCTCGGCGATCGACTGGAACTTGATCTCGGTCTGTCGCCCGAACCGCTTCACCTGGCCCCCCAGATCGATCGCCACCGCGGGCCAGCCGGCCGCGGCGAGGGCGCGGAGGAAGTTGTGGCGACGGCTCAGCCCCCCCTTCTGGTTCTCCTTGCCGGTGCAGCCGCAGGGTTCGATGTAGCCGTCGAGTTCACCGGTGAGGACGAGCACCGCACCGGGCTTCGACCAGCCGTCGAACACCCGTCCGTTCCGCCGGGCGAAGTCGGCGGCGACCTCGGCGGCCACCCCGGGACCGCGATCGGGGATCCCGCCGGCTCCTTCGGGGGTGGCCGGCACCTGCGCGGCCGCCGGCCGCCGGCCTGGTCCGCCCGCCACGACGAGCGCCAGGGCCGTCAGCACCAGCAGCAGGGCGATCGAGCGATTCATGCCACGAAACCTCCGTGAACGACCTGCCGGGCCGGGATCCTCCCCGGCCGCCGTGCGGCGGTCAGGGGGTGATCGCCACACACACCTTGATCGACATCGTCGGCGACTCCGGATGCCCCGTTTCGAGGACGATTCTTCCCGCAGGGGCCTGCTTGGTGCAGTTGTTGACCGCCGGGGCGCTGCCGGCGGGCAGTTCGATGGTGATCGGGATCCGCATCACGTTGCCGTTGCCGATCGGCACCGCTTCGCCGATCGTCACCGCCAACGAGGACGGCACGACCTCGCGGACGACGGGGCGGACCGCCTGACGGTGCGGCCCTTTCGCGGCCATGAACAGGTCCCAGCGTCCCCCCGTCTTGCCGGAGACCGTTCCCAGGGCGAGCGCCTGGCGATCCGGGTCCCACCCCGCCCCGGCGAGGCTCAGCGCCCCCGACACGGAGACTTCGATCGGGACCTCGACGGTGAGCTCCTCCGCGGTGCGGAGCACCACGCGGGCCGTCTGTTTGACCAGCCCGATCTCGGCGTCGGGGAGGACGTCGACCACCAGCCGCACTCCGCCGGTCGCCCCCTTCTCCGCGGCGATCGTCTCGGGGGGGAGCGGCTCGACGCCGACCTTGAAGAACCGCTCGGTCGCCGAATTGAGGAGCGTGGTGGAGACGATCTCGGGCGCCGTGTCGCCGAACGTGAACAAGTCGGCGGTCGCACGCTCGCCGCTCCCCGAAGTCGCCCGGGAGATCACGAGCGTCGAGGGCACGGCCCGCCACGACGGGACCACCGCCCCTTCGACCACGAACACCACCTCGGGGCGGCCGGGGTCGTTGGTCAGCACGGTCGCCTGCTGACGGAACGGACCGTCGGCCTTGCCACGCCACTTCAGACGGACCTCGGCCGATCCCCCCGGCGCGATCGCCTTCTCGGCCTCGTCGTTGCCCCCCTGACGGGAGTCGAAGTCCATCACCGTGCAGGAGCAGGACGAGGCCCCCTTGCTGAGGACGAGGGGGGCCTGGCCGACGTTGCGGATCACGAACGCGTGCTCCCCTTCGTTGCCGAGGGCGATCGTGCCGAAGGCGTGCGTCGTCGCGTCGACGGAAACGCGGGCGCTTTTCTCCGCGCCGCGGACGCCTTCGCCGAGCGGGTCGAACTCGCCGACACGCCAGGGCTGGAGCCGGGAGACGAGCGCGGCGGTGCCGGTGCCGAAGCCGATGCCGCAGACCACGGCCGCCAGGGCGACGGCCAACGGGGTCGGTTTCCGCAGTGCCATGCAGCTACCCGTGCGGGCCGGGGTCGCTCCCTCGTCGGCAGTCCGACGGAGCGGCGCCGTGCCCGGCCCGGGAGGCACGACCGGTGCGGTCTCGGGGCCTGGATCCGGCCAAAAACCGCACGCTTCCAGTGTAGCAGCCAGTTCCGGTCCGCCCGCCAACCGGGCCCTCCGGTCGCGCCGCCGCTCAGTAGGCGCGGGCGAGGACGCTCGGCCGCTGCACCGGCTGCCCGGTGATGATGCAGCGACCCGGATCGTCGGGGCCGTCCATCGGGATGCAGCGGACCGTGACCTTGAGGGGATCGCACACCGCCGCGACCTCCGGGGTGTCGGCGACGTGGGTGATCACGAAGCCCCCCTGCCCCTCTCCCGTCGCCCCTTCGTCGGCGAACCGGGCGACGAGCTCGGCCCGGTCGGCGACGCGCACCGTCCGTGCCTCGCGAAACGCCAACGCCCGGTCGTACAGGCCGCGCTGGATCTCCTCGAGCAGCGCCGGGGCCGCCGCCGGGAACGATTCCAACGGCAGCGCCACCCGCTCGCGCGGCCCCCGGTCGCGCCGCGACACGCTCACGGCGCCGGCGGCGAGGTCGCGCGGGCCGATCTCGACGCGCACCGGCACCCCCTGCTTGACGTGCTGCCACACCTTGTCGCCGCCGCGCATGTCGCGGGCGTCGGTGCGGACGCGGATCGGCTCGTCGCCGGAGCGGACGGCGCCGAGCGCCGCCTCGAGGCCGCGGCACGCCTCGAGGACCCGGGCCCGTTCCTCGTCGGTGCGGTGGATCGGCAGGAGGACGATCTGCGTCGGTGCGATCCGCGGCGGCAGCACGAGCCCGTCGTCGTCGGAGTGGGTCATCACAAGCGCGCCGATGAGCCGCGTCGACACGCCCCACGACGTCGTCCAGCAGTAGGCCTCGGCCCCGGTCGTGTCGGCGAACTTGATCTCCTGGGCGCGGGCGAAGTTCTGCCCGAGGAAGTGCGACGTCCCCGCCTGCAGCGCCCGGCCGTCCTGCATCATCGCCTCGATCGAATAGGTCTCGACCGCGCCGGGAAAGCGCTCGGCGGCCGGCTTCGGTCCCTCGAGGACCGGCATCGCGAGGTGCTCACGGGCGAACGCGGCGTAGATGCCGAGGATCCGCAACGTCTCCTCGACCGCCTCGGCGGCGGTGGCGTGGGCCGTGTGCCCCTCCTGCCAGAGGAATTCGGCGGTGCGGAGGAAGACGCGCGGGCGCATCTCCCACCGGACGACGTTGGCCCACTGATTGATGAGGACGGGGAGGTCGCGCCACGACTGGATCCACTTGGCGTACATCGCCCCGATGATCGTCTCGCTGGTCGGGCGGACGACGAGCGGCTCTTCGAGCTTGCCGGCCGGCACGAGCCGGCCGTCGGCAGACACCTCGAGGCGGTGGTGGGTGACGACGGCGCATTCCTTGGCGAATCCGGCGACGTGCTTCGCCTCCTGCTCGAGGTAACTGACCGGGATGAACAGCGGGAAATAGGCGTTTTGGTGCCCGGTGGCCTTGAACGCCCGGTCGAGCACGCCCTGCATCCGCTCCCAGATCGCGTAGCCGTGCGGCTTGATCACCATGCAGCCGCGCACCGGCGACTGTTCGGCGAGGTCGGCGGCGCGGACGACCTGCTGGTACCACTCGGCATAGTCTTCGCGCCGGGTCGGGCTGATCGCGTGGTCGGGCATCGGTGCGCTCCTGCAACGGTCGCCGCGCGGGGCGGCCGGGGGAGCGGGATTGTAGCGGCGCGGCGTTCCCGCGCCGGCCGGGGCGGTTGGGCGCGGTGCGTCGAGCGGCGTAGAATCACGGAGACCGCGGCCGCACCCGACACGGCCGCGCCAGCGGTGGCCATTCCCGGCACACCGCCGGATGCGGGTGTGGAGGCAGGATGGCGACCGGCCAGGGGGATTCGACGGCAGCGCGTGCCGGACGGCCGTTGGCCGCCGACGCCGAGGCGCGAACCGGCCCCGTGGACGGACGCCCCGGCGGGCGACGCGCTGCCGCAAAGCGCCGGCTGGTGAGCGAATTGCCTGCCCAGGGCAGCGTCGATCAGGTGTTCCTGGCCACGCACAAGCAGCTCCGCCCCAACCGCAACGGGCAGCTGTTCCTCCAGGTGGAGCTGGCCGACCGGAGCGGCTCGATCACCGGACGGTTGTGGAACGCCTCGACCACCGACAACGAAGCCTTCGAGGACGGCGATTACGTCCGCGTCGAAGGGGCGACGCAGCTGTACGCCGGCAACCTCCAGATCATCATCAGCGCGATCGCCCGCGTCGATCCGCGCACCGTCGACGAGCGGGAGTTCGCCGTCCTCGGCCCCGGCGACGTCGAGGCGCTCGACGGCGAGCTGGCGGCACTGCTGGCGACGGTCCCCCCGGGGGACTTGGCCGATCTGGTCGCCGAGTTCCGCGCCGACTCCCAGCTGATGGCCACCTTCCGGCGCAGCCCGGCGGGCGTCAAACAGCACCATGCCCACGTCGGCGGCCTGCTCCTCCACGTGGTCACGCTCCTGCGGCTGGTCGACCGGGTGGCGCCGCTCTACCCGGCCGTCGACCGCGACCTGCTCCTCGTCGGGGCGTTCATCCACGACATCGGCAAGACGGTGGAGCTGGAGAGCGAGCGCGGCTGTTCGTACACCGACGTCGGGCAACTCGTCGGCCACGTCGTCCTCGGCGTGGAGATCCTCGAGGAGAAGATCCAGGGGGTGCAGGAGCGCACCGGCCGCGAGTTCGACCCGGCGACGGCGATGCGCCTCAAGCACATGATCGTCAGCCATCACGGCGAATACGAATACGGCGCCCCGCGGTTGCCGATGACCCTCGAGGCGATCCTCCTCCATCAGCTCGACGCCCTCGACGCCCGCGTCGCCGGCGTGACCCAGCTCCTCGAGGGCGGGGCGGCGCTCGACGGGGGGTGGACGCCGTTCCAGCAGCAGCTCGGCCGGAAGTTCTTCAAGGGGCGCGGCTGACGGGCCGCTCGATCGACCATGCCGCGGCCGGGGAAACCGCACCGCTCCGGCGCCGGGCGTCGCCCCGAAGAGGTCGAGGGGGTGTTTCGCCGCGCCCACGCCGGCCACGGGTTCGTGCGCCAGACGGCGGTGGACGGCAGCGTTCCCCCCGACGTCCACGTGCCGGCCCACGCCAGCCGCGACGCCGCCACCGGCGACACGGTGCGGGTGCGGATCCTCCGCAGCCGCGAGGCCGGCCGACCGGGGCCGTCGGGGGAGATCGTCGCCGTCCTCCGGCGGCGGACGACGCGCTTCGTCGGCAGCTACTTCGAAGCCGCCGGCGGCGGCTGGGTGCGGATCGACGGCACGGCGTTCGCGCGGCCGGTCGCCGTCGGCGACCCGGGCGCGAAGGGGGTGCGCGTCGACGACAAGGTCGTCGTGGAGATGGTCCGCTTCCCGACGGCGCTTCGCGACGGGGAGGGGGTGGTGGTCGAGGTCCTCGGCGCGGCCGGCGCCCCGGGGGTCGACACGCTCGCGGTGATCCACGAATTCGGCTTGCCGGGGCCGTTTCCCGAACCCGCCCTCGACGTCGCCCGCGCCGCCGCGGCCGCCTGGGAGGACGCCGTTCCCGCCGACCGCCGCGACCTCACCGACACGGTCACGGTGACCATCGATCCGGTCGATGCCCGCGACTTCGACGACGCGATCTCGCTGGAGCGCGGCGAACGCGGCCACTGGCTCCTCGGCGTCCACATCGCCGACGTCGCCCATTTCGTCCCCGAGGGCTCGGCGCTCGACCAGGAGGCGCGGAGACGCGGCACGAGCGTCTACCTCCCCGACCGCGTGATTCCGATGCTCCCCGAGCTGGTGAGCAACAACCTCGCCAGCCTCCAGCCGGACCGCGTCCGCTTCACGCGCACCTGCTGGATCGAGTTCACGGCCGACGGCCTCCCCGTGGACACCTCCGTCGAGCGCTCGGCGATCCGCAGCCGGCGGCGCTTCTCCTACGAGGAGGTCGACCTGTTCCTCGCCGACCCGGCGACGCGGGCGGTGGAGATGGCGCCGGCGGTCCGCGACCTGCTCGGCCGGATGCGCGACTTGGCACGCCTCCTGCGCGGCCGCCGCGAGGCGCGGGGCAGCCTGGAGCTGGTGATGCCGGAGGTGAAGATCGACCTCGACCGCGACGGCCGCGTGCGCGGGGCGCACGTCGTCGCCCACACCGAGAGCCACCGGATCATCGAGGAGTTCATGCTGGCCGCCAACGAGGCGGTCGCGGAGCGGCTCCACGCGGCGCGGTGCGGCTTCCTCCGCCGCGTCCACCGGGCTCCCGATCTGCGCAAGCTGCGGCAGCTCACCGAGTTCGTCTCGGAGCTGGGCTTCGAGGTCGACACGCTCGAGAGCCGGTTCGAATTGCAGCGGCTCCTCGGCCTGACGCGCGGCCGACCGGAGGAGCACGCGGTCCACTACGCGGTGCTGCGGAGCCTGTCGCGCGCCGTTTACGGCCCGCAGGACGAGGGGCATTACGCGCTGGCCAGCGACTGCTACTGCCACTTCACCTCGCCGATCCGCCGCTACCCCGA
>JAGWVR010000080.1 GCA_018970785.1 Planctomycetota bacterium
CGGACCCAACCGGCCCCGATCCAGCAGGCGGCGCTGGGAGCGCTGGCCGCGAGTGCCGATCCGACGGCGCTGGCGCTGGTGATCGACGCCCTTCCCGGTCTCGAGCCGACCGTGCGCGCCGCCGTGATCGGCACCGTGGCGGATCGCCGCGACGCCGCCGCCAGCCTGCTGACGGCGATCGAGGAGGGGAAGGTGCCGGCCGCTCTCGTGCCGCTCGACCGCCGCGCCGTGCTGGCCAAGTCGGCCGACGAGGCGATCCGCGCTCGAGCGGCACGGATCTGGCCCCCGGAGGCTGCCGGCGAGGCCGCCGCGCGGATCGGCGACCTGGTCGCGCTGGCCGCCCATGGCGGTGACCTCGGGCGCGGCCGCGACGTCTTCGCCCGCCACTGCGCGGCCTGCCACCGCGCCGGCGGCTCGGGGCAGGCTGTCGGCCCCGATCTCGCCGAGGCCGCCGACCGGCCGCTGGAAAAGCTCGTGACCGACATCGTCGATCCCAACCGGACCGTCGAGCCGCGCTACGAGGCGGCGGTGGTGGTCACCGTCGACGGGGACGTCGTCGACGGCGTGCTCGTGGAGAGCAGCGCCGACGCGGTCGTGCTCGCCCGCGCCGGCGGCGAGCGCCGCGCGGTGCCGCGCTCGGCCATCGAGACGCTCTCCGCCACCGGGCGGTCGTTGATGCCCGAGGGGTTCGGGCGCACGATCCCCGCCGTCGAGTTCGTCGACCTGATCGAGTTTCTCCGCGACGGCCGCCCCGTGCCGCGCGTGCCGTGATCCCCGCCCCCCACCGCTGCCTCTGGATGCAGGAGTCTTGCATGGTTGCCAGTGTCCGCGTCGCGTGTCGCCTGCTCGCCGTCGCCCTGGCCGTCGTCGCCACGGCCGGCCATGCCGAGGATGCCCGGCTCCGGCCACTCAAGGACCTCGACGGCTTCTTCCCGTTCACGCCCCCGGCGGCGCTCGACGAGTGGCAGACGCGGCGCGCGGACGTGCGGCGGCGCGTGCTGGTGTCGCAGGGCCTGTGGCCGGCGCCGGCGAAGACGCCGCTCGAGCCGTCGATCCACGGCACCGTCACCAAGGGCCCGGGCGCCGTCGGGAACGCCGGCGGCGCCGGCTACACGGTGTCGAAGGTGTCGTTCCAGAGCGTGCCGGGCCTGTTCGTCACCGGCAACCTCTACCGGCCGGCGGGGCTCGCCGAGGGGCAGAAGGTGCCGGCGGTGCTGTTCGCCCACGGCCACTGGAAGGATGCCCGGCTCTCCGAGCAGGACCCGGCGGCGCTGCGCCGCGAGATCGCGGCCGGCGAGGAGCGTTTCGAGCAGGGGGGGCGGAGCCGGTTCCAGTCGCTGTGCGTGCAGCTGGCGCGGATGGGCTGCGTCGTCTGGCAGTGGGACATGCTCTCCGATTCCGACGCGGTGCAGTTTTCCCGCGAGGTGGTCCACGGGTTCGCCAAGCAGCGTCCCGAGATGAACGCGGCCGAACGCTGGGGCCTCTACAGCCCGCAGGCCGAATCCCACCTCCAGAGCATCATGGGGCTGCAGACGTGGAACGCCGTCCGCTCGGTCGACTTCGTCCTCTCGCTGCCGGAGGTCGATCCGGCACGGATCGCCGTCACCGGCGCCAGCGGCGGCGGGACGCAGACGATGCTGCTGGCGGCCGTCGACGACCGGATCGCCCTCTCGGGCCCGATGGTGATGGTGAGCACGGCGATGCAGGGGGGCTGCACCTGCGAGAACGCGTCGTTGCTCCGCGTCGGCACCGGCAACGTCGAGTTCGCGGCGCTGTGCGCGCCGCGCCCGCAGATCATGAACACCGCCGACGACTGGACGCGGGAACTGGCGACGAAGGGCTTCCCCGACCTCCAGGCGACCTACGCGCTCCACGGCGCCAAGGACGCCGTGGCGCTGAAGCGCGGCGAGCACTTCCCCCACAACTACAACGCCGTCTCGCGCTCCGCCTTCTACACCTTCCTCAACAAGCACTTCGCCCTCGGGTTCCCTGAGCCGGTGGTGGAGCGCGACTACGAGCCGCTGGCGCGCGAGCAACTGACCGTCTGGGACGCCGATCACCCCGCCCCGCCGGCCGCCGACCCGCAGTTCGAGCGCGACCTCTTGGCGCGCCTCGCTGCCGGCTCGACCGCGGTGCTGACCGCCGCCGCCGCCACGCCCGCCGGGCTCGCCGACGTGCTCCAGCCGGCATGGCAGACGGTCATCGGCCGGACGGTCGCCACGGCCGGCGACTCGACCTGGAGCGTCGCGGCCAAGACCGCCGCCGGGGGCGTCACCCGGATGGCCGGGACGCTCGCCAACACCACCCACGGCGAGGAGGTGCCGCTGGTCTGGCTCCATCCCCACGTCTGGAACGGCACGGTCGTGATCTGGCTCGACGACGGCGGGTCGCGGGCACTCGAGGCCGACGGGGCGGCGGTGGCGCCGGTGGCAACGCTCGTGGCCGGCGGCGCGAGTGTCGTCGCCCCGGACCTGTTCACCCCGCCGGCCGAGGCCGACGGCCGCCAGCGGGTGGTGAAGAATCCGCGCGAGGCTCCGGCCTACACGTTCGGCTACAACCACGCCCTGTTCGCGCAGCGCGTCCACGACGTCCTCGGGCTGGTTCGTTTCGTGCGGACGGCGAAGGTCGGGGACCATCCGGCGCCGACCCGCGTCGCGCTCGTCGGTCTCGGCAGCCGGGGGCCGATCGCCGCCGCCGCCCGTGCCGTCGCCGGCGCGGCCATCGACGGCGCGGCGATCGACACGGGCGGATTCCGCTTCGCCACGCTGGTCGACTACCGCGACCCGGCGTTCCTCCCCGGCGCGGGCAAGTACCTCGACCTCCCCGGGATGCTCGCGGCGGGAGCCCCGGGGCGGCTGTGGCTGGCCGGCGAGGCGGAGATCCCGCCGGTCGTCGCGGCCGCGTTCACGGCAACCGGCACCCCGGGCGCCGTGACCCGGTTCGGCGGCGCGAAGGCCGACGTGGCCGGTGCTGCCGCCGCGTGGGTGGCGAAGTGACGCCGGCGCTCCGCCCGGCGGCGATCGGCATCGAGATCGGCGGCACCAAGCTCCAGTCGGCGATCGTGGCCGAGGACGGCGCCGTCCTCGTGCGCCGTGCCGACGCGGTCGCGCCTGCCGGCGGGGCGGAGGCGATCCGCGCCGCGCTCGCCGGCCAGTTGGCCGATCTGCTCGCCACGGAGCACGGCACCGGGGGCGCGATCCGTGCCGTCGGGATCGGCTTCGGCGGTCCGGTCGACCGGGCCCGTGGGGTGGTGGCGACGAGTTTCCACGTCGGCGGCTGGGCTGATTATCCCCTCGCCGCCTGGGTCGCCGACGAAGTCCGCGCCCCCTTGGGAGCTGTCCCCTGCCTCCTTGAAAACGACTCCAACGCCGCGGCGCTGGCCGAGGCCACGGTCGGCGCCGGGCAGGGCGCGCGGGTCGTCTTCTACACCAATTCGGGCAGCGGGATCGGCGCCGGATTGGTGATCGCCGGCCGGCTCTACCACGGCCGTTCCGGCGGCGAGATGGAACTGGGGCACCTGCGCCTCGCCGCCGACGGCGGGATCCTCGAGGAGGTCGCCTCCGGCTGGGCGATCGACCGCCGCGTGCGCGAGGAGATCGCCGGCGCCCCATCGGGGTGCATCGCCCGGCTCGCCGCCGCCACGGACGATCCCCCCTCGGCACGCCTCCTTCCCGCCGCTCTCGCGGCGGGCGACGACACCGCGAGGGACATCCTCGCCGGCGCCGCCGCCCCCTACGCCCATGCACTGGCGCACGTCGTCCAACTCGTCAATCCCGACGTCATCGTCCTCGGCGGCGGTGTGGCGACGATCGGAGAAGCGTGGCGTGCGGCGGTCGCGGCCCGGCTCACGCCGCTGGTGATGGAGCCGTTTCGCCCTGGTCCCCCGGTCCGCCTGGCGGCGCTCGGGGCCGACGTCGTTCCGGTCGGTGCGGCGCTGGCGGCGCTCGTCGATTGCGGGCAAGCGCCCGACGGGGCATGATCGGGAATCGAGTGCCCGTCCCCGGAGCAGGCTGCATGTCCGAACCGTCCCTCGTCGATTGGGTCGCCAGCTACGTCGCCCACCAGGACCGGGCGATCTCATCGGTGCCCACGGCCGCCATCGCCGCGGCGATCGAACTGGTGCGGCGCGCGGGGCGCGAGGGGAAAAGGATCTTCGTCTGCGGCAACGGCGGCAGCGCGGCCAACGCGTCCCATTTCGTCACCGACCTCGGCAAAAACGCCTCCGAAGCGGCGGGCCGACCGTTCCGCGTCCTCTCCCTCGCCGACAACGTCTCGTGGATGACCGCGATCGGCAACGACTACGCCTACGAGGACATCTTCGTCCGTCAACTGGGCAACCATGCCGCCGCCGGTGACCTCCTGATCCTGGCGAGCGTTAGCGGCAACTCGCCGAACCTCGTGAACGCCGCCGAGTACGCCCGCCGCGAGGGGCTCGTCACCGTGGCGCTCGTGGGGGGCAAGCGGGGGCGGTTGGCCGAGCTCTGCGACCACGTGCTCGTGGTCGACGACCATCACTACGGACGGGTGGAGGATGCCCAGATGAACATCCTTCACATGATCTGCTACGCCGTGGTCGAACTGGGGGGCTGACGGTCGCCCTGGGGCGATCGACGCCGCGTGCGTCCCAGCACCTGGGGCGATTCGCTCCAGCCGGGACCGACACGGCCGCTCCGCCGGGGAATCGCCTCCATGCGGTTTCTTCGCGTTTTTCCCCGTGATCGGCCGGGGAATCGTCGAATTCTCCCGATGACCGCCGAACTGGCACGAGATCTGCAGAGTCTGCCGAGTGGGTCTGCGCTGGGGCAGCGCGCCCGGCCTCGAGAGGAGATGACTGGCATGTCCAGCCAGGATCGTCGTTGCGCGCGATGGAGTGGATGGTTCGTCACCGCCGCCTGGGCGGTGGCCTGTGCCGGGCCAGGCCTGGCGGGAACGATCGAGACCTTTTCGGGCGCCGGCGCCCAGTCGTGGTTCACCACCACCGTCGTCGCCGGCGGCACCAACCGGTACGCCGCGTCGTTCGGCGTCTCGGGGACCGATTTCAAGACCGAGCCGTTGACATTTCCATCGCCCAACGCGGTCAACGGCTATCAATACAACCTCTCCACCTCGGGGAGTTTCGGGTTCGTCCAGACGCCGCTGGGGCTCTCGGCGGCGGGCCTCGACCAGGCGACGAAAACCCTGATCTTCACGCCGAGGACCGGAGACGGTCTGCGGCTGCCGACGGCGGTCGGCGCCAATTTTTCGCTCTGGAACTTCGACACCGGGCAACTGGTCAGCGGGACGATCTCGATCTCGGTCAACAACGCCGCGGCGCAGACCTTTTCGGTCACCACGGGGACGTCTCCGGGCGACAATTACATCGGCTTCGCGTCGTACGCGAATCCGATCGAGCCGATCACCTCGCTGCGGGTGAACTACGTGTCGGCAGGGTCGTTTCCCAACGACATGAACACCTACGTGACGGTCAACAACATGCTCGTCGGCGTCGCCGTGCCGGAGCCGTCGACGATGATGCTCGCCGGCGTCGGTTTGGTGGGCGCCTGCGTCGCCGGCATGCGCAAGAAACGGCGCGTCGCCACGGCGCTCCTGATCGCCGCCGTGACGAGCGTCTCGCTCAACGCGATCACCGTCGCCCCGACGGGCCGGCCGATCGCACCGGGGAGCATCACCCGGATGGCGTGACCGGCTGGCGCTCGACGGGCCTTCGAGCGCCCCGCCGGCGACCGGTCGAGCGGTCGCCGGCGGGGCGTTTTCGTGTCGTCCGGCGCCGGGTACACTCGCCGCCGTCGGCGTGGGGCGGCTGGCGGCCACGAGGCCGCGGTGGGATCCTGCCGACCGACGGCGAAATCGATCCCTTCCACATTCGGAGGCTCGCATGGCCATCCAACCGATCCTGCCACGGCGTCCGGTCGTCGCCACGCGACCCTCGCGGCGCGGTTTCCTCGGCCGTGGCATCGCTGCCGCGTCGGCGGCCGGGAGCGTGCTCGCCCTCCGCGCCCCGGCGGTCCATGCCGCCGGTAGCGACCAGATCCCGGCGGCCCTCATCGGCTGCGGTGGCCGCGGCGGCGGGGCGGCGGTCGACGCGCTGTCGGTGTCGGGCAAGCCGGTGAAGATCGTCGCCTTGGCCGACGTCTTCAAGGACCGGGCCGAGATCGTGCGCCGTTCGATCGGCGAGCAGTTCAAGGATCAGGTCGACGTCCCGGACGACCGGGTGTTCATCGGTTTCGACGCCTACGACAAGGCGATCGAGTCGCTCGCGCCCGGCGGGATCGCGATCTTCGCGACGCCGGTCGCCTTCCGGGCGGCCCACTTCGCCAAGGCGATCGAGAAGGGCTGCCACGTGTTCATGGAGAAGCCGGTCTCGATCGACGGCCCGAGCACGAAGCGGATCATCGAGTTGGCCGCCAAGGCCGACGAGAAGAAGCTCAAGGTCGGCGTCGGGCTGATGTGCCGCCACTGCGACCGCCGTCGGGAACTGTTCGACCGGCTCCGTGCCGGCGAGGCGGGAGAACTGATGGACTTCCGCGGCTACCGGATGCACACGCCGGCCCAGAGCTTCGAGCTGTTTCCCGGTCCGCCCGAGGGGCTGAGCGAACTGCTCTGGCAGATCCGCCGGTTCCACGGCTTCCTCTGGGCCAGCGGAGGGATCTTCAGCGACTACTACGTCCACCACATCGACGAGGTGTGCTGGATGAAGGGGGGCTGGCCGGTGAAGGCCGAGGCCACCGGCGGACGACACTACAAGGGACGGCTCGACGATCAGAACTTCGACAACTACGCCGTCGAGTACACGTTCGACGACGGGACGAAGTTCTTCTATTCGGGTCGGCACACGAAGAACTGCGACCAGAAGTTCGGCGTCTTCGGCCAGGGCACGAAGGGGGCGTTCACGATCTCCGCCAGCGGCCACTCCCCCGCCAAGTGCGCGATCTACAAGGGACAGAAGTCGGAGAAGGACAACCTCGTCTGGACGGCCGAGCAGCCGGAGCCCAATCCCTACCGCCGCGAGTGGGAGCACCTCGTCGCCGCGATCCTCGCCGACGAGCCCTACAACGAAGCCGTCCGCGGGGCGGAGGCGAGCCTGGCGACGGCGATGGGGCGTGTGGCGGCCCACACCGGGAAGGCGGTCACGTTCGACGAATTGCTCAACAGCCCCGACGACATGACCGCCGGCGTGGCCACGTTCGCCGCCGACTCGCCTGCGCCGGTGCCCCTCGGCCCCGACTTCACCTACCCCGTGCCGATGCCGGGGCGGTTCAAGTACGAGTACCACGACTGACGCGCCGCCATGCGACCGATCGTCCAGATCTCGCTCGACCTGACGAACCTCGACGAGGCGCTGGCGACCGCCGCGATGGCGCTCGGCGCCGGGGTCGATTGGCTGGAGGCGGGCACGCCGTTGATCCTCGCCGAGGGGCTGCACGGCGTCCGCGCGCTGCGGCAGGCGTTTCCGCAGGTGCCGATCGTCGCCGACCTGAAGACGATGGACGGCGGCTACCTCGAGGCGGAGATGATGGCCAAGGCGGGCGCGACCCACGTCGTCGTCATGGCCCGCGCCCACGAAGAGACGATCAAGTGCGTCGTCCGGGCGGGAGCCGACTTCGGCGCCAAGGTGATGGGCGACACCATGGTCTGCCCCGACATGGTCGCCGGGGCGAAGTGGCTCGAGGACCTCGGCTGCGACTACGTCGTCCACCATGTCGGCTACGACGAACGGCGCGGGATCGCCGCCGCGGGCCGGCGGATGCCCAGCCCCCTCGACCAGCTCCGCGAGGTCGTCGCCGCGGTCCGTGTGCCCGTCCAGGCAGTGGGAGGCCTGTCGCTCGAGCAGGCGATCGCCTGCCCGTCCTACGGCGCGCCGCTGGTCGTGCTCGGGGCGCCGCTGACGATCGACGCCGACGCCTTCCGCACCGCCGACGGCGACCTTGCCGCGTCGCTGCGGATGATCTGCGACGCCGTCCACTCCCAGCGCGTCCCCGACCGCGGCCCGGGCGCCTGACCGCGCCCTGACCGCCCCCCGCCTTCCGAGACCGTCCCGATGCCCACCGCCGTCGTCAACTTCGCCGCCGCCCGCGGCTCGGTCGAACTCCGCGACGTCACGCCGCCGGCCATCGGAGACACCGACGTCCTCCTCGAGGTCGCCAACGTCGGCGTCTGCGGCAGCGATCTCCACCAGTGGACCGGCGACCATTCCTGGCAGGTCAACTATCCCGTCGTCCTCGGCCACGAGTTCTGCGGCACGATCGCGGCGGTGGGGAGCGAGGTCCGCGGCTGGCGCGAGGGAGCGCGCGTCGTCAGCGAGACCGCGGCGGTCATCGATCCCGACTGCCCACTCTCGCGGCGCGGGCTCTACAACCTCGACCCGTCGCGGAAGGGCTTCGGCTACGGCGTCGACGGTGCGATGACACGCTTTGTCCGCGTCCCGTCCCGGATCCTCCACGCCATCCCCGACCATCTCCCGTTCGAGCAGGCCTGCCTGACGGAGCCCTGCTGCGTCGCCTACTCGGCGGTGGTGAAGAACGCACGGATCGAGCCCGGCGACCGCGTCGTCGTCCTCGGCCCGGGCACGATCGGGATCCTCTGCGCGGCGATGGCGAGGCTGTGTGGGGCCGACGTGGCCGTCGTCGGTCTGGCCGGCGACGCCACGCGGCTCGAGGTCGCGCGGCGGTACGGCTGCGAGCCGATCGTCGGCGACGCCCGCGACTGGGCGCTGGCCCGCGACGGCCTCGGCTGCGACGGCGTCATCGACGCCGCCGGCGTCAGCGCCACGCTCCAGGCCGCGCTTGACCTCGTCCGCCCAGCCGGCTGGATCAGCAAGGTGGGGTGGGGGCGGGCGCCGCTCGGCTTCAGCCTCGATCCGCTCGTCCAGAAGAACGTCACCCTCCAGGGGAGCTTCAGCCACAACTGGCCGATCTGGGAGCGCGTCATCGCGCTGCTGTCGTCGGGCCGGTTCGACGTCCGCCCGATCATCGGCGGCGTCTGGTCGCTCGAGCACTGGCACGACGCCTTCGAGCAGATGCACTCCGGAGCGGTGGTGAAGAGCGTCCTCGCCCCGACCTGAACGCCCTTTCGTGGCCACTCCCCCCGCCCCCGCCGCCGGCGACCTCGTCGTCCACGGCGGCACGCTCGTCCTCCCCGATCGGCTCGTGCCGGGGGGGAGCGTCGTCTGCCGCGGCGGCCGGATCGAGTCCGTCGGCCCGCTGGCAGCCCGGCCCGCCGGCGTGACCGCGATCGACGCCCGGGGTGGCCTGATCGCCCCCGGATTCGTCGACCTCCACGTCCATGGTGGCGGCGGCGCCGACTTCATGGATGCCACGCCCGAGGCGGTGCGCCGCGTCCTCGCCTGCCATGCCCGGCACGGGACGACGACGCTCTTTCCCACCACCACGACCGGCGCCCCGGCCGAGATCGCGGCGATGCTCGCGGCCTGCCGCGCGGTGCGCGACTCCTGGACCCCGGCCGCGGGGGCGCGGATCGCCGGGGTCCACGTCTACGGTCCCTACTTCGCCGCCGACAAGGTCGGCTGCCATCCATCCTCGGGCCGCCGTGATCCCCTGCCGCGCGAGTACCGCGGCTGGTTCCGCGACGATCTCGTGCGGATCGCCACCTGCGCCGCCGAACTGCCGGGGGCGGTGGCGTTCTACCGCACCGCGGCACGGCGCGGCTGCCTCGTGACCTGTGGCCACTCCAACGCCACCTGGGGGGAGATGGCCGCCGCGTTCCGCGCCGGCGTGCGCCACGTCGATCACTTCTGGTGTGCGATGAGCTCCGTGACCTCGCTCCGCGCCCGCTGCGGGACGCCGATGGAGGCGGGGATGGAGCAGTTCGTGCTCGGCACGCCGGAGATGGGGACCGAGGTGATCGCCGACGGCGCCCACCTCGGCCCCGAGTTGCTCGCTTTCGCCCTTTCGATGCTCGGGCCGCGCCGGTTGTGCCTGGTGACCGACTCAAGCCGGGCCCTCGACATGCCACCGGGGCGCTACCGTTTCGGCCATGAAGCCCGAGGAAGTTGGTTCGAGAGCGACGGCTCCGTCGGCCGGGCCGCCGGGTCGCTGGCCAGTTCGGTCGTCGGCATGGACCACTGCGTGCGCACGATGCACTCCGCGACCCGCGCAGACCTGCCGACGGTGATCCGCCTCGCCAGCCTGACCCCCGCCGAACGGGCCGGGATCGCCGCCGGGGTCGGGAGCCTCGAGCCTGGCAAGCAGGCCGACATCCTCCTCCTTTCGCGGCGGCTGGCCGTCCGCCGCACGATCATCGCCGGGGTCCCGCTGCCGGGCTGATCGCCGGCGCCGGTAAGATCGGTCCCCCTTGGAGCCTCCCGATGCGCCTCGCCGACAAGGTCGTGATCGTCACCGGCAGCGCGACCGGAATCGGCCGCGCGATCGCCCTCCGCGCGGCCGCCGAGGGCGCGCGGGTCGTCGTCCACGGTCTCGAGCCCGACCTCGTCGCCGGCGTGGTGGCCGCGATCGGCGAAGTCGACGGGGTCGCACGGGGCGTGGGCCACGTCGGCGAGCTGACCGAGGACCACTGCCCGCGGACGCTCGTCGATCTGGCCGTCGGCCACTTCGGCCGTCTCGACGCCGTCGTCAACAACGCGGCCGCGGTCGTCACCGGCGACGTCCGCTCCACCGACGCCACGCTGTTCGAGCGCGTGATGCGCGTCAACGCGCTGGTGCCGCTGCTCCTCGTCCAGGCGGCGCTGCCGGCGCTCGCCGCCACCCGCGGCGCCGTCCTCAACATCGGCAGCATCAACGCCTGGAGCGGCGAGCCCAACCTCCTCCCGTACTCGATGTCGAAAGGCGCGCTGGCGACGCTGACGCGGAACCTCGGCGACGTGCTGTTCCGCGAGGAGGGGATCCGCGTCAACCAGATCAACCCCGGCTGGGTACTCACGGAGAACGAATCGGCGCGGAAACGGAGCCAGGGGTTCGAGGCCGAATGGGAGCGGCGGATCCCGCGCGAATTCGCCCCGTCGGGGCGGCTGTTCACGCCGGCGGAGATCGCCGCCGTCGCGGTCGGCTTCCTCGCCGACGAGTCGGGACCGGTCAGCGGCCAGGTCTGCGACCTCGAGCAATACCCGGTCATCGGCCGCAACCCGCTCAAGTACCTCGCCCCGAAGGCACCCTCCCCATGACCGCATCCCCGCGCCCGCGGCTGGCCGCGTTTCCCAAGGCCTACATGCAGGCGCTGTGCCGCGACGGCAGCATGCGGCTGGCCGAGTGGATCGAGCTCGCCGCGACGCTCGACCTCGACGGGCTCGAGTGGTACGCCGGGTTCCTCGAGATGGCCGACGCGGCCCGCTGGCCGGAATTCCGCCGGATGGTCGAGGAGCGCGGGATGACGATCCCGATGTTCTGCTGCTCCCCCGACTTCACCCATCCCGATGCCGGCTTCCGCCGCGCCCAGATCGAGCGGCAGATCCAGTGGATCGACACCGCCCACGCCCTGGGGGCGTCGTTCTGCCGCGTCCTCTCCGGCCAGCGCCGCCCGGAGCTGCCGGAGGCGGCGGGGCTCGACCTCGCCGCCGACTGCATCCGAGCCTGCCTGCCCCACGCCCGCAGCCGGGGCATGACGCTCGTCCTCGAGAACCACTACAAGGACGACTTCTGGGACTATCCCGAGTTCGCCCAGCGGCGCGACGCCTTCGTCGGCCTCGTCGAGCGGATCCCGGACGCCGGGTTCGGCGTGAACTACGATCCCTCCAACGCCTACCTCGCCGGCGACGATCCGCTCGACCTGCTCCGCCGCGTGTCCCACCGCGTGGTCACGATGCACGCCAGCGACCGCTTCCTGATCGAGGGCACGCTCGACGACCTGCGCCGCGAGGAGGGGGGCAGCCAGGGCTACGCCCGCCGCCTCCGCCACGGCGAGATCGGCAAGGGCCTCAACGATTACGACGCGATCTTCACCGAGCTGCGTGCCCGGGGCTTCGCCGGCTGGATCAGCATCGAGGATGGCGTCGACGGGTTCGAGCAGTTGCAGCGCAGCGTCGCCTTCCTCCGCGGCAAGATCGCCGAATACTGGCCGGCCGGCGTCTGAGCGCCTGCTTCACCCGGCGAGGAGCGGGTGCGGCACCCCCTCGTTGAGCGTCGGGCGCTCGGGGCGCCCCTGCGCCATCCACACCAGCCGGCGATGGTCGAGGCCGAGGATTCGCAGGATCGTCGCGTGGATGTCGTGGACGTGCATCCGGTCCTCGACGGCGTGGAGGCCGAGCTCGTCGGTGGCGCCGATCGTGACCCCGCCGGGCACGCCGCCGCCGGCCATCCACATCGTGAATCCGGACGGGTTGTGGTCGCGGCCGTTCCCTTTCTCGCTCATCGGCGTCCGCCCGAATTCGCCCCCCCAGACGACGAGCGTCGAGTCGAGCAGCCCGCGCTGGCGGAGGTCGGCGAGCAACCCGGCGATCGGCCGGTCGACCTTGCGGCACAACTCGCCATGGTTCTTCTCGATCCCCGAGTGGGCGTCCCACTTGCTGCCCGCGCCGTGGTACAGCTGCACGAACCGCACGCCGCGCTCCACGAGGCGCCGGGCGAGCAGGCAGGTGCGGCCGAACGGCGCGGTGACGTCGTCGTCGAGGCCGTAGAGGCGGTGCGTGGCGGCCGTCTCCGCGGCGAGATCGACGGCCGCCGGCGCCGCGGCCTGCATCCGGTGGGCCAGCTCGTAGGTCCGCAGCCGGGCCGCCAGTTCGCTGTGGTCCGGAAATGCCGCGGCCGCCCGGCCGTTGATCCGCCCGAGGAGGTCGAGCTTCCCCTCCTGGCGCTCCGCGAACAGGCCGCGGGGCGCCGAGAGGTTGGGGATCGGCGGCGTTCCGCCGACGCGCGTCCCCTGGTAGACGGCCGGCATGAAGCCGGCGCCCCAGTTGCGCGGGCCGTTGACCACCTGCCCGTCGCTGTCCTGCATCACCACGAACGCCGGCAGGTCGGCGTTCTCGGTGCCGAGGCCGTACACGCACCATGCGCCGAGGCTCGGCCGGCCGCCGAGGACGGCGCCGGTGTTCATCTGGCAGACGCCGCCGGAATGGTTGATGCCGTCGGCGACGCAGGAGCGGATGATCGCCAGCTCGTCGACGTGGGCGGCGACGTGCGGCATCCAGTCGCTGACCCAGGCCCCGCACCGGCCGTGGCGCCGCCAGACGCGCTTGTCGGCGAGCAGCGGCGACTGGCTCTCCCCCATCGCCGTGATCGGCGGCGCGAAGCTCGCCGGGATCCGCTGCCCGGCCAGGTCGCGGAGCAGCGGCTTGGGGTCGAACAGGTCGAGGTGGCTCGGTCCCCCTTCCATGAACAGGAAGATCACGCTCCGCGCCCGCGCCGGATGGTGCGGCAGGCGCGCACCGAGTGGATCGTCGGCCTCCGCGTCGAGCGCCGCCAGCGCCGTCAGGCCGAAGCCGCAGCCCGCGGTCCGCAGCCAGTGGCGGCGGCCGATGGGGGACGGTCCGATCGGTTCGCCGTCATTCGACATACAGGAAGTCGCTCGACGAGAGGAGGACATGGCACAGATCGACGAGGGCCTCGTAGCGTGGGACGTCGGCGACCGGTGGCCGGCGGACGCCGGGGCGCTCGAGCGCCCGTTCCTGCCCGGAGGCATCGGCGAAGAACCCGGGGCGCTCCTCGAACGTCCAGTGCCCCACGACGCCGGGCACCGGCTCGGGGAGGAACTGCTCCCGCCCGAGCGCCGCGGCGGTGAGCCGGACGTCGTCGATCAGCCCCGCCCAGGGGGCGCCGGCGGTGCCGTCGCGCCCGCCGATCGTGAACGGTGCCGTGCCGGTGAACGGCCCGGGCCCGGCGAGCGGCATCCGGCGCTCGACCGGCGCGGCATCGTTGTCGGAGAGGTCGTGGACGAAAAACAGCGCCTCGCCGGGGCCGCCCACGGCGGGGCGCACGCTGACGGCGATCGCGTAGGGGCGCTGCACCTCGAGGCGGATCTCGGGAGCGACCGTCTCCACGGCGCCGGTCCCGCCCGCCAGGTGGAGGACGAGCGACTGCGGCGCGAGCCGGCCCGTCGATCCGCTCACGCCCAGCGCCCACCCGCGCTCCTTGGCGTTGCCGTTCCAGGCGGCGGCGATCGTGCGCGGGGTGGCATCGCCGGCCACCGACTCGAGGAGCACCGCGGCCTCGAGCGTGAAGCCGTCGGGCGACGTCGCCGGGGCGGCTCCCGGCAGCGCCAGCACCGGCGCCTCCCCGGCGGGATCGAAGACCGCGGCGAGGCCGTCGCGCTGCGGCATCCGCCGCGTGAATCCGGCCAGCTGCGTCGAGGCATCGGCATCGAGCAGGCGCTGCTGGGCGGCGAGGAACGCCGCCGCCTCGGCGACCGCGGCCGCCGGCGGCTCGCGTCCGGTAACCCGCCGCAGGGCGGCGGCGGCGCGGTCGGCGTCGGCGCCCGGCCCGGCGGCCGAGTCGCGCTCGATGGCCAGCGCCAGCGCCCGGGCGCGGGCGAGGAGCCATTCGCCGTTGACGAGGAACAGGGCCTGCGTCGCGGTCGTGGTGGCCTCGCGCCGCGCGCAGCTGGCGTAGCCGTCGGGGGCGTCGAACGCCTCGCCGAGAGCGTCGCGCGTGTTGCGGAACGCGGTCACGTAGAGGCTGCGGCGCGGCGCCGTCGGCGGCACGCTCGCGCCGCCGACCGTCGGATCGAGCTCGCCCGACACGGCGAGGGCGGCGTCGCGGACCTGGTCGGCGTCGAGCCGACGGCAATCCTGGCGCCACCAGAGGCGGTTGTCGGGGTCGACGGCTCGGCCACGGGCGACGGCCGGATCGTCGGCAGCGAGGCGCGAGGCGCGGCGGTAGGCGGCGCTGGTGAGGATCAGGCGTTCGAGCCGGGCGACGTCCCAGCCCGATTCGACGAGTTCGACCGCGAGCCAATCGAGGAGCTCGGGATGGTCGGGAGCGCCGCCGAGACGGCCGAAGTCGCTGGCGTTGGCCGCGAGCCCGCGGCCGAAGTGCCACTGCCAGACGCGGTTGGCGACGACGCGCGGCGTGAGCGGATTGGCCGTCGAAGTCAGCCATTCCGCCAGCGCCCGGCGCCGACCGGTCGACGCCGGCCTGCCCGGCGCGGCGGTGATCGGCTCGATCGTCGGGCCCGTGCCGCCGAGGACCGCGGGCACGCCCGGCTCGACCGGGCCCCCGCCGGGGATCCGCGTCGGC
>JAGWVR010000081.1 GCA_018970785.1 Planctomycetota bacterium
CGCCGCCACGGTCTCGGCATCGGTGGCGACGGCGGCGAGGTCGCGGCGCGCGGCCGAGAGCCGCAGGGCCCGCAGCCGCGCGCTGGAGTCGCGGTAGGTCCGCGCCCGGGCGGCTTGGGTGCGCACGGTCTGGAGCCGCGCGGTGAGCTCGCCGACGATGTCGGCAAGACGTTGCCGATTCTGTTCGGTCCGCTCCAGCCGTCGGAGCGCCTCCGTCCGCCGGGCGCGGAACCGCGTGATCCCCGCCGCCTCCTCGAAGACGGCGCGGCGGTCGCGGCCGGAGGCGACGAGGAGCGCGTCGACGCGCCCCTGCTCGATCACGCTGTAGGCCTCGGTGGCCGCCCCGGTGCCGCTGAACAGCTCGCGGATGTCGCGCAACCGCGCGGCCTCGCCGTTGATGAGGTATTCCCCCTCGCCGCTACGGTAGACGCGGCGCGTGATCCGGACCTCGGCGGCGTCGACGGCCAGCTCCCGGGCGGCGTTGTCGAACGACAGCGTCACCTCGGCGGCGTTGAGCGGCTTGCGCCCGGCCGAGCCGGCGAAGATCACGTCGGTCATGTCGCGGCCACGGAGGCTGCGGACCGACTGCTCGCCGAGCACCCACTTCAGCGCGTCGACGACGTTCGATTTCCCCGAACCGTTCGGTCCGACGACCGCGGTGATCCCGGGGGGGAACTCGAAGCGCGTTCGGTCGGCGAAGCTCTTGAAGCCCGCCAGTTCCAGCGCCGTCAGCCTGGTCATGGGTCGGGCCCGCCGGTCACGACTCGTCGCTGGCGGCGACGGTGTCGACCTCGTCGTCGCGCTCGCGCGTCGAGACCTCGTCGTGGATCGAGAGGCGGCCATCCCCTTCGACCGGCAGGGCGTCGAACGCCAATCGGCTGGCGAGGCTCCCGCTCGAGGAGGCCTGCTGGATGAACTGCACGACGTCGGGATAGGTGCCCCCGACGGCGACGATCGAGCGGGCGACGTCGGCCACCGTCGGCGCCACCGTGACGACGCGGTCTTCGGCACCGGGGAGGAACCGGCTCACGGTCGCCTGGCCGTCGGCGACGACGACCACGATCGAACCGCCGGCTTCGGCACGGAGGCCGTCACCGAGCGGATGACGGGTGCCGAACAGGACGAGCTCGGGGCGATGGCTGCGCGTGAGGTGGACGAGCGGCGGACCGTCGACGTCGACGATGTGGATGGTGCAGGCGTCGCCGAGCTGCTCACCGCGGACGATCGGCAGCGAAGGATCGAGGTGCGACAGGGCGCGGAACGCCCCGTAGCGCGTCTCGGCGCTGGGGCTGTCGAGGAGCGACTGGAGGGCGTCGATCCCGTTGGCGTCGTCGAGCACGGCCAGCGCGGCGAGGGCCGCCGGGCGCGCGCTGCGCAGCGTCGCCGCGGCTTCGGCGAGGTGGGGCGCGGCGGACGACTCGCCGAGGTAGGCGAGTGCCTCGGCGGCGACGAAGCGGATCTCGGCGTCGGTCGAGTCGAGGGCCGCGGTGAGGATCGGCACCGCGTCGCGCCCCACCGCCTCGAGGCGGATCGCCGCGCTTGGCGCCGTCACCGGGTCGTCGAGCTGCCGGGCGAGGAGCTCGAGCCGCGCGTGGCGGCCGGCGGGGGGTTCGACCACCGCCACGCAGCGGACGACGCGGATGTAGTGCGCCAGGCTCCGGGCGTAGGCCGGCGGCACTTCGAGTTCGATGAACCGGTCGGTCTTCGGCGTCGCCACGCCGCGCTTCGTCCCCTTGATGACCGCGTGGAAACGCTTGTTGATGGCGTCGCCGACGCGCTTCGAGAGGGCCACCGAGCGGTGCTCGGGTGTGATCGCCAGGCCGATCGTGCGGTTGGTGGTCGAGACGCCGCCCCCGGGCACGCGGGCGCGGAGCCGGGAGAGGGGATCGAGCGTCCCACCCGAAACCGGGTCGACGAGCAGCGGGCCCTCGGCGAGACCGAGGACGCGCCCGTCGCGGATCCGGTTACCGAGCACGGCCATCTCGGTGAGTCGGGTCTCCATCAGCCAACCGTTGGCGAGGCTCGACGTGCCGTTGTCGGGGGGCACCTCGACGTAGACGTCGAACCGGTCCCCTTTGCGCACGCCCGGCGGCAGGTAGCCGCGCACCCAGACCAGCGACGTGGTCGGCGAGGCGAGGAGCGTCTGCGGATCGTCGACGCCGCGCGCCTGCATGTCGGCGAGGAGCATCTGCCGCTGGCTGCTCGGCGGGGGATCGCCGCCGGTGCCGGCGAGGCCGGTCACGAGTGCCGCGTGTTCGATGCGCAGCGGCCCGGTGCCGTAGGGGGTGGTGTAGTCGCCGACGAGCTTGGTGTCGGCGTCGAGGGTCACCAGGGCCTCGACTTCCGGGCTCTGGCTGCGGATCGCGGGGCCGGCGCAGCCCGGCGCCGTGACGAGGGCGGTCAGGCACCATGCGGTCGCAGCCCGGGAACGGGAGATCGCCATCGTTCACCGCACTCGCTGGGAAGGTCGGGCACCTGCCGGGAAACCGGCGGGGCGGGAGGCTAGGAATGCCGGCGCCGCCGGTCAAGGTGGATCATGGTGCGGCGCCCGCCGCGCCACGGAGCCGCCGCGGCGCGGCAAGCGCCGCAGGATGGCGAGCCGGGGACGGTGGAAGGCCGCAAACCTCCGCGGCGGAACCGTCTTGGAGGTGCGGCGGCACGTTGCTACGGTGCCGCCCCCGCGGCGGACGGGATCCAGGGCCCGGCGCGGCGTGCCACTCGGGAGCGAGCAGACGTGACGAAAGTCGAAATGGTCCGGCCGGCGGTGCACGTGCGGTGGATGATCCGCCGCGACCTCGTCGAGGTGCTCGACATCGAACACGAGGCGTTCGAGTTCCCCTGGAGCGAGGACGACTTCATCCGCTGCCTCCGCCAGCGCAACTGCATCGGCATGGTCGCGGAGATGGCCGAGTCGGTGGTGGCGTTCATGATCTACGAGCTGCACCGCTCCCGGCTCCACGTCGTCAATCTCGCCGTCCGGCGCTCGCACCGGCGGCTCGGCGTGGGGACGCTGCTGCTCGATCGGTTGGCGGCCAAACTCGCCCCGGACCGTCGCGACCGGATCCTCCTCGAGGTCCGCGAGCGCAATCTCCCCGCGCAGCTGTTCTTCCGCTCGCTCGGCTACCGGGCGATCGCGGTCCTCAAGGACTTCTACCAGGACTCGACCGAGGACGCGTACCTGATGCAGTACCTGTCTTCCGGAGCGGTCGTCGAGGCCGCGCCGCGCCGCGCTGCCTGAGCCAGTCGCGGAGGAGGTCGTCGACCGCGTTCCTCCGGGCCGCGAGGGCCTGCGTGGCGGCCGTGGCGTGCCGGCCGTGGGCGAACACGCTCAGCAGCGGACCGTGGTCCGGAAGCACTGCCCCGACGGTGGGAATGTCTGCCAGCGCGGGCCAGCCGCCGTCGAGCCGAGTCCAACGCTCCGCCAGCGCCGTGACGCGGTCGACGAGCCGGTCGTCGGCCCGGCAGGCCGCGGGGGTGCGGACCAACGCCTTGGCCCACGCCCCGGGGAGCGCTTCCGGTGGCGTCGCGCGGCCGGCGTCCGGGTAGCCGAAGCACTCCAGGTGCGCGGCGGCGAGCGACCGGCCGTCGTGGCGCTCGTGGAGCTCGGCCGACGCCGTGGGGCGCGGGTTGATTTCGATCAGCACCGGCTCGCCGGACGGCGTGACGAGGAAGTCAACGCCGATCAGGCCGCGGAGGCCGTCGCGCCCCCACAGCGCCTCGCCGAGGCGGATCAGCGCCGTCTGGACCGCGCCGGGGAGATGGCGCGGCGGCCGCGTGACCCCGGCACACCAGGCGAACGACGCCGCGCCGCGCCGCGCGGGGCCGAGCAGTTGGCGCGCGACGCCCACCAACCGCGGTCCCGCCGGGGCGATCAGGTACGTCGCCCCCCAGGCCCGCCCCGCGACCCTGCGCTGCCAGCAGTCGGGGCCGGGCCGCGCGGACGTGGGGCCGGTCCACGGCTCGATGCCCGCGCCACCGGCGCCGTGGAGCGGCTTGATCAGCCAACTGCCGTCGCGCGGCAGCCCACGGGCGCTCGCGCGGGTGGCGGGGTACGTCATGCGCGCCGCCCGCGCCAGTCGCGCCAGGCCGCTTGGGGTCCGGACGGTCGCCAGTGCCTCCGGTGGCACCCCTGCCAGTGGCCGGGCGAGCGCCAGCGCCGCCAGCACGCCGGGATGGTTCTCGAGGGCGCCGGTGTAGGTCAGCGGCCCGGCGGGCAGACGGCCGACGGCAGCCGGCAGTGCGGCGGGATAACCCTCTTCAAGACGCGTCGCCGATGCCGCGAGCGAGAGCAGATCGGCGTCGGCGAACAGGTCGACCGTATGCACGCGCCAGCCGCCGCGCACCGCCGATGCCGCCCAGGCCCGTGCGCTGGCGCCGACGACGACGACGGCGCGCGGCTGCGCGGCGGGGCGGGGAACACGCACGATCGGGCTCGGTGCAGGGGGGTGGAGCGGCTCGGTGCGGGCGCCGCCGCGGCTTGTCGGTGCCGGTGACCGTGGTATTCTTGCGGCCCGTCCGCGGGGTGTCATTCCGCGGCGTCGCGACGGCGGTGATCGCCGGGCGCCGCGGCGGTGTCGGGGGCTGTCGAGCCTCCGCGCGGGGTGGATCACGTGTCACGAGGAGGCAGCGAGCATGTCGATGTTCATCGGTGAGGCGCTCAGCGGCGAGGGCAACGAGATCGCCCACATCGATCTCCTGATCGGCAGCAAGGACGGCCCGGTGGGCGTGGCCTTCGCCAACGCCCTGGCGCGGCAGAGCGAAGGGCACACCAACCTGCTCGCGGTCCTGACCCCGAACCTCGCCGTCAAGCCGGCCACCGTGATGGTCACGAAGGTGACGATCAAGGGGATGCGGCAGGCGGTGCAGATGTTCGGCCCCGCGCAGGCGGCGGTCGCCAAGGCCGTCGCCGATGCCGTCGCTGCCGGCGTCATCCGCAAGGCGGACGCCGAGAATCTGGTGATCGTCTGCGGCGTGTTCATCCATCCGGGTGCCACCGACGACAAGAAGATCTACGACTACAACTACGCCGCCACGAAGCAGGCGATCGAGAACGCCATGAAGGGCAGTCCGTCGGCCGACGAGATGATCGCCGGCAAGGATTCCGCGGCGCATCCGTTCCGCGGGTTCTGAGACCGGGCGGGCCTGCGGTCCCGCCGCCCCCGTTCGTCGTCGTGTCACGGGCCGCGCCGGATCATGTCCGGCGCGGCCCGGCGCGTGTCATGACTTGCGGTCTCCGGCCGGCCGCCCCCGTGGCGGATCCGCCGGCCCGCTTCCGCCCCGGCGACCATCACCATGCCCCGACGGGTCCTGCTCCAGCTCGACTGCGATCCCCAGCCGAGCACGTTCGACGCGGTCGTGGCGGTCGATGCCGGCGTCGACGTGCTGCTGCGGCACGGCGGCGTGACACCGGACAACGTCGTCCCGCTCGTCCACGGCGCGATGTTCACCCGTGGCGGCGCCGACCTCGCCGCGACGGCGATCTTCGTCGGTGGCAGCGACGTCGCCGTCGCGGAGGAGGTCTGCCGGCGCGTCAGCGCGACGTTCTTCGGACCGGTGCGGGTCGGCGTGCTCCTCGATCCGTCGGGTGCCAACACGACCGCCGCCGCCGCGGTGATCGCCGCCGCCCGTCACCTCGCGCTGGCGGTCGATGCGGACCCCGCCGCCGAGCGCGTCGCGGCGGTCGTTCTCGGGGGCACAGGACCGGTCGGCCAGCGCGTCGCTCGGCTGCTCGCCGGGCGCGGCGCGGCGGTCACGCTCGTCTCCCGGGATCGCGATCGCGCCGCCGCGGCGGCCGCGCGGATCGGCCAGGCCCGGCCCGGGGCGGCCGTGGAGCCGCTCGCCGTGGCCGATTTCGAGCGCGATGCCGGGGGCGTGCTGTCGCGGGCCGGGCTGGTGGTGGCGGCAGGCGCGGCCGGGGCCGCGCTCCTCCCGCGGGCGATCCGCGAGCGCTGTTCCGCCACGGTCTACATCGACCTCAACGCCGTCCCGCCGGCCGGGATCGAGGGGATCGCCGCGACCGACAAGGCGCGCCCCGACGGCCGGGCGGTGTGCTACGGCGCCCTCGGCGTCGGTGGCACGAAGATGAAGATCCACAAGGCGGCGATCGCGCGGCTGTTTTCCCCCGACGCGCCGCTCCTCGACGCCGAGGAATTGCTGGCGATCGGCGCCACGGTGTGACCGGGCCGCCGGCCGCTCACTCGGCGGCTGGCCGGTCGGATGGGGTGCCGGTCTCGTGGGGAGCGCGATGGGGCCGGACCACCGCCTCGGCCCTGTCGATCCTCCCCAACAGCGCTGCGGGGAGCCGGCAGTGGATCGTGACGCGCTCGGCGGCGAAGTGGCGCGAGAGCACCTCGCCGTGGGCGGCGATCCAGGCGAGCAACCGGCCGTTGCCCGGATCGGTGTCGACGTCGATGTCGCTGAAGTTGCGCCCCAGGCTGTCGCTGGTCGCGCGGGCCAGCGTCGCGATCCCCGTGCCCGACCGCGCCGAGACCGCGACCGCCTGCGGATAACGGTCGAGCAGCGCGTCGAGCACCGGCCGCTCGGCGATGGCGTCGATCTTGTTGAGGACCAGGAGCGTGTCCTTGTCGGCGACCCCGAGCTCGTCGAGCACGGCACGGACGGCGGCGATCTGCCTGTCGACGAGCGGGCTCGAGGCGTCGGCGACGTGGAGGAGCAGGTCGGCCTGGCGCGTCTCCTCGAGCGTCGCTTTGAAGCTGGCGATCAGCCGGTGGGGAAGGTCGCGGATGAAGCCGACCGTGTCGCTGAGCAGGACCGGCCCCCAGCCCGGCAGCCGCCAGCGGCGCGTGCGGGTGTCGAGCGTCGCGAACAGCTTGTCCTCGGCGAGTTCGTCGGACCCGGTGAGGCGGTTGAGCAGCGTGCTCTTGCCGGCGTTGGTGTAGCCGACGAGCGACACGGTGAGGTGATCCTGCCGGGCGGCCACCTGACGCTCGCGGCGGCCATGGATCCCGGCCAGTTCCTCGCGCAATTCGTGGATCCGCTTCTCGACGAGACGCCGGTCGACCTCGAGCTGCTTCTCGCCGGGCCCGCGCATCCCGATCCCCATCTTGAGGCGCGAGAGATGGGTCCACATCCGCTTCAGGCGCGGGAGCGAGTATTCAAGCTGCGCCAGTTCGACCGCCAGCCGCGCCTCGTAGGTCCGGGCGCGGGCGGCGAAGATGTCGAGGATCACCTCGGAACGGTCGAGGACCTTCGTCGACAGCGCTTTTTCGAGGTTCCGTGTCTGGGCGGGGGACAGGTCGTTGTCGAAGATCACCACGTCGGCGTCGTTGGCGGCGACGAGCGTCGCCAGCTCGGTGACCTTGCCCTTGCCGAGGTAGGTCGTCTGATCGGGGCTGGCACGGCGCTGTGTCAGGCCGGCGACGACCGTCGCCCCGGCCGTCTCGGCGAGGCCGCCGATCTCGTCGAGCGGGTGCTCGGGATCCGCCGGCTCGTCGAGGAGCACGCCGACGACGACCGCCCGCTCCGCCTGCACGCCCTTGCGCGGTCCGGGGCCGCTCATGATTCCTCCTCGGCTGTCGACCCGGCGAGATGGCAGCAGCTCTCCCAGCGGCGCGTGTCGAGGAGGCCGTCGGCGACGCCGTCCTTGACCGCGCACCCCGCCTCGTGGCTGTGTGTGCAATCGGGAAACCGGCACCGGTTGGCGAATGGCCGCAGGTCGCGGAATGCGGCCGGCACCTCCGCCGGCACGATCCGCCACGGTTGGAATTGGCGGACGCCGGGCGTGTCGACCAGCGCGCCACCGTGGGCGAGGGGAATGAGGCGCGACGTGGTCGTGGTGTGGCGCCCCTTGTCGTTGTCGGTGCTGACCGCGGCGACCGCGAGGCCGAGCCCCGGCTCGATGGCGTTGAGCAGCGAGGACTTGCCGACGCCGCTCTGGCCGACGACGGCGGTGATCCCCGTGGCGACGACGCGTCGCAGCCGTGCGATGCCGGTGCCGTCGCGCGTCGAGCAGAGAAGGACCGGGTAGCCCATCCGCGCGTAGACACCGGCGAGGGGAACGAGCCGGGCGCGGTCGACGAGGTCGGTCTTGTTGATGCAGACCACCGGGTGGATTCCCGCCCCCTCGGCGGCCAGCAGGAGGCGGTCGACGAGGCCCGGCTTGAGGTCGGGCTCGGCAGCACTGCCGACGATCACCACGCGGTCGACGTTGGCCACGATGACATGCTGCTGCCCGCGGCTCGAGCGGCAGAGGACGGTGCGCCGCGGCTCCACCGCCTGGATCAGGTCGGCGCCACCGGCACCGCCGGGGCGGACGACGACGTCGTCACCGGCGACGATCGGATGGCGGGCGCTGCTCGACAGCGTGCGGAGGACGCGGCTGGTGGTGCAGCGCACGATCGCGCCGTCGACGGCTTGGACGAGGCTCTCGAGCCCGTGGACGCGGAGCACCCGCCCACGCCAGGTGGCGGCGCCGTCGTCGATTCGCTGGACGACGGTGCGCTTCCGCGTCAGTTCTCCCTTGCCCGACAGCCGTTCGCCGGCGGCGGCGTCGGCCACCGCGTCGGGATCGCCGCCGACCGCGCGCGTCAGGTCGCCGCTGCGGCGTCGGACGCCGCGGTTCTTCCGCAACTCGACGCGGAACTTCCGGGCTCGTCCCTTGCCGGGCAGGTCGCCGGGGCCAGGGCCGGCGGGCTGGTCACGACCGCGCCTCCGGCCGCTCATCGCGGGGGACGGGAATCGTCCCGCGAACGCCGCCGTTCGAGGCCGGCGGCCTCGAGGAGGCTGCGGCTGAGGGGATCGCGGCCGGCGTTGTCGTCGACCGGGGCACCGGTCGCGCCGAGCCGGACCGGCTCGTAGACGATCTCGAATTCATGGCGGGCGATCGACAGCGTGTCGCCGGGATCGAGGCGGCGTTCGGCGACCCGCGTGCCGTTGACTTTCGTGCCGTTGCTGCTGGCGAGGTCCTTGACGTACCAGAACCCGTCGACGAGCGACAATTCGCAGTGCGACCCCGAGACATTGGGCCAGCGGAGCACGATGTCGCAACTCTCGCGACGCCCGACGACGAGAAACGTCTTCATCAGCGGGATCGTGTCACCGCCGCCGCGCGGATGCAATTCGCCGTACATCTGGTCGCTCTCCCGTGGCCTGGTGCCACTTCCGAGCCCCACCGCCACCGGGCGGCACGTGATCTTCCGCCGGGAACGGCCCGCGCCGTTACCCGGATCCCAGGCACTCCCCCTGCGGCAGGGTAGTGTTGCCGTCGCCTTCGCCGAAGGCAAGCGATGGGATCGCGGTCGCTTCCCCGGCGGCCGCGCATGCTATCGTAGCTGACGAATGGGCGGCACGGGACGGAGTGGATCGGACGGTCGCCGCACGGCGGTGCCCGACGGCTTCGGCCGGAGGACACCGCCCGGACGGAGGAAAGTCCGGGCTCCAAGGGCGCGGTGGTGGGTAACGCCCACCGGTCGCGAGGCCAGGGACAGTGCCACAGAAAGCAAACCGCCGGCGGGTTTCCGCCGGTAAGGGTGAAACGGTGAGGTAAGAGCTCACCAGCGGACCGGGCGACCGGTTCGGCTCGGCAAACCCCACCGGGAGCAAGGCCAAGCAGGGGGAAGATCGGCCGCAAGGCCGGCGCGCCGCGGCCCGTGGCGTGACCACCCCCGGGTCGGCTGCTGGAGTCGCCGGGCAACCGGCGACCGAGAGACATGACCGTCACCGGCGGGTTCGCCCCGCCGGGACAGAACCCGGCTTACAGGTCCGCTCCGTCCCGTCCCGCCCGTTCAATCCGCGTTGTCGTCGCCGCTGGCCGAGTCGCGCCGGGCCCGGTCGTCAAGGATCCGCAACAGCTTCGAGATGCACAGGGTGTTGATGCTCACCCGGTGGTCGTCGGCCTCCGCCTTGAGCTGTTCGTGGAGCGAGCGGGGCATCCGCACCGTGACCACCCGCTGGGCTTCCCGTTCCGGCGGCCGGTCCCTCTGCCGGCTCCGCAGGTCGTCGAGCAGGTCGCGGATCCGGGCGTGCTGCGGCGAGCATTCGAACTCCGCCAGCGAGTCGGGGTCGCGGAAGCTGCGGCGGATCACGCCGTCGACCCCGAGGACCTCCCGGAAGAAGACGACCCAGTCGGGGTCCATGGCGTGGAGCCGCTCGGCCACCTGGAGAACGGTGTCGGCCTGATCGCGAACCGGGGGGGCTGTCGTGCCTGCATCGTTCCGATGTGCCATGGAATCCTCGGGGACTGTGAACCTGGGAAGACCTCGCCGCCGGAGACGACTGGAACCGCTCCAGCGACCGCATCGATGCTTGCGCAGCGGTCAAGTGATGGCACGAAGTCATTCCAATTCATGGGTTTGTGACGATTGAGACGGCACTGTCTCGTGATCAGGCAGCGGTGCCTGGTTGGAAGGCAGTAGGGCGGCTGCTCAAAGAAGAGGCAGCTCCTCCGAGTCTCAGCGTGCCAACTGTCCTTGTCGGTTTTCTCGGAAGAAACCGAATAAACGGGGCTACCCGGCAGCCGAAGCGAAGTCGACGACCGCGGCCGCGATGTCGGTGTCGCAGACCGACTGGAGCCCCCGCCAGCCAGGGACGCCGTTCACCTCCAGGACCACCACCCCCCCGTCCCGGTCGGGGAGGAGGTCGACCCCCGCGACGATCGTCCCCACGGCGGCGGCCGCTCGGCGGGCGAGGTCGAGCCACGCTCCCGGTGGCGTGAACGCCTCGGCACGGGCGCCGCGGGCGAGATTGAGCCGCCAGTCCCCCGTCGCCACCCGCCGCATGGAAAAGGCCCGCTCCCCCACCAGCAGGATCCGCACGTCCCAGCCGTCGTGGGAGACGAATTCCTGCAGGTAGCAGACGCGTCCCTCGGCCAGGCCGGCGGCCACCCCGGCGAGGGCATCGCGCGAATCGACCCGCTCGATCCCTCGGCCACGCGAGCCGAACAGCGGCTTGGAGACGGCGTCGCCGCCGAGCGATTCCCAGGCACCGACCAGGTCGTCGGGACGCTGCACGACGACCGTCCGTGGCACCGGCAGGCCGGCGGCCGCGATCCGCGCTAGCGACAGGTATTTGTCGATCGCCACCTCGAGGCCGCGTGGCTCGTTGATCACGCGCCGGCCGGTGGCGGCGAGCCGGCCGAGGATGTCCATCCGGACGATCACCTCCTCGAGGCTGCCGGTGGGCATCGTCCTGACGAGGATCGCCCCCGCATCGGCCAGCGCCGCCGGGCCGAAGACCTCGGCCGTGTCGCCACGCCCGAGTGCCGCGGTCACCGCGGGCCACTCGACGACCGTCGCCGCCCGGCGGCGCGCCGCGACGGCACGGAGCAGGTCGCCGACATGCCAGCCGCGCGGGTCGCCGAGGATCGCCAGTCGCATGGCAGGGGCTGCTGACGTCACGCGCCGGCGAACGACCGGGCGACGATCTCGGGGGCGGGGTGGCCGAACGACTGCCGCCGGCCCGTGGCGCGGTTGACGAACGTCACCTCGGCCGGCGCGAACAACGCCGGGTCGATCGCGTAGAAGTCGCCCCCCGCGCGGGTGAAGATCTCGCGGAACGGGCTTCCGTAGGCGGGGGAGCCGGCGCTCACGACCTGCGGTCCGACCGCGGCGAGCGCGTCGTCGTCGGCATCGACCTCGAGGACCACGCGCCCGCCGTAGAGGATCGCGTCGTTGGTCAGGCCGATCGCGGCCAGGTCGTCGCCCGCCACCGGGGCCAGGGGCGCGCGGCCGCTGCCGCGGACGATCCGCTCGAGATCGAAGCCCGCGACATGGAGACGGTGGAGCGCCGTCTCGAGCGAGCGGGCGATCACCTGGAGCGTCCCCGCCGGGCTCGCCGTCCGGGCGACGAGAATCGTGAGCCGCTCGGGAGCGACACCGGCGTCGGCCGCGAGCCGTGCGCAGACGTCTTCAGCGGGGAGCTTGCCCGCCTCGAGCAGCGCCACGGCGACGTCGTCGCGTTCGCGCCGGCCGATGTCGTCATACAGCGCCTCGCGTCCGACCAGCGCACGGAACGGGCCGCTGGCCATCGCGAAGAACTTTCCCACCGACACCTTCCACCCGGCGTACTGCGCGGCCAGGCAGGCGGCCACCGGGTCGTCGCTGGAGACAGCCACCGCGGGCCAGGGGCAGCCGGGCCAGAGTGGCTCCGTACCCGCCGGGTCGAGCCGGACATGGCCGCGGTCGCCGAGCGCCGCGCGGGCCACGAGCAGGCCGGCGGCGTCGCTGCCGCGGGCGACGACACCGCAGTCGAGCACGGTCGCTCCGCCGCAGCGATGAACCGCGACGCCGAGCGCGGCTCTGTCAGCTTCGATCTCGGCGGCGATCGCCCGGGCAGCGGCGTTGAGCGACATCGTGAGGCGCACCGGCGGGGTGGGGGCGGGGCGGGTACCATCTGGGCTGGGCTTCCGCGCCGTCCGATCATCGGGCAGCGGTCGCCGGCCGGCAATGGCCGCGGGTGGATGACGGCGTCCGGGGCACGCGGCGATCGGGAGAGGGGTGATGCCCAGCCTGACGGTCGAGAACTACGTCAAGACGATCTATCAGATCACCTCGTCGCAGGGAGGACGACCGGCGACGACCGGCCAGCTCGCCACGGCACTGGGCGTGTCGCCTGGAACGGTGACGAGCATGCTCAAGACGCTCGACGTCGCCCGCCTCGCGACCCACCGGCCTTACGAGGGCGTGTCACTGTCGCGTGCCGGGCGCGTGCTGGCGCTGCGCGTGCTGCGCCGCCATCGCCTCCTCGAACTGTTCCTGATGCGCGTCCTCGACATGACCTGGGACGAGGTCCACGACGAGGCCGAGCACATGGAGCACGCGGTCAGCGATCTGCTCGTCGACCGTATCGACGCCTGGCTTGGCCACCCCGAGGTCGATCCCCACGGCGATCCGATCCCCCGGGCCGACGGTGAGTCGCTGCCGGCGCCGGCGGGCGGGCCGCCGCGGCCGCTCGCCGACTGCGACACCGGCGCCACCTTCCGGCTGGCGCGCGTCATCGACCAGTCGGCCGAGTTCCTCCGCTACCTCACCGACGCGGGCCTGGCGATCGGCACGGTGGGCGAGGTCGAGCACCAGGCCGACGGCGGCGGCTTGATGAGGATCCGCGTGGCCCGGGGGAGCGTGGCGCTGGCGCGCGACGCGGCCGCGAAGCTGTTCGTCGTCGAGGAACCGGCCTCCGCGCCGTGAGCGGCGAGGAGACGGCGGTCGGGAATCAGCCGATCGTCAGCGACCGCTGACCCGACGGCGCTCCGTCGCCGGCGGCGCTGCGGGCGATGATCCGGAAGGCGTAGTTCGCCCCCCGCACCAGACCGGTGACGGTCGCGCTGCGGGTCGTCGAGACACCGTCGTCGAACGTGCTCCAGACGGCGCTGGAGAGCCTCCTGAACTGCACGACGTAGTCGGTGATCGGCGACGTGCCCTGGCTCGCCGGCAGGGTCCAGGCGAGCGCCGCCGTTCCCGGTCCGGCGGTCGCCGAGATCCACTGGGGCGGGCTTGGCGGTGTGAGGATCGTCGCCACGGCGGTCGCCGAGGGGAGGCCGTCCCCAGCCGCGCTGCGGGCGGTGACCCGGAACAGGTAATTGGCGCCGCCGATGAGCCCGGTGACCGTGGCGGTCCGCCCCGTGGACACTCCATCCGCGAACACCGACCAGGTGGTGACGCTCGCACGCCGGAATTCGACGACGTAGTCGGTGATCGGGCTGCTCCCGACGCTGCTCGGGGCGTTCCACGTGAGGATCGCCTGACCAGCTCCACCGACCGCGGTCAGGCCGGTCGGGGCTCCGGGGGGCGTCGGGATCGTCGCGACGACGGCCGCCGAGGGGGTGCCGTCGCCGACATCATTCCGCGCGATGACCCTGAAGACGTAATTGGCGCCGCCGAGAAGTCCGGTGACCGTCGCGGCGGTGGCAGGGGAGACGGCGTCCGCGAACGTCGACCATGTCGCGACGCTCGCGCGACGGTACTGGATCACGTAGTCGGTGATCGTACGGCCTCCGTTGCTCGCCGGCGCGGTCCAGGCGAGGGCGGCGCTCGCCGCGCCGGGGGTCACGCTCAGCCCGGTCGGAGTGCCCGGCGCTGTGACGATCGGCAGGGCCCACAGTTCGCTGCCGTGCACCGAATCGGAGGCGGCGGCGTAGAGCCGTCCACCGGCGGGCTTGGCGAGCGTCAAGACGGTCGGTTGCCCGGCACCGACGAACGTCACCGGCTTGGTTCCCGCCGCGGTCCCGTCGCTCTCCCAGAGCACCGGGTCCGCCGGGGTCTGGTAACTGCCGCTGACGATGAACAGCGCCCGCGCACCGTCGAATACGAGGCCCGAGATCGCAGCGTCGTCCGTTCCCGTCGCGATGTCCTTGACGGGCACGGCGGTCTCGACCCCGCCGACCGTCTGGATCCGATACAACTCCTGCCCGGCGGTCGACGAGGCGGCGACGAAATACAGCGTGCCGGTCGCCGGCGTGAGCGACCCGGAACCGTAGATCACCGGGACCTCGCCACCGGCGATCGCCACGACCCGGGTGCCGGCCGCGGTGCCATCGGTCACGAACAGTTGGCCGGAGCCGTCGTTCTGACCGGTCGCTGATTGGCCGACGACATACAGCCGGTTGCCGACCGCCGCCAGCCATCCGGGCGAGAGGAACGTCGCGCCATCGTCGAACGCGGCGCGGACGGGCGTCGACGTCGCCGTGTTCATCACGTAGACGCCGGTGTCAAACCCCGTCCTCGCGGTGAAATACAGTTTTCCGCCGAAGACGGTGAACTCCTCGGTGTCGAACCCGTCGGCCACGAGCACGGCGCCCGCGCCCTCGGTTCGGTAGATCCCGCGGCCGGTGGGTGTGTCGGCGCAGAAGATCACGGATCCGCCGAACTCGGTGAACCCGAACCGGCCGTTGGTGACCGATCCCACGGAGCCCACCTTCACGGTACCCCCCGCCGTGCCGTCGGTCTTCCAGACGTTGAAGAACGTCGGGCCGAAGACCCGCTCCTGCGCTCCGAAGTACACCGCACCGCCGGCGGTGGCGAACCCGTCGGGATTCGATCCCGGGTTCCAGCCCCCGTCGTAGGTCGAGATGTCCTTGACCAGCGTGA
>JAGWVR010000082.1 GCA_018970785.1 Planctomycetota bacterium
CCGGCTGCGGCCGCGGCGGGGCGCAGCCAGGCTCCGATCCGCTCGAGCGTGACGACGTCGATCCCTTCGGGCATGAGGAACACGCGCGAGCGGTCGAGCGGCTCGCCGTGTGCCCGTTCGAGGTCGGCGAGCCAGGCGAGCGCCTCGGCGATGTCGGCTTCGGCGCCGACGACGAACTTGAGCTGCCACGGACCGCCGGCGAGGAGGCGGAGGAGCACGTCGTCGGCGCGCCGCGCCGCCAGGTGCCGGCGATGCCAGGCGGGGTGGTCGGCCGCGTCCGGGGCCGAGGAGGTGAGCTTCGGGCTGATGCTCACCAGATCGGCCCAGCGCCCCGGCGGCAGCCCGGGCGGGATCACCGTGCCGGCCGTCTCGACGGTGACGTGCAGCCCGGCGGCACGGCAGCCCGCGACGATCTCCGGGGCGTCGGCGAACAGGAGCGGTTCACCGCCGGTGAGGACGACATGCCGGGCACCGGTCGCGATGACGGCTCCGACGATCCGGGCGACGCTCCATTCCTCCCCTTCCGGATGCCAGCTCGTGTAGGGCGTGTCGCACCAGGCACAGCGGAGATTGCAGCCGCTGGCGCGGACGAACACGCTCGGCGTGCCGGCCAGCAAGCCTTCCCCTTGGAGCGACGTGAACAGCTCGGCGATCCGCACCGTGTCTTCTCCGCACCGGAGCGCCCGTCAGCCGCCCCGGGCCCGCGGATCGATCGCCCCGGCAGCGGCGAAGCCGGCGGCACGGATCTGGCAGGAGTCGCAGCGGCCGCAGGGACGGCCGTCGGGGGCGGGGTCGTAGCAGCTCGTGGTCAGTCCGTGGTCGAGGCCGAGCTCGATGCCGAGCCGGACGATGTCCGCCTTGCCGAGGTGGAGGAGGGGCGTGACGATCTCGAGCGGCGTCCCCTCGACGCCGGCCTTCGTGGCCAGCGTGGCCAGCCGGGCGAAGGCGGCGATGAACTCCGGCCGGCAGTCGGGGTAGCCGCTGTAGTCGACGGCATTGACACCCAGCGCGATCGCCGTCGCCCCGCGCGTCTCGGCGACGGCCAGCGCCAGCGCCAGGAACACCGTGTTCCGCGCCGGCACGTAGGTCACGGGGATCTCCGCCGCGAGGGCCGCCGCGGGGCGGTCTTTCGGCACGGCGATCGACCGGTCGACAAGGGCGCTGCCGCCACAGGCCGCCAGATCGACGGCGAGGACGACGTGGTCGGTGATCCCCAGCGCCGCGGCGATCCGGGCGGCGGCCTCGAGCTCCACCGCGTGGCGCTGGCCGTAGTCCACCGACAGCGCCGTGACGGTATCGCCGCGCCGCACGGCCCATGCCGCCACGGTCGCCGAGTCGAGTCCGCCGGAGAGGAGCACGACGGTGCGGCGCGCGGCGCCGTGGGGGACGGTGACCTCTTCCATGCCCCCGAGCCTACCCGACCGCCCCCGCGCCGCTGAAGCCGCGGACCGCGGCCGCGCCGTCCCTTCCCTTCGACCGCGCCCGCGGTGACAATCCCCTCCGGTCCGTCGGCCGCCGGCCGGCCCTCCCCCCGCCCCTGGAACGCGCACGATGGCCAAGGCAGCCCGGGTGATCCTTTCCGCCCTCGCCGACGAATCGGCGTTCCACCTCACGGCGGTCGAGCAGTTCTCGGCGCTGGCGGCGCTGGGGCTGGAGTACTACTCCCTCCGCTTCATCGACGCCGGCAAGGGGGTGAAGAACGTCATGCAGCTCACGCTGCCGGAGATCCGCCGCATCCGTCACCTCGAGGACGAGTACGGTCTCAACGTGACCTCGATCGCCTCGCCGATCGGGAAGGTCAAGCTCCGCGACGTCGACGACGGGACCAAGAATCGGTTCGTGCCGTTCGCCAAGTACCTCGCCAAGGACGTCGCCCGGGCGTGCGAACTGGCCCACGCCTTCGAGACCAAGCTGATCCGCGGTTTCTCCTTCTACCATCCGCGCGGCGACCGTCCCGAGGCCCATCTCGAGGAGGCGGCCGACCGGATCGGGAGGATCGCCGAGGCCTGCCACCGCTCCGACCTGACGTTCGGCCTGGAGGTCGAGGCGAATCTCGTCGGCCAGACCGGCCAGCTGCTCGCCGACATCCACCGCCGCGTGAACCATCCGGCGCTGGTGCTGGTGTTCGACGCCGCGAATCTCGTCGTCCAGGGGATGACCGCGGCGGAGGTCTACCGGCAGTGGGAGGCGATGAAGCCCGGCCTCGGCTGGGTCCACGTCAAGGACTACCGCAAGCCGACCGCCAAGGCCCGCGACGGCCACGTCGACGAAGACGCGCTGGCGCACTTCGTCCCCGCCGACCGTGGCGCCGGCGGGCACGAGCGGATCCTCGCCGACCTGAAGTCGATGCTGCCGGCCCTGACACGCCGGCTCGAGCACCGCGGGATCCCGGGGGTGTTCCTCGACCTCGAGCCGCACGTCCGTGGCGGTGGGCAGTTCGGCGGCACCAGCGGACCCGACGGGATGGGAATCGCGCTCCGCGGGCTGTGCCGCGTGCTCGACGGTGCCGGGATCGACTACCATCTCCGGGACTTCGACGACCTGCTGGCGGCGCGCGGACGGAAATGACCGGTCCGCGGCGGGCGGGCCGCTGACCAGCGTGGGCTTGTGCGGATGGCCGAAACCACCGAACCGGGCGGCTACTTCGTCGCCAACTATCCGCCGTTCTCCCGCTGGCATGCCGGTGCCGTGCCCGAGGTGCTCGCGGCCTTCGCGGCGCCCCCCACCGACGCGGCACTGGGGCTCTACCTCCACGTGCCCTTCTGCCGCAAGCGCTGCAAGTTCTGCTACTTCCGCGTCTACACCGACACCTCGGCCGCCGATGTCGAGCGCTACTCGCAGGCCCTCGCCGCCGAGGCGGCGCTCGTCGCCGCCCGGCCCGCCGTGGCCGGGCGCACGGTGCGCTACGTCTACTTCGGCGGTGGCACGCCGTCGTTCCTGTCGGCCCGGCAACTCGACCGGCTCGTCACCGGGCTCCGAGGCAGCCTCGGGTGGGACGCCGCGGAGGAAGTGACGTTCGAGTGCGAGCCGGGGACGCTCTCGGAGCCGAAGGTGCGGGCGCTGCGCGACCTGGGGATGACGCGGATCTCGCTCGGCGTCGAGAACTTCGACGACGCGATCCTCGAGGCCAACGGGCGCGCCCACCTGTCCGCCGAGATCCTCCGCGCCTGGGAGTGGATCCGCGCCGCCGGGTTCCCGTCCACCAACGTCGACCTGATCGCGGGGATGCTCGGCGAGACGTTCGACAGCTGGCGGACGACGGTCGAGCGGACGCTCGCGCTCGGTGCCGACAGCATCACGATCTACCAGCTGGAGTTGCCGCTCAACACGGTCTTCGTCCACGACGCGAAGGCCAGTGGCGGCGCGGTGCCGGTCGCCGACTGGCCGACGAAGCGCGCCTGGGTCGACTGGGCGTTCGACCGGGCCCTGGAAAGCGGGTACTCGATCTCCAGTGCCTACACGCTCGTCCGTGATCCGGCGCGGGTCCAGTTCCGCTACCGCGACATGCTCTGGGAGGGGAGCGATCTGGTCGCCCTCGGCGTCGCCAGCTTCGGTCACCTGTCCGGGCTCCACTACCAGAACGCGCCGCACTGGGACGACTACCTCGGGGCGATCGACGCCGGCCGCCTTCCCGTCGCCCGTGGGCTGCGGCCGACGCCCCGCGAGCTCCTCCTCCGCGAGACCGTCCTCGGTCTCAAGCGGGGTACCCTCGATGTGGATCGCCTCGGGCGGAAGTACGGCGTCGATCCCCTCGCCGCCTGGGCGCCGGTCTGGGCGGGGCTCGAGGCGGAGGGCTACCTCGACCAGCTTCGGCCGCGACCGGTCCTGTCGCGTCGCGGATTGCTCATGGTAGATGCCCTGCTCCATCGCTTTTTCGAGGGTGAATCGCTGGCGGCAGCCTCGTGACGATCCCCGTACCGAGGGGTGGGGCCGGCAGGGTTATGGCCGGGTCCGGGCTGCGGTTTCACTGGGTGTGGGCGGAGCCCAACGGGGGCGGGCGAAACGATCGCCGGCCCGGTACGCGAGCCCTTGTGGCATCACCAACGGTCGGTCGCGTCGCCGCAAGCCGCGGTGCCAGCGGGCGACCACGAGGAGCGAAGAGTGCCAGGATCCCCGAGCACTACCAACCGCACCCCTGCCGCGCCGAACGGGGGGGGCGGATCGTCCGGAACCGCGACGGCCCCTCTGGCCTGCCCGTCGCGGCAGGCTCTTCGCGACCGGATCCGCGCGATGGCCGCCGATCTCGTCGCCCCGTGGCGCAGCCAGGGCATCCCGGCCGGAGGCAAGTCGGCGGCCTCCCTCCGACGGCACGCGGAGGCTCTCGTCGACCGGGCTGGTGCCGGCCGGGAAACGGTCGGCTGGACGATGGTCACGATCGTGTCGGAGTACTGGCGGCAGCGGCTCGCCTCGTTGCCCGCCGGCCGTCGCCTTCTCCTCCTCCCCGACTGCCCGGTCGCCACCCACCGCGGCACCGGCGCTTCCGCAGGGCTGCATGTCTGCGGCCCTGACTGCACGCTCGGCACCGTGGCCGCGGCTGCCCGGGAGAGTGGGTGGGCGGTCAAGCCCACGTCGGCGGCGCTCGGGGGCATCGGCGCGCTGCTCACCGGTCAGACCGACGGGATCCTCGGCGTCGCGAAGTTGTCCCACCTCGAGAAGGCGTTCGCGATGCTCCCCGCCTTTGCCCTGCCGATCGCTGCGGTGCCGTTCGACGCCGATGCAGCGTCGGCAGCGGCCGCCCGCGGCCTGGGCTGCGGGGAAGTCGCCGCCGCAGCGGCGCTCGATCCGGCATGGATCCTCGGCCTCCTCGGGGTCGGCGGTGGTGCGGTGGCGCCGATGGGGGATTACCTCCCGGTTCTCCGCGAGGCGGCCGGCCTGTTCACCGCGCAGGGTCTGGCGCGGATCGACGAACAGCTCGGCCTTGGCACCGGTCTGGGAACCGCCGTCCCGCCAGCCTCCGGCGGTGAGCGGGCCGACGTCGCCGCGGTCGATGCCACCGCGGGAATGGCGAGCGATTTCCTCTCCCGCGGGGGGAAGTTCCTCCGGCCATTCATCACGCTGGCGGCGTTCGATGCGGTGATCGGCGACCGCCGGCAGCGCGGTGAACCGGTCGGCGATCTCGATCGGTCGGCCGTCCATGCGGCTGCGGTGGCGATCGAGATCTTCCACAAGGCATCGCTCGTCCACGACGACATCGAGGACGACGACGCGATGCGTTACGGTCGGCCGACGCTCCATGTCGAGCGCGGCATCCCGCTGGCGATCAACGCCGGCGACTGGCTGCTCGGCGTCGGCTACCGGATCGTGGCGGCGCTCCCCGGCCTGACCCCCGACGTCCACCGCGACCTCGTCCGCCTGCTGGCCGATGCCCACGTGCGCTTGGCACGCGGCCAAGGGGGCGAGCTGTGGTGGCGCGAGACGCCCGGCAAGGGCCTCCTGCCTGCCGAGGCCCTGGAACTGTACGGTCTCAAGACGTCGCCGGCGTTCGAGGCGGCGCTGGCGATGGGGGTGCGTTTGGCGGGCCCTGATCCCGCCGCGGTGGGCGACCTCCGTGGCTACTCGCTGCACGTCGGCACCGGGTTCCAGGTGCTCAACGACCTCAAGGATTGGCAAGGGGACGTGGTCAACGCCCGCGACGCTGCCGGCGACCTCCTCGGCGGCCGGCCGACCGTCCTCTGGGCACTGGCGATCGAACGCCTCGGCAGCGACACGGTCAGCGGGCTGTTCGCACGGGCGCGGGGCGGCGAGGCCCACGAACGTGGTGCCGCGCTCGCCGATGCCCGTGAGCGGTTCGCCGCGGCGGGGGTTTTCGACAGCGCGGCGGCGATCGTCGCCGCCGAGCGTTCGGCGGCATTGGCCGCGGCCGCCACCTGCACGCTGCCGCGGCTCCGGGACGTGCTCGAGTTCCTCCTCGATCTGGCCGTACCCGACGGCGCGGTGCCCGGCTGAGCCCACACGCCGGCTCCGAACGGTGCCTGGCCCCGGTGCGCCGGCGATCATCCACGGTTCACCGCCGGCTGGCGCGACCGTAGACTCTCCGCCACGGAGCGTACGCAGGTCGCTCCGCCTGCACGGGGTCTGCCAAGTGCCAGCCGCTACCGATCGCACCGCCGGTCCCGTCGATGGAGGCGTGGTTCGTGCCGACGACGCCGTGGCCCGTGCCGAACGGCTCGTCGCCCTCGTCTGCCGGCCGGTGGAAGCGTTCGCGACGTTCGTCGCCGTGGACGCGGCCGTCGTCCCGTCGCCGGCGCGCGAGCTGCTCGACCACGCCAGCCACATGACCGTGGTGATGGAACGATTCCACGGCCGGCCGCTCGAGCTGCGCGTCGTGGCCCGGATCGCCGAGCGCCCCGGTGTCGACGACTGGTACGCGCGCGAAATCCTCCTCGTCGATCGGGGCGGACGGGTCGTCCAGCACGGCATCGTCCGCATCGATCTGGCGCAGGTCGATCCGGACACCGCGCGGCGGATCCGCGCCGCCACCGAACCGCTGGGGCGTGTCCTCATCGAGGCCGGCCTGCTCCGCGACGTGCGCGCCGTCGCGCTGCTCGAGCTCCACGCCGGTGCGCGGTTGGCGGCGCTGGTCGGTCTCCCCGAGACGCCTCCGCCCGTGCTCTATGGACGGGTCGCCGAGATCGCGCTGTCGGGGAGCGCCGCCCCCGCCGTCCAACTCCTCGAGACGGTGGTGCCTGCGGTCGGCTGACCGGTGGTGTTGCCTGATGGCGCGCCACGGGTGGTGTCCGCCGACGGCAGCGACTGGCGGTCGAGCGAAGACGGGGCACATTGCCCAAGGTGTTTGGTGGAAGCCGTTTGCGCTGACTGTGGCGATATTGACTCACTGCGCAAGCTCTCTGTAGAGTTGGGACGAGGGTAGTTTCGGAAAGCCGGGTTCCGCGTGAAGGATGGAGCTTTCACCGAAGCCGGTGTGACGCCCCGGGCCAGAGGCGCGGGAGCCGGTTCCGGGGCGCCCCGAGGAGTCTGTGCGAAGGATTCGCCCCGTCGGTCCGCTGGAGTGGGCGGAATTCGGCACAGCGAGCGGTGTGATGACCGAGGAGCCCGTCGCGGCGTCGGCAAGGAGCGGTCCGGGACCGGCGGAAAGACGATGGCTCGGCGAGGAGGGATGGTTCAGGGAGGCAATCGCTGCACGGAGGCCTAGGCGTCGGGAGCCGCCCCGCGGATGGGGAGGGAACCGGTCGCCGTTTTGACTAGCTGGACCACGGCTAGGGAGAGGGTGGTTGAGCACATGCAAAAGACTGTCTACACGACCGGTGAGGCGGCCAAGATCTGCAAGGTGAGCCAGCAGACGATCATTCGCTGCTTCGACTCCGGGCAGCTCAAGGGGTTCCGCGTCCCCGGGAGCCGGTTCCGGAGAATTCCGCGTGACCAGTTGTTCCTGTTCATGCGGGACAACGGCATCCCCACCGACGCCCTCGAGAGTGGGCGCCGGAAGATCCTCGTCGTCGACGACGACCAGGATCTCGTCGAGCTGATCACCGACGTCCTCGAGCGCGACGGCCGCTTCGAGACGCGGAGCGTCAACAACGGCTTCGATGCCGGGATGATGGTCAAGGATTACAGGCCCGACCTGATCGTCCTCGACGTCATGCTGCCCGACATCAATGGCAAGGAAGTCTGCCAGCGGGTGCGCAGCGATTCGACGATGGACGAGGTGCGGATCATCTGCATCTCGGGCATGGGCGAGCCCGACAAGGTCGAGGAGTTGAAGGCCGCCGGTGCCAACGAGTTCCTCCAGAAGCCGTTCGAGGCCGAGGTGCTCGTCGACCGGATCTGTGGGCTGCTCGACATCGAGTCGGTCGCGACCGGTTCCTGATCCCGCGATCCGTCGCGCGGCCTGCCGCGCGACGGGGTCGCCACTGCCGCCGCGCCGCGCGCCGGACCCCGTGTCCGGCGCGCGGTCGGCGGATGGGGCGTCGCCCGTGACCGTGTCCGAGGCTGACGTGTGCGGTTCCCTTGGCGCCGGTCGTGCAGGGCACGCTAGCGGCGTGGCCATCGTTGTCCGCGGCGTCGCCGCCGAACCGATCGCACTTCCCCTTACGCCGGCAGCCTGCCTAACGCTCGCCGCAGACGTGCTCGCTGTGGCCGGGAGCGGCGGGGACTCCGGTGCCACCATGAACGCGGTGGCGATCGACGATCCGGCGCTGGCGGTCTGGCTCGGCGATACGGATCAGCGGGGGGCCGGGTTGCTGCAGGCGTTGGGCCGCGATCTTGTCGCCGTCGGCGGCCCCGCGGCGACGCTTCCGCGGGGCACCGAGTGGTCGCCCGAACGAATCGCCTGGGAGACGTTCGCAACCGCGCTGCGTGCGCGGGGCGGCGGCACCGAGAACGTTCGCGAGTGGGGGCGACAGCTCCGCACCCGGATCTCCGCCGGCGGGCTGGCCGCGTTGCCCGCCGCCCCGCGCGCCGACGCCCTGTCGATCGAAGGGGTCGTCCTCGGCCGGGCGCTCGACCTGGCGGGACGGCATGCCCGCGTCGCCGACGGCGTCACGGCCGCGGTGGAGGCGGCGCGGCTCGAGGGGCTCCGAGCGCTCGCCTACGGGGCTGGCCACGAGATCAACAACCCGTTGGCCAACATCGCCGCCCGTGGCCAAGCGTTGCTCGTCGATGAGACCGATCCGCGTCGCCGTCGCCGGCTGGCGACGATCGTCGACCAGGCCTTCCGGGCCCGGGACATGATCGGCGCGTTGATGCTCTTCGGCCGGCCTCCCCAGCCGCGTTTCACCGCGTGCGACGTCGCCGCGATCGTCGCCGCGGCGGTCGCCGCGGTCGCGGCCCGGGGGGCGGAGCGCGGCGTGACGATCGTCGCGCAGCCCGCCGCCGGCGTGGTGGCATGGGCCGACCGGACGCTCGTCGAGGAGTCGCTCCGCGCCGTGCTCGTCAATGCCATCGACGCCATGCCCGGTGGCGGTCGCGTAGTGATCGGTATCGACCGGGAACCCGCCCGACGCGGCCGGGAGGTGGCGGTCACCGTCGACGACGAGGGGCCGGGAATGGATGCCGAAACCCGCCGGGCGGCGCTCGATCCGTTTTACAGCGGTCGCGAGGCCGGGCGCGGGATCGGCTTCGGGCTGACGAAGGCCGGTCGTTTCATGGCGGCGTGCGCCGGTGAACTGTCGCTCGGCACGGCACCCGGCGGGGGCACCCGTGTGACGCTGCGGCTGGGGGTGCCGGAAGTCGCGGATCCGGCCGTACAGCCCCCCCAGACCACGCCGTCTGACGGCCATCGAGCACGGTGAGCGGTCGTCTCCCTGGGTCGCCCCGACTGCCGATCCGCGGGTGCCGGCCGACCTTGTCCGCATTCCCGTCGTTCTCTATTCTCCGGCCGGAGGTTTGGAAGTCGCTCGGCGATGGATCGCCGGGGGCGCCGGGACGTTTCGCTGCAGGGATGCGTTCATGAGGCACGCCAGACTGATCGCCGGACCCGCCGACGGAGCGGTGGATGCGATCGTGGAGCCGCTCGTCGGATCGACGACGCTCGACCGCGCGATCGATGGACCGGTCGGCGGCCGGTCCTTTCCCCGGGTGGCGGTCGTCACGCATCCGGCCGACGCCTTGCGGTCGATCGGCGCTGGCATCGACCGCGAGCGGGCGACCGTGCCCCGCGAGGCCGGTCGCTCCCTCCCCCAGGCGATGCGGCTCTCCGCCGACTGGCTCCGTCAGCGGCAGGCGGCCGACGGTCACTGGCGCGGCCCGCTGGAAGGGGACACGATCCTCGAGAGCGAGTACCTGCTGATCCTCGCGTGGGCGGGTCGCCTCGACGGTGCCGAGGTCCCGGGGGCCGCCCGGAGGATCCTCGCCGAACAGCTCCCGCAGGGCGGGTGGTCGATCCATCCCGGTGGTCCGGTCGACGTCAGCGCGAGTGTGAAGGCCTATTTCGCCCTCAAGCTCACCGGGCACGATCCGGCGTCGGAGCCGCTGCGCCGCGCCCGTCGGGCGATCGACCGGGCGGGGGGCCCATGGGCGGTCAACAGCTTCACCCGCTTCTACCTCGCCCTGCTCGGCCAGATCCCCTACGCAGCCTGCCCGGCGGTGCCCCCCGAGATGGTGCTGCTCCCCGACTGGTTTCCGGTCAACCTCCGCCGGGTATCGGCGTGGTCGCGCACGATGATCGTGCCGCTGTCGCTGATGTGGGCGTTCAAACCGGTGCGCGCCGTGCCGCCGGAGCGTGGGATCGGCGAACTGTTCACCGGCACCTCGCCACGCGGAGCCGCGGTCAAGTCGGGGCCATGGGCCCGGTTTTTCCGCGGCGTCGATCAGGTCATCAAGGCCTGTGAGCGGTTCGGGATCGTGCCGCTCCGTCCCCGGGCGGTGCAGGCCTGCCGGCGCTGGATGCTCGATCGTTTCGCCGGCAGCGACGGCCTCGGCGCGATCTTTCCGCCGATCGTCTGGAGCCTCGTCGCCCTCCGCGCCATGGGATGCCGCGAGGACGCGCCGGAAGTGGAGGAGTGCTGGAGGCAGCTCGCCCGCCTCGTCGAGCGCGAGCCCGACGGGACGACGCGGCTCGAGCCCTGCCGCTCGCCGGTCTGGGACACCGCGATCACCGTCATCGCGCTGGTCGAGGCGGCGCGCGGGGCCGCCGACGGCGCGGATGTCGACCGGGGCGTCGACTGGTTGCTCGATGCGGAGGTCCGCATCAAGGGGGACTGGGTCGGGGCGGTACCCGGCGCCGAGGGGATCGAGGCCTCGGGCTGGTGTTTCCAGTACGCCAACCGCTTTTATCCCGACGTCGACGACACGGCGATGGTCGTGATCTCGCTGGTCACGTGGCGTGACGCCGCCCGGCGCCGCGCGACGGGCGATCCCGCCACCCGGGGCCGGCTCGACCGCGTGACCGCGGCGCTCGGCCGCGCCTGCCGGTGGCTGGCCGTGATGCAGAACTCCGACGGCGGCTGGGGCGCGTTCGACCGCGACAACGATCTGGCACTGTTGTGCGAGGTGCCGTTCGCCGATCACAACGCGATGATCGACCCGAGCACCCCGGACCTCGCCGGCCGGGTCCTCGAGGCGTTCGGCAAGACCGGGCTCCGTATCGGTCATCCGGCGGTCGATCGGGCGGTCGCGTACCTCCGTCGCACCCAGGAGTCGACCGGGGCGTGGTTCGGCCGGTGGGGCGTGAACTACGTCTACGGCACCTGGCAAGCGCTCGAGGGGTTGAGGGCAGTCGGTGTCGCGGGGACCGATCCGCTGATCGCCCGCGGTGCGGACTGGCTGGCGGGCTGCCAGCAGGCCGACGGCGGCTGGGGGGAGTCGCCCGAGAGCTACGCCGATCCGTCCCTCGCCGGCATCGGTCCGACGACGGCGTCGCAGACCGCCTGGGCGGTGGCTGGGCTGGTCGCGGCCGGACGGGCCGAGTCGCGTGCCGTCCGTCGCGGCGTGCAGTGGCTGCTCGAGCGCCAGGGGGCGGACGGTGCCTGGGAGCAGCGTGAGTTCACCGGCACCGGCTTCCCGAAGGTCTTCTACCTGCGCTACCACTACTACCCCGTCTATTTTCCGCTGCTGGCCCTGGCGCGGTGCAGTGCGGCAGCGTCCGCCGCGCGTGGTCCGGTGCCGGTGCCCGAGGAGTCGCGTGCATGAGCGTGCCTGTCGGACAGATGGTCGCCGTCGTCGGGCACGTGCTGCGGCAGCGGCTCCGCGGCAATGCCCGCTATCCGCTCGTGCTGATGCTCGAGCCGTTGTTCCGCTGCAATCTCGCCTGCGGAGGGTGCGGCAAGATCCAGCATCCCGCGGCCGTGCTCCGCCGCCACCTGTCGGTCGAGCAGTGCCTCGCGGCGGTCGACGAGTGCGGGGCACCGGTCGTGTCGATCCCGGGGGGCGAGCCGCTGCTCCACCCCGACATCGAGCGGATCGTCGAGGGCATCGTCGCCCGGCGGAAGTACCTGTATCTGTGTACCAACGCGCTGAAGCTCGAGGAGATGCTGCCGCGCTTCCGGCCCTCGCCCTACCTCGCCTTTTCCGTCCACCTCGACGGACCGCGCGAGGAACACGACCACGCTGTCTGCCGGGAGGGCGTGTACGACGTCGCCGTGGCGGCCATCAAGGCGGCGCGGAGGGCCGGTTTCCGGGTGACCACCAACTCGACGCTGTTCACCGACGCCGATCCGGTGCGCTACCGGCGGTTTTTCGACGAGGTAATGGCCCTCGGCGTCGAGGGAATGATGATCTCGCCGGGCTATCCCTACGCCAAAGCGCCGGACCAAGACCATTTCCTCCCCCGGCGCCGCAGCGAAGCGCTGTTCCGGCGGATTCTCGAAGCCGCGCCCCGTCGCTGGCGGTTCAACCAGTCGCCCGTGTTCCTCGAGTTTCTCAAGGGGGCATGGGATCTCGAGTGCCGGCCGTGGGGGACGCCGACCTACAACCTGTTCGGCTGGCAGCGCCCCTGCTACCTGCTCGAGGAGGGGTACGCGACGACGTTCCGGCAATTGATGGAAGAGACCGACTGGGACGCCTACGGCCGGGCCAGCGGCAATCCGAAGTGCGGCAATTGCATGGTCCACTGCGGCTACGAACCGGCCGCCGTCGAGGCGACGTTCGGTTCACTCGGCGGCTTGCTGGCGACGGCGCGGCTGGTGCTCTTCGGTCCGCCGGCCGATCAGGGGCCGACCTCGGTGGATCCCCAACCAGCCGCCCGGCCCTCCGGTGCGTCGCTGCCGCAGCTGCCGATCCTCGAGCAGGTCGCCTGAGTCGGCAGCCTCGGGCCACCGGGCTCGTCGCCGCATGCCGGCGCCCGTTCACCCCGCGCCTGCCGCCAGCAGGCTTTTCCGGACCCGGGCGAGGATCGCGCGGAGTCCCCGGCTGCGGAGAATCCCGAGCACGTCGGTGAGGCCGGTCCGGTCGATGAACGTATCGTCGAGGGCGGCGGCCTCGGCGGCAGGCCGTCCGGCGACGGCCTCTGCCAGCACGGCGACGAATCCCTTGACGGTCGGCGCCTCCGGGGCCACCTCGGCGACGAGCCCCGCCCGGCCGTCGATCACCTCGGGCCAGAGGAACACCGGCGTCTGGCACTCGTGGACGCGCGAGTCGCCACGCCGGGCGGCGTACGCCGCGGGGAGCGGCGGCAGCGACGCGGCATACTCGACGAGCAACTCGAGCTTGTCACGGGAGTCGAGATCGGCGAACTCGTCCGCGATCCGCGCCAGACGCTCGGCCACGCTGTCGCCCGCCGTCCCGCCCGTCACCGCGGCTTCGTCTGCCATCATGGTTCCGGCCGCAGGGCCCGGTTCAGGATTGCCCGTCGGGGGAGCCGCCGACGGCAGCCGGTTGACCGACACCGCCGGGGTGCTCCCCCTTGGCGATCGGCACCCGCACGGCGTTGCCCCATTCGAGCCAGGATCCGTCGTAGTTCTTCACGTTCGCGAAGCCGAGCAGGTACGTGAGGACGAACCAGGTGAGGCTCGAGCGTTCGCCGATCCGGCAGTAAGCGATCGTCGGCGACCGCCGCTTCAGCTTCACCTCGCGAAGGTACAGCTTCTCGAGGTCACGCACCGACTTGAACGTGCCGTCGTCGTTGCAGGCTCGGGCCCACGGCACGTTGACCGCGCCGGGAATGTGGCCGCCCCGGACCGCGCCCTCGTTGGGGTAATCGGGCATGTGCATCCGCTCGCCGCGGTACTCCTCGGGCGACCTGACGTCGAGCAGTTGGCGGCCGGCCTTGACGTGGCGGAGGACCTCGTCGCGGAGAGCGCGGATCGAGCCGTCCTGCTCGCTCGCCGTGTAGCGGGCGGCGGGGGGCGACACCCGGTCGGTGGACCAGGGTCGGCCATCGAGCTCCCAGCGCTTCCGGCCACCGTCCATGATCCGGCAATCGGCATGCCCGTAGAGCTTGAACACCCAGAACGTGTAACAAGCCCACCAGTTGTTCTTGTCGCCGTAGAGCACCACGGTCGTGTCGTTGGCGATCCCGCGGGCGGCGCAGAGGCGTTCGAACGCGGCGCGGTCGATGTAGTCGCGCTGGAGGGGATCCTGGAGATCGACCTGCCAGTCGATCTCGACCGCCCCGGGGACGTGTCCCATCGTGTACAGCCCGCGATCCTCGTCCGATTCCACGATCCGCACGCGCGGATCGTCGCGGTGTTCGGCCACCCACGCGGTGGACACGAGCACTTCGGGATGGGCGTAACCGGGCATGATCCAGGCTCCTCGCGCGACGGGGACGATCGTCGCGGGAATCGTAGTCCAATCGCCGGGGGGCTGCAACGAGGCAGTCCCTCGTTGGGCCGCTGTGGTTCGGCTACAACACAGGGGCCGCGCTGTCCGTGACCGGACTCTTGGTTGCGGCGGGCGCGTGGCCCGCGCGGCGGCGCGAGTCGGTTCCGTTTCCTGCGGCGGAGCTTCGTCTTCGACGGTGCTCCTTCCGCCCTGCTCCGGGTGCATGCGATGGGTCCTGCGTTCATCTTCCAGATCACCGATCTCACCAAGAAGTTCGGGCAGCGCGAGCTCCTCAAGAACATCAACCTCGCCTTCTACCCGGGCGCGAAGATCGGGTTGCTCGGACGCAATGGCGCGGGCAAGAGCACCCTGATGAAGATCATGGCGGGGATCGACCGCGACTACGACGGCGAGGCCCGGCTCGCCGATGGCTACACCGTCGGGTATCTCGAACAGGAACCGAAGCTCGACCCCGACAAGACCGTGTTCGAAAACGTGATGGCCGCCGTCGAGCACTCCCGCTCCGTGCTCCGCCGCTTCGAGGAGATCAACGCCCGTCTCGGCGAGCCGATCGCCGACGCCGAGATGGAGAAGCTGCTCGCCGAGCAGGCGACGGTCCAGGACGAGATCGACGCCAAGAACCTCTGGGA
>JAGWVR010000083.1 GCA_018970785.1 Planctomycetota bacterium
CGAGGGTTCCCACGGCCGGCACCCGCCGCATCCGGCGGCGGGCGTGCCGCCGCGCGTTGAACGCCTCCCAGGGGTTGCCTACAACTGGCGGACACGAGTCGTTCCGCCCTCGATCCAGGCCCCCGGCATGACGCCCCTCGACAGCGCCCGCGACCGGCTCCGGGCCATCGGCCGCGAGTTCCACGGGCGCGGCTGGTCGCTGGGTACGAGCAGCAACTACAGCGTCGTCGCGTCGCGGGAGCCGCTGGAAGTGCTGATCACCGTCAGCGGCCGCGACAAGTCGGCCCTCGGGCCCGACGACTTCGTCCGCGTCGACGCGGCGGGGCGCCCCTGCGACGGCTCCGGCCGCAAAGCCTCCGCCGAGACGCTCCTCCACTGCACGATCGCCCGGCTGCTCCCCGACGTCGGCGCGATCCTCCACACCCACTCGGTGTGGGCGACGCTCCTGTCGGGGGCCGACGAGGCGCTCGGCAGCGTGCGGATCGCCGGCTACGAGATGCTCAAGGGGCTCGAGGGGATCACGACCCACGACACGGTCGTCGAGATCCCCGTCCTGCCCAACTCCCAGGACATGGCTCCGCTCGCCGACGCCCTCGGGCAGCTCCTCGCGCCCCGCTCCGGGACCCGGCGGCCCCACGGCTTCCTCCTCGCCCGCCACGGGCTCTACACCTGGGGCACGAGCCTCGACGAAGCGCGGCGGCACGTCGAGATCCTCGAGTTCCTGTTCGAGGTCGTGTTCCGCACCCGCGGCGCGGGCCCCGCCCCCGCCATGGCCCGCGTGCCGCAGCACCAGCAGCAGTGACCCGGACCCGATCCCCCGTTCCGACTCCCGAGGAGACTCCGATGGCGATCGTCACCATTCCCGCCCTCGCGCGACGGATCACCGACCGCGCCGAACTCGACGCCTTCCTCGCCGCCGAGGGGATCGAACACGACGTCTGGCCGCTCGAGGACCGCGTCGATCCGGCTGCGCCTCCCGAGGCGATCCTCGCCGCCTACGCGCCGGAGATCGACGCCCTCAAGCGGCGCGGCGGGTTCGTCACCGCCGACGTCATCGACGTCCGTCCCGAGACGCCCAACCTCGAGGCGCTGCTCGCCAAGTTCTCCAAGGAGCACACCCACACCGAGGACGAGGTCCGCTTCATCCTCCAGGGCAGCGGGATCTTCCATGTCAATCCGGTGGCCAGGCCGGTGTACGCCATCGAGGTCCACGCCGGCGACCTGATCAGCGTGCCGCGCGACACGCGCCACTGGTTCGACCTCTGCGGCGACCGGCGGATCCGCGCGATCCGGCTGTTCCAGGACATGTCGGGGTGGACGCCGCACTACGCCGCCGACGGCGTCCACGGCGGCTACCAGCCGCTGTGCCTCGGCCCGGCGCAGCTCGCCGGGCAGGGCGCCGGCAGCGGAGGCACGCGGCTGTGATCGTCTTCGACGGCCGCGCCATCCTCCTCGACGTCGAAGGCACCACGTCGTCGATCGCCTTCGTCGTCGACGTGCTGTTCCCGTTCGCGCGGGCCCATGCCGGGGCGTTCCTCGCCGCCCACCGCGGCGACGCCGATCTCCGCCGCCTCGCGGCCGACCTCCGCGCCGAAGCGGGGGATGCCGCCGAGGCGGGCGACGACTGGCCGGTGGCCACGGCCCGGGCCGCCCTGGCGCTGATGGACCGCGACGCCAAGACGACCGCCCTGAAGACGCTCCAGGGGATGGTCTGGCGGCACGGCTTCGAATCGGGGGAGCTGGTGGCCCACGTCTATGACGACGTCCCCACGGCCCTGGCGGCGTGGGCCGACTCGGGGCTCGACGTGCGGATCTATTCGTCGGGATCGGTCGAGGCCCAGAAGCTGTTTTTCGGCCACACCGCCCAGGGCGACCTGACCCGGTTCCTCCGCGGCCACTACGACACCACGACCGGGCCGAAGCGCGCCCCGGAGAGCTACCGCCGGATCGCCGCCGACATCGGCCTCGAGCCGCGCCAGATCCTGTTCGTCAGCGACGTCGGCGCCGAGCTCGACGCCGCGCGCGCCGCGGGGATGGCGACGGCGGCGGCCGACCGGCCCGGCAACCGCCCGGTCGACGCCGAGCTCGACCACGACACGGTCACGAGCTTCGCCGAGATCGTCACCTGACGCCGCCAGCCCGACCGGAAAGGACCGACGCGGGGACATGAGCGCCACGCCCTCGACCGCCGCCTTCGCCTTCGCCGCGGTCGGCTCGACCGTCCCCCGGCTCGACGAGGCGCTCGCCGCGGCGGCGGCCGGGGCGCTCGACGAAATCGGCGGCCACGCCGACCTCGCCGTCGTCCTGATCTCGGCCGGCCACGGCGAGGCGATCCGGCCGGCGCTCGAGGGGCTGTCGGCGGTGCTGCCGGTCGAGGCGCTGCTCGGCGCCACCGCCGAGGGGATCCTCGTCGGCGGCGCGGAGCACGAATCGGGACCGGCGGTGGCGGTGTGGCTGGCGCGGATGCCGGGGGCGGAGATCGTCCCGTTCGCGCTGGCCCACGAGCGGACCCCCGACGGCGGCACGTTCGTCGGTTGGCCGGTGGTGCTCGAGCAGGCCTGGCCCGAGGGGGCCGGGGTGCTGCTCGTGGCCGATCCTTTCTCGTTCCCCGTCGAGTCGTTCATCGCCCGCCTCGCCGACGACCAGCCGCGGGCCCCGATCGTCGGCGGCATGGCGAGCGCCGGGCGCCGCCCGGGGGGCAACGTCCTCCTCGTCGGCGGCCAGTCGTTCGACCGCGGCGCGGTCGGCGTGGTGATCGGGGGCGGGGCGCGGATCCGCCCGGTCGTCTCGCAGGGCTGCCGGCCGATCGGCCGCCCGCTGGTCGTGACGCGCTGCGAGGAGAACCTCGTCCTGGAGCTCGGCGGCCGGCCGGCGCTCGAGCGCCTCCGCGAGATCTACGCCACGCTCGACGACGCCGACCGGGCGCTCGTCCGCGGCGCGCTCCATCTCGGCCGCGTCGCCAGCGAGTACCAGGATTCGTTCGCCCAGGGAGACTTCCTCGTCCGCAACGTCGTCGGGGCCGACGCCGACAGCGGCGCGATCGCGATCGGCGACGTCGTCCGGCTCGGGCAGACCGTGCAGTTCCACGTCCGCGACGCCGCCAGCGCGCATGCCGACCTCGGCAGCCTCCTCGACCGCGCCGCCGCCACGCCCCGGCCGGCCGGCGCGCTCGTCTTCACCTGCAACGGCCGCGGCAGCCGGCTCTTTCCCCGGCCCGACCACGACGCGGCGCTCGTCCAGGAGAAGCTCGGGCCGATCGCCGCGGCCGGCTTCTTCGCCCAGGGGGAGATCGGGCCGATCGGCCAGCGCAACTGCCTCCATGGGTTCACCGCCAGCATCGCCCTGGTCGGCCCCGCCTGAGACGGCCGACCGGCCTTGACCCTCGCCGCAGGGCAGGCCTACCGTCTCTGCCCCCGGAGGCGTGCCTGGTGATGCGTTCGATTCCCATCCTGTTCCGTGGCTGTGCGGTGGCGGTGATCGGCATCGCGACCGGCTGCGCGCATCATCGTCAGGACTACGCCTACGCGCCGCCGCTGGTGCCGCCCGTCTACCCGCAGCCTCCGGGACCGACGGTGCCGGGGAGTTACACGCCGCCGTTGGTCACGATGCCGGGGCCCGCCACGGCCGCGGTGCCCGGCCCGGCCGGCACCGCCCCCACCGCTGCCGTCGTCGCCGACGGCCAGGTGCCCCCCTGTCCGCCGATCGACGGCGCCACGCTCGTGGGCGACTGCGGGCCGGCCGATGGGGAGCTCCCCGCCGGCGCGACGCTCGTTAGCGACGAGCCGGTCGGCAACGCACGCCCGGGGGGCACCGTCGTCGGGGCGGGCTACGTGGAACCGACGATGCCCATCCCGGGTCCGATCCTGCGGTGACCGCGCCGCGTGCGGGCGCGCTGCCGTTCACGGCGCGAGCGGCACCTGATCGGGGCCGGCCACGTAGGCGACCAGGTCGCGGATCTCCTCGGCCGACAATGGCCCGAGCAGGTTGTCGGGCATCAACGACTCGCTTCCCACGCGCCGGTCGGCGATCGCCGTCCGGTCGATGACGACCTCGTCCTGCGCCGTGCGCACCGTGAGCGTGCGGTCGCCGGCGGCGGTGACGACGCCGGTCACGGCCCGGCCGTCGTCGAGGAGGAACGTCTCGGCGCGGAATCCGGCGGCGACGCTCGCCCCGGGATCGACCATGTTCTCGAGGAGGTAGTCGAGGTTGCGCCGGTTGGAACCGGTGAGGTCGGGGCCGAGGAGGCGCCCCGCGCCGAACAGCACGTGGCAGGAGGCGCAGGCGCGGGCAAACACGGCCCGGCCGCGGCTCCGGTCGGCGGAGGACAGCACGGCGGGGGTCAGCGCCGCGGACAGCTCGTCGATCCGCGCCCGCCGCTCCGCCGGCGTGCTCCGGACGGCCCCCCAGACGTCGACCAGCCGGGCGGAAAGCGCGCCGTCGCCGAAGCCGGCGATCTGCCGGGCGTGGAACGCCGATATCTCCTCGCGTTTGATCCGCCCCGCGACGACGGCGTCGACGAGCAGGGCGGCGCTTGCCGGCCGTGCCGCGAGGAGGTCGACGAGCGCCGCGCGGTCGGCGGGGGCGAGGATCCCGAGCCGCTCCAGCGCCTTGGCCGGCACGGCGGGGTCGTCGGACCGCGCCAGCGCCGCCAGCGCCTCGCCGACCACGGCCCGGTCGCCGAGCAGGGCCACGAGCCAATCGCCCCCCGCGGTCGGCACGGTCGGGGCGAGAGCGCGGATCGCCTGCCGCCGGGCCACGGGATCGCCGTTGCCATCGGCGGCGATCGCCCGTAATTCGGCGGCCCCCCGGCCGGCGCCGAAGACGACGTCGAGCTCGCGCACGGCTGCCGCCGCCGTCTCGCCGCCGCGGCTGGCCAGCTGCGGGCCCAGCTCGCTCCAGCCCGCAGGGGCGGTGGCCCGGCTCCAGCCGCGGAGGCCGTCGGCGAGCCCCCGGCAGACGTCGGCGGTGACGGCCGATTCGGCCCCGGCGGCCATCGCCAGCAGCGCCGTCACGCCTTCCGTGTCCGACTCGATCCCGTCGGCGAGGCGCCGCGCGACCGACCGGCGCAGCGACGGCAGCTTCGCGGCCTTCACCAGCGCCACCGCCCGAGGGGTGTCGTGAGGCACGAGCCCGGCGATCCCGTACCACACCAGCCGCGGCAGCGCCGGGTCGGTGGCGAACGTGTCGTGGCTCGCGAGGGCGGTGGCGAGCCGGAACCGCTTCCCGGCGTCGAGGCGCGGAAGCAGGCTCGCGAGGTGGAGCGGCACGGGGCTGTCGCGTTCCGTCCGCGCCAGCCGGACGAGCACGTCGAGGGCGGCGTCGTCGGGCTGCGGGCCCTCGGGCGTCCAGCGGTCGGCGAGCAGCCGCACGCCCCAGGCGCGGACGGCGGGGTCGTCGTCGTGAAGCGCCCGCGCCAACACCGCCTCCGGAAGCCGGTCGAGTGCCGCCAGCGCCCACAGGCAGCGCAGCCGGTGGAGCGGATCAGGATCGGCACCCGACGTGGCGACGAGCCAGGCGGCATCCTCGTCGACGGGGAGCCCGGCGAGCGCCCGCCGCTGCCACTCGCGAACGGCGGCCCGGCTCCACCACTGATCGCTGGCCAGCAGCGCGGCGCGGAGGGCGGCGCCGTCGAGCGTCGTGACGTCGATCGCGCGCGGGCCCGGCCGGCCATGGACGAGCCGGTAGATCCGGCCGCTCGAACGGTGGACGCCGTCGTGGTCGTGGCACTCGCCGGTGTCAGACCAGTCGGCGATCAGCACCGCACCGTCGGCGCCGGCGACGAGATCCATTCCACGGAAGAACGGATCGGCGAAGAACGCCAGATCGGGACCGTGGCTCGCGGTGAACCCGGCACCGCGCGGGGCGAGCAGGTCGGCGTTGATCCGCCGGCCGTGGAGGTTGAGCGTGTAGACGCGGTCGCGGTACTCGCGCGGCCAGTCGTCTCCCTGGTAGACGAGCAGGCCGATGTGGGCATGGCCCCCGCCCGCCGCGTCGGTGGCGTCGCTGATCCCGCCGCGGACGTCGCTCCATTTCTCGCCGGTGTCCCAGTGGACATGATCGGCGACCTGGGGGATCAGGTCGTGGACGTGCGGATCGAGATCGACGCCGTACATCCGCTCGACGTGGCTTCCGGGCACGACGTGCCAGAGGTGGCCGATGACGGTGTTGATCACGAACAGTTCGCCACGGGCGTCGAAGTCGAACCCCCAGGAATTGGTCATCCCGTGGAGCACCCCCTCGACCCGCTTCCAACCGGGATGGTAGCGCCACACGCCGGTGTTGATCGCCACGCGCTGGCTGTCCCCCGCGCCGGGGCGGCCGATCCGCGACGTCGCCTGGATCCCGTGCCGGCCATACAGCCAGCCGTCGGGCCCCCACTTCAGGCCGTTGGCGGGCGTGTGTCCGACGGCATCGGCGTCGAACCCGTCGAGGATCGTCTCCGGCGGGCCGTCGGGCACGAGGTCGCCGTCGGTGTCGGGGATGAACAGCAGGTTGGGAAGGTCGAGGACGAACACCCCGCCGAGCCCGACGGCGACGCTCGTGAGCCGCTTCCCCCGGTCCCAAAAGACGGCCCGCCGGTCGTGGCGTCCGTCGCCGTCCTCGTCGGCGAGGACGACGATCCGGTCGCGGAGCTCGTCGGACCAGCCGCCGGCGTTGGCGCCGCTCCAGGAATAGTTTTCCGCCACCCAGACTCGCCCCCGTGCGTCGGTGTCGATGGCGATCGGATTGGCGACCGCCGGCTCGGCGGCGAACACTTCGAGACGGAATCCGGCCGGCAGCCGGGCGGTGCGGCAGACCTCGTCGGGATCCATCGGCCGGGCAGCCGACTTCTCCGTGTCGACCGGCGCCGGAAAGGCATCGTCGCCGCACGCGGCGGCGAGCGGGAGCATTGCCATCCAACCTGCGAGGATGCCTGCTCGGAGCGCCAGGGCCAGAGCTGCGCGCGTTCCGTCGGTCGTGCCGGGCATCAGGACCTCCCCTCGTGGTTCGGCCGTGTTGTACGCGGCGGACCGGGGCGCGCCCACCGCCGCGGCCGGCGTCAGGGGAGGGGGTGGCGTGCGAAGAAGTCGGCGATGATCGGATTGGCGTCGAACGACAGCGCCGAGGGGCCGAGATAAAACGAGTCGGGCACGCGCCCCGGCCAGGTGTGGCCCCCCCCCGTGATCTCATAGAGGATCACCTCGGCGTCGCTCCCCGCTCCCCAGGCGACGCGCTCGATCGTGATCCCGTCGTCGGCGCACGGCACGGGCTCGCGGGCAGGCTCCCCGGGAAGACCGTTGACGCGCACCCACTCGAGCAGGCCGTCGTGGATCCCGCGGTGGAAGGTCCGCGTCACGCTCCGCCGGCCGACGCCCCCGGCCAACGGCGTGAACTGGTCGAGCGACCCGTGGAAGTGGAGGACCGGCACCGGCCGCGACGGCCGGATCGATTGCAGGGCCAGCGGGCCGGCCACCGGCGCGATCGCCGCCACGACGTCGGCCGCCTCGGCCGCCAGCCGGTAGGCCATCATCGCGCCGTTGCTCATCCCGGTGGCATGGATCCGGCGCCGGTCGATCGGGTAGCGCCGGCCGAGCAGGGCGACCAACTCGCGGGCGAAGCCGACGTCGTCGGCATCGCCGTCGCGCGCCTCGCCGCAGCAGTTGCCGCCGTTCCAGGTGAGCATGCTCTCGCGCGTGCCGGTGCCCGCCGGATAGCAGACCAGCGCGCGGCCGGTGGCGGCGAGGACATCGAGCCCCGAGAAGTGTCGCATCGTCTCGGGATGGCTGCGGCCGCCGTGGTAGGCGAGGACGAGCGTCCATCCCGCCGCCGGCGGTGGCGCCGTCGGCACGCAGACCAGCGCCTGGCGCTGCCGCGTGGCGACGCGGACGACGACCGGCTCGACCCTGAACCCTTCCGGGGAATCCTCGCCCATCCTCCCGCCGCCCCTTTCATGCTGACGCCGTCCGCCGCCATGTCCTACACTGCCGGGCGTGCGTGGGCGAGTGCCGCCGGCCCGCGCGGGCGGCGGGAGCGAGGGCGTCGAAATGGTCGGGCCGCGCACCGCCGGGATCCTCCTCCATCCGACGTCGCTCCCGGGGCGGTACGGGATCGGTGAGCTCGGGACCGAGGCCCACGACTGGCTGGCCGCGCTGTCGCGCATGCGGCAGCGGCTCTGGCAGGTGCTGCCGCTCGGCCCCACCGGCTACGGGGACTCGCCCTACCAATCGCTGTCGACGTTCGCCGGCAACACGCTCGTCGTGTCGTTCGACCGGCTGCGGGATGCCGGGCTCCTCGACGCCGACGCCGTCGACGCCTTCCCCCGGTTTCCCGACGACCGTGTCGACTTCGGCGCCGTGATCCCGGCGCGGCGGACGATCCTCCACCGGGCCGCGGAGCGCTTCGTCCGCGCGGCGCCCGACGGCCTGCGCCGCGCGGCGGCCGCGTTCGCCGAACGCGAGCGCGGCTGGCTCGACGACTGGTGCCTGTTCGCGGCGCTCAAGGAGCATTTCGACGGCCGGCCATGGGTCGAGTGGCCGGAAGACCTGGCCCGGCGCGACCGCGCGGCGCTGGGGCTGGCAGCGGCGCGCCTCGCCGGCGCGATCGAACGCGAACGGCTGCTGCAATTCTTCTTCCACGAGCACTGGGAGGCGATCCGCGACGCCGCCCGATCGCGCGCGATCGCGATCGTCGGCGACCTGCCGATCTTCGTCGCCCACGACTCCGCCGACGTCTGGTGCCATCCCGAGTTGTTCCATCTCGACGCCGCCGGCCGGCCGACGGTGGTCGCCGGAGTGCCCCCCGACTACTTCTGCGAGGATGGCCAGCTGTGGGGCAATCCGCTCTACCGCTGGGAGGCGCACGCCGCCGACGGTTTCGCCTGGTGGATCGAGCGGCTGCGCGGCGCGTTTTCCCGGTTCGACGCCCTCCGCGTCGACCACTTCCGGGGGTTCGCGGCGGCCTGGGAGATCCCCGCCACGGCGCCGACCGCCGCCACCGGCCGCTGGGTCGAGGCCCCGGGGCGGGAGCTGTTCGCCGTAGCGCGCCGCGTCCTCGGCGACCGGCCGATCATCGCCGAGGACCTCGGCCTGATCACCCCCGACGTCGAGGAGCTCCGGCAGGAGCTCGGGTTCCCCGGGATGCGTGTCCTCCAATTCGGATTCGGCGATCCCCTCGGGCCCGACGATCCGCCGGCCGACGACGACCCGGCCGACCGCGTCGTCTACACGGGTACCCACGACAACGACACCGCCCGCGGCTGGTACGACTCGCCCCCCGACGCCAACCCCGCCCGCCCCGCCGACGCCGTCGAGCGCGAGCGTCACCGGGCGCGGGTGCGGCTGGCGAGCGACGGTTCCGAGATCCACTGGGACCTGATCCGGATGGCGCTGGGCAGCCGGGCCCGCGCCGCGCTCTACCCGCTGCAGGACGTCCTCGGCCTCGGGTCGGAGGCGCGGATGAACACGCCGGGGCGGGCGTGGGGCAATTGGGCGTGGCGGTTCCGTGGCGAGCAGCTCACGGCGGCGATCGAGGAGCGCCTCGCCCGGCTCACGGTGGCCGCCGGGCGCTGCTGAACGGCCGGCCCACGGCGGTGGGCGCCGGTCGCGCCGGCCGTGGCGACGCGCTCAGCCCTTCGCGGGGGAGTTCGCCGTGCCGCGCGGACGGCGGTAGAGGGCCACGATCCGCTCCGCCGTGGCGGCGATCCGCTCGCGGACGTCGGCCGGCTCGAGCACCTCGACCCACTCCTCGAGGGCGAGCAATTGCGGGACGAGCTCCTCGTCCCACGCGCGGGCGATCACCAGTTCCACACTGCCGTCGGCGAGCCGCGTCACCTGCTGCCGCGGGTGAAACGGCTTTTCACAGGCCCACCGGGCGCGCTGCGGGGCGACGCGCAGCGTGAACCGCCGCGGCGGGATCGTCGCCGAGCGGTAGATCGTGATGCTGTCGCCGAGCTCGTCGGCCACGCTCACCGCGCGTGGGGGAAACGTCCGTTTCGTCACCCGCGCCGCTTCCACACGGTCGAGCTTGAAAAACCGCAGCCCGGGCGCGGCGCCGGCGCTCCGCCCCGACGGGCAGGCCGCCACGTATAGCACGCCGTCGTAGAGGACCAGCGCCTCCGGCTCGATCGCGCGGCGCTGTGCCTCGCGGTCGCCCTGGCCACGGTACCTGATCTGGAGCTCGAGGCGGTGGCGGATCGACCGGTTGATCGCGGCCAGCAGGCGCGGCCGGTAGCGCCCCTCGACCGGCCGCGGATGGACGACCAGCCCCTCGCGGAGGGCGTCGGCGTGGGCGACGAGCGCCGGAGTCGCCAGCGCCTCGACGCGGGCCAGCAACGCCGCGATCCCGCGCCAGTAGACCGTGCCCGCCAGCGGGGCGAGGAAGTCGCGGGCCACGAGCAGGGCGAGGAGCTCGGGAAGGGCCGCCGTCGGCGGTCCGAGCCGGGCGCCGCCGGGCCCGCCGGCGAGGCTCCAGCACTGCCGTTGCCGGCCCGACCCATCGACCGCGCGGTCGCAGCGCAGCGGGTACCCGAATCCCTGGAGAAAAGTGAGATCGCGGCGCACCGTCCGGTCGGAGAGGTCGTCGATCACGCCGCGGTCGCGGAGCCGGTCCTTGAGATCGACGACCGACAGCGGGCGCCGGCTCACCCCGAGGACCTCGACGAGATGGCAGATCCGCAGCAACTGCTCGTGACGCCCGAGCGAATCCATCACCGCACCTCCCCGACCACCCCAAAAACCCTATCGCGAGGTAGTGCTGGGCCTGTCGTTTTCCTCATCGTTTTCTCACATGGCCGGTTGTGAGCCCGATTTTCGCCCCAAAGGTAGCCAGAAACCGGCGGCGACGTGAGCGCGGCGACATGGCACGCGTTTTTTTCGTTCATCCGAGATTCGGGACCAAGGTTGTCCACCTCGCCAGCTAGGTTTCGCGGGATCACGCCGTCAGGGAGGCCGACATGCTGTTCACAGGCTTCGCCGCAACGTTCCCGATCCGCCTGCTCAGTGAACCGCTGGCGCCATCGGCCAGCGACCTCCGGTTGCCGCTCTACCGGCCGCTGATCGTGGGGCCGGCGTTGCTCGTCCGATCGCCGGGCGGGGGACCGTGGGAAGTCGAGGTGGACGACACCTCGCTCCTCCTTCCCGCCAGCTTTGGCGGCGCGACCGGCATCGCCCGCCGGATCGCCCGGTTCCAGGCCCAGGGGTTTTCCTGCCGAGTCGCGGCGACGCTCGTGATCCCGGGCGATGCCGCGCGGCGCTGCTGGCCCCTCCCATCCGGCACCTCGATGACGGGGCCGGCCCGTCGGCGGCGCCCGCTCGAGATGTATGGCTGGGCGCTGATGTATCAGCTCCCCGACGCCAACGGCATCGCCATCGTCGATCCCCACGACCACCACGCCGACCTGCCGGCATTCTTCGAGCTCCCCCAGGAGCTCATCGACCGCAGCGAGCACCTCGCGCGGCACGGCATCCCGAGCCGGCCGCTGGCGTTGATCACGGCCGCCTCCGATTTCGAGCGGACTGCCGACGGGGGCTTCCGCAACCGCTACGCCGCCGCCGCGCGGTTCGCCGCCGCCCGCGGCTTCAGCACCGCCTGACCGCGCCGCCCCCCCTTCTGGAAATCTCGCTGCCGGACGGCCCTGCGGATGGCTACGCTATCCAACCGGACGTCTTGGCGGGACGACGGAAAGGAAGGGGGCCATGGACGCCGAACAGGGTGGGGAGGATCTGCCTCCCGAGCAATTCACCAGGCTCCTCGCCGAGGTCCGGAAGGGATCGCACGGGGCCTTCGGCCTCCTCATCCAGTGGAAGCGCCGGCAGTGCGAGCGCTTCATCGCCCGGCGGATCGATCCCGCGCTCCAGTCGAAGGACGCCGTCAGCGACATCTACCAGGATGCGATGATCGAAGCGTGGCGCGACTTCCATCAGTTCCGCGGCGCCAGCGAGGGGGAGTTTTACGGCTTCCTCCAGTCGATCATCGCCAACACGATTCGTGACAGCCGTCGCCGCTTCACCGACACGCAGAAGCGCGACGTCGGGCGGGAAATCCGTCTCCGGGACGACGACGGATCATCTCCCGGTTTCGAGCCGGCGGCGAGCGCGCGGCAGCCCGACCGGTCGGCCGAGCTCCACGAGGAGCAGCGTCTGCTCGCCGCCGAGATCGAGCGCCTCCCCGACGACTACCGCGCGGCGTGGACGCTCTATTTCGAGGAGAACCTGAGCTTCGTCGAGATCGGCAACCGCATGGGGAGATCGGGCGAAGCCGCGCGCAAGCTCTTCCACCGGGGGTTCGCCATCCTGCGTGAGCGCATGAACGGTGGCCGCGGCGCTGATCCGCCCGAGTCTCCGGGACACCGATGAACCGACCGATCGACCCCGCCGACGGGCCGGACGGCACCCCCGATCCCGAGACGGTCCCCACCGCTCGGGACGACGAGGCGGGTGTCGACGCGGTGCTCGACCTCGACGATCTCCTCTTCCGGCGCCCCACCGTGGCCGCCGACGCGGCGACGATCGAGGCGGCCAGCTCCCGGGTCAGCGCCGATGACCTGCGGCTGTTGCTCGCGATCCGCGCCCTGGCGGCCGAGCGCAGGGCCGTAACGCTTCCTTCCGCATCCCGCCCGCAGGCGATCGGCCGGTTCACGATCACCGACGAGCTCGGCCGCGGCGGGTTCGCGATCGTCTACGCCGCGACCGACACGCTCTCCGGCCACCGCGTGGCGCTCAAGGTCCTCCGCCCCGAAGCCGCCGACTCGCAGACGAAACGCCGGCGGTTCCGCCGCGAGGCGGGATTGTGCGCGCGGCTGGTCCACCCGGCGATCGTTCGCTTGCTGGAGGTCGGCGAGGCGGAAGGCATGCCGTACCTCGTCACCGAGTTGTGTCCGGGCGGCACGCTGGCGGCATGGCTCGAACGTCACCCCGGCCCGCTGCCGATTGCCACGGCGGCCCGGGTCGTCGCCCGGCTGGCGCGCGGTGCCGACCACGCCCATGCCTGCAACATCGTCCACCGCGACATCAAACTGGCCAACGTGCTTCTCGTCGCTCCCGCCGACGGCGCACCATGCCTGGCCGATCCGACCGTGGCGGGCGAGGGCTACGACGTCCAGCTCGGCGACTTCGGCCTCGGCCGCATCGTCTGCCCGACGACCGCCGAGGACGACGCCCTCATGTCCGACGGCACGCGGCCGGGAACGGTCCTCGGGTCGCCGGAGTGGATGGCGCCTGAGCAGGTTGATCCGGCGTTTGGCCCGGTCGGTCCGGCGACCGACGTCCATGCCCTCGGCCTGATTCTCGACCGGCTGCTGACTGGCCGCTCGCGTCATGCCGGGGAGCGACCAAGCGAAGCCTTCCGGCGGCTCCGCAACCGCGTGGCCGACCCGTCGCTCGATGACGGCCCGGCAATCCCCTCCGCCTTGGCCTCGCTGCGGCGCTGGTGCCTCGACCGCGAGCCCGACCGGCGCCCGACGGCGGCAGCGCTGGCGACCGAGCTCGACCTGTTCGCGGCCGGGGGTTGAAACCCGCGGTGGCCGGTTTCGCGCCTCGATCACGCCTTTGTTCAGGGCGGGGTCGCCGCCGGGCACGTTCTCCGGCCGGCATTTGCCTCTCCCCCTCGATGAGGTAACCATCGAGATTCGCGGGGCGGGGCCCCGACCGCATCCGGGTACCGACGCCATGGCCGAGCAAAACAACGAGCAGCGCGGGGTCGTCGGTGCGCTCCTGGCGATGGTGGCGGGGTTGCTGCTGCTCCCGCTCGGCCTTACGGGTCTGTCGACACCGGGGGGAACCCGGGTCATCGATCGTGATGAGCAAGGCGCCGATGTGATGGCATCGGAATCGCAATCCGACGGTGCTTCGGAGACAGTGGGCGCCAAGAATCAGCCGATCTGGCTTCTCGACGAGTGCTTTGCGCCATACGCACGAATCAAGGCCTCGACCACACCGGCCGCTTCCGGAAAGTCTCTTCACGTACCAACAGACAAGGAGCCCTGGACCTCGCGGTACCGGGACTCGTTCGCGGCAGGGGTCACGATCACCCCCCTGATCCTTTGCATCGCCGACCCGGACTCATCATCCGTCGGCTACCGCACCGACCTCGCGCTCGACGCCCTGCAAAAGACGCTCATCGCGCAGCCGGAAAAGTGGGTGATCGATCGCTGGCACATCCCGTGGAAAGGTTCCAAGTCATCTGGCGTGGGAACTCGACACGAACCGGGTGTCCTCGTTTTTCGTCGGACAGCGAAAGTCGAAGACACGGACGAACAAAGTGCTCCGCCGTCGCGACAGTTGTTGGCGGTCTATCTCGTCGGCGAACTGATGACATCGGGCGTCGACGAGCTCGCGCTTGTGCGGGCCCTGGAGCATGCGCGATCCGTCTCAGAACGGGCCGGTAAGGCATCGGGCACGATACCGATTCTCGGTCCGGTGTTCACCGGCTCCGTCGAGTCGCTCGCCTACGCGCTCGTCAGGGCACGTGAAAAGATCGACGGTCTCAAAGAAACGCCGCCTTGTGTGATCAATTGGAGCGCCCTGGGGTTCGACTACGGTCGCTTCGATGCGATCGTGAACAAGGCATCGACGAATCCTGTGCCGCGCAGCGCGACCGTCACGAGTTTCGAACTCCAAAAGAAAACCCTGTTCGACTATCTGGAAGAGCGCAGGGTCTACCGCCGGATCGCCTGGTTGACGGAGGCTGGAACCGGATTCGGCGCTGCGGGTGGACCGATGAAACCGAATCCGTCGAATCCTCGCC
>JAGWVR010000009.1 GCA_018970785.1 Planctomycetota bacterium
CGGCGAGGCTCCGCGCCAGGGCCGGGAGGAAGTCGCCGAAGTAGGTGCCGGCGTGGACGATGTCTCCCGCGCGGCGGTGGGCGATGATCCAGCCGATCGTGTCGGGCTCCCAGACCTCACCGGCGAGGATCCGCCGGGCGGCGGGGCGGTGGCGGCTGGCGGCGGGGACGCAGTACAGCCCGTGCTCGTTGGCGGCGACGAGGCACTCGAGCGGGGAACCTGGGAGTGGGGCGGGGGGGACATCGCCGGGGAGTGGAGGCATGACGTGTGCTCGGTCGCTCGCGTGGGTTGGCGACGGTACCGCGCCGGGGCCGCGCCGGGGTAGGGGAGCCTCGGCTCGGGCTCGACAGAGGGGGACGCCCCTCGCGCCTTTGCCCTCGCATCGACCCGCAGCACGGGGCGACGGGCCGATGCGAGGGCGACGGCGGAGGGGCTTCGCGGGTCCCTGGAATGACGGAGACACCCAACAGCCGTTTCGGCGAGATGAGGGAGATGGTTGGCCATGGGATAGTTGGGCGCGGGCGTCGGGCTTCGGTCTGGGCCTTGGCGGAACTCCCTTGACCCCCAAGGGCTCGATTGGCGACCGTCATGGCGATTCGTGAGCCCCGCGTTTTGGGCGCGTTGGCGCGCGGAGTCGTTGCTCGTTGCTCGCTGCTTGTTGCTCGTTGCCTTGTTGCTCGTTGCCTTGTTGACCCGCTCCCATGGACATCCTCCTCACCGGTATCGTCCGCTCGGGTACGACGCTCGCCTGCCACTTGCTCAACAAGCTCCCCGGCACCGTCGCGCTCCACGAACCGATGAACCCGGCGACGCTCGTCGGGCTCGATGACCAGGGCCGGCTCGATGCCGTCGCCGCTGCCTGTGCGGGCTGGCGCCGTTCGCTCCTCGCCGACGGCACCGCCACGTGCATGGCCGTCGCCGGCGCCGTGCCCGACAATCCCTACGGCGACGCACGCGGCCCCGACGGCCTGCGGCGGTCTGTCGTGTCGCTCGAGGCGGTGCGCTTCGACAAGCCGCTCGACGCCGGTTTCACGCTCGTCGTCAAGCACCCCAACGCGTTCACGGCGCTGCTCCCGCTCCTCGTGACCAGGTTCCCCTGCCGGGCGATCGTGCGCAACCCGCTGGCGACGCTCCTCTCGATGAACTCGACGCAGGCCAACTGGACTCAGGGGCGCGTGCCGATGGCGGAGGCGTTCGACCGGAAACTCGCCGCCGCCCTCGACGCCGAGCCCGACGCCGTTGCCCGGCAGCTGCGGATCGTCGCCTGGGCGTTCGGCCAGTACGCCCGGTGGCTCCCGCGGGCCGCGGTGATCCGCTACGAAGACATGATCGCGACCGGCGGCGCGGCCCTGGCGGCGGTGGTCCCGGCGGCGGCGACCCTCGCCGAGCCACTCGCCGCGCGGAACACCAATCCGCTCTACGACCGCGGCCTGGTCGAGCGCCTCACGGCACTGGTCCTCGCGTCGGAGGCCGCCTGGCAGGAGCACTACTCCCGCACCGACGTCACCGCCCTCCGCGACGCCCTGCTGGTGGGGTGAGCGCTACCGCCCGACCGCGATCGACGCGCGGAAGCGCGAGACGGCGTAGAGCAAAAACGCCGTGCCGATCGCCGCCACCGCCGCGAACTCGCGCCACACCAGGTCGAACCCCGCGCCGCGAAACAGGATCGCCTGCGCGAACGAGACGAAGTGCCGCGAGGGCAGCACGAGGGTGAGGCGCTCGAGCCACTCAGGCTGGCTCTCCACCGGCGTGTTGCCACCGGACAACATCTGGAGCGTGAACACCGTGAGGATCACGAGCAGGCCGAACTGCGCCATCGTCCGCGACACCGTGCCGAGGAAGATCCCCAGCGCCGTCGCGAAAAACAGGTAGATCGCCACGCCGGCGAGAAACAGCGGGACCGACCCGGCCGTCGGCACCGCCAGCACCCCGCGGACCACCGCCGACACCGAGAACGCCGCGGCGACGAGGATCACCAGGCCGTTGGCCCAGACCTTCGCCAGCGCGATCTCGAAGGCCGTCACCGGCATCGCCAGGAGGTGCTCGAGCGTGCCGTGCTCGCGCTCGCGGATCAAGGCGGCGCCGGTGAGCGTCACGGCGAGGAGCGTGATCTGGTTGACCAGCGCCACGATGGCGTTGAACCAGACGACGTCGCCGTTGGGATTGAACGCCTTGCGGACCACGAGCCGCAGCGGGAGGTCGAGCGCCTCGTCGCTCCTCTGCAGCTCGCGGGTCACCTCGTCGGTGAGGATGCGCTCGATGAACGACGCCCCGCTGCTGGCCTGGAACATCGCGGTGGCGTCGATGTCGATCTGGAGCTCCGTGCGCCGGCCGGCGCGGAGATCGGCCTCGAAGCGCGGCGGGATCACGACCACGAACATGAACCTCCCGGCGTCGAGCGCCCGCTCGATGTCGGCCGCGGCCAGCTCGCGCGGGGGCTGGAAGCGCGGCGGGAGGAAGGCGGCGGCGAGCCGGCGCGAGAGCGCGGAGCGGTCGTCGTCGACGAAGGCGATCGAGGCGTTGTGGACCTCCGACGACGTGCCCCGGGCCTGGCTGAAGACCGCGAGGGTGAAGGCGTAGGCGACGAACACCACCAGGACCACGTCGCGCGACAGCTCGCGCAGCTCCTTGAGGCCGAGCCAGAAGACGGTGGCTGCCGAGGCCATCTCAGACCTCCTGCCGCGGGAGCAGGGCCCGGGCGATCGCCAGCAGCACCGGCACGAACGCCGCCAGGGCGAGGGCGTCGGCCGCGAGGAGCGGGGCGTCGAGCCCCTTGGTGAAGGCCCCGACGCTGGCGTGGAGGAAGTAGGTGGTCGGCCACAGCGTGCCGACGACGCGCGCCTGGCCGACGAGCGTCGACACCGGCTGGAACAGCCCGGAGAACTGGATCGTGGGGAGCATCGTCACGATCGCCGTGGCGAACACGGCCGCCACCTGGCTCGACGTGAACGAGGCGATCACCAGGCCGATCGCCGTCGTCGCCAGGACGTACAGGCAGGCGCAGAGCGTGAGCATCGGGCCGTGGCCGCGGAGCGGGACGCCGAACAGCGTCACGGCGACGACGACGAGGAGCATGTAGGCGACCAGGGCGATGACCGCCGTCGGCAGTTGCTTGCCGAGGAGGAACTCGAGGCGCGTCGTCGGGGTGACGTAGAAGTTGACGATCGAGCCGAGCTCCTTCTCGCGGACGACGCTCACGGCGGTGAGGATCGCCGGGAGGAGCATCAGCAGCGTCGCCGGGATGCTCGGCACGATCGCGTATTTGCTCTCGAAGGCGGGGTTGTAGAGGAAACGCGGCTCGATCGCCGGGAGGCGTGCCGCGACGCGCGGGAGGGGCGACCCGCGGCGGACGGCGTCGGCGGCATGGCCGGCGACGACCGAGGTGGCGTAGGCGGCGATCGTCTCGGCACGGGCGGGATTGGCACCGTCGACGACCACCGACAGTTCCGTGGTGCCGCCGCGCGCCAGGTCCCGGCCGAACTGCGGCGGGATCTCGAACGCCAGCGAGATCTCGTTGGCCCGCAGCCGGCGCTCGAGGTCGGCGGCGTCGGCGAGGTCGGGCCGGCCGGTGAACGAGCGCGACCCGGCGAAGGCGGCGACGAGGTCGCGGCTGGCGGGGCTCCGGTCCTGGTCGAAGGCGGCGTAGCGCACGTGTTCGACGTCGGTCGTGATCCCGTAGCCGAGGACGACCATCAGCAGCAGCGCCCCGCCGAACGCGAACGCGAGGCGGACCGGATCGCGGAGGATCTCGAGCGCCTCGCGGTGGGCGTAGGCGAGGAGGCGCGTGAGACCGGGGAAGCGCGGGGGACGCACGGGCCCCCCGTGGTGGAGGACGGCGGCGGCCGGTGGCGGCGCCGCGGCGCCCGCCGGCTCGGCGGCGTCGGCCATCGCGTGGATGAACGCCTCTTCGAAGTCGTCGGTGCCGGCGGCGGCGAGCAGCGCCGCCGGCGTGTCGCAGGCGAGGACGCGGCCGGCGTGCATCAGCGAGATCCGGTCGCAGCGGAGGGCCTCGTTCATGAAGTGGGTGGAGACGAAGATCGTCACCCCCTCCCCACGCGACAGCTCGACGAGCAGCTCCCAGAAGCCGTCGCGCGCCACCGGGTCGACCCCCGACGTCGGCTCGTCGAGGATCAGCATCTCCGGCTCGTGGATCACGGCGACGGCCAGCGAGAGGCGCTGCCGGACGCCGAGCGGGAGGATCTCGGCGCGGTCGTCGCGATGCGCGGCGAGCCCGAACCGCTCTTCGAGGGCGGCGATCCGCGCCGCGGCCCGGGCGGCGGGGATGTGGAACAACCGGGCGTGGAGGACGAGGTTCTGGCGGACGGTGAGGGCGCCATACAGCGAGAAGGCCTGCGACATGTAGCCGACGCGGCGCCGGGCGGCGACCCCGGTGGCGTCGACGGGAGCCCCGAACAGGAACGCCGCGCCCGAGCTGGCGGGGAGCAGGCCGGTGAGCATCTTCATCGTCGTCGACTTGCCGCAGCCGTTGGAGCCGAGGAAGCCGAAGATCTCCCCGCGGGCGATCTCAAAGGAGACGTCGTCGACGGCGGTGAACTCGCCGAACCGCTTGGTGAGGCGGCGGGCGACGATCGCCGGCGGGCCGTCGAAGGGCGGCCGCGGCGGGATCACGAGCGCCCGTCCGGGGCCGCGCTCGGCCTCGGGGAGGAGGGCGACGTAGGTCGCCTCGAGCGTGGTCGTGCCGGTGCGCGCCATCAGCTCGGCCGGCGTCCCGACGGCGAGGATCCTCCCCCGGTCGATGGCGACGAGGAGGTCGAAGCGCGAAGCCTCCTCCATGTCGGCGGTGGCCACCAGCACGCTCATCTCCGGGCGCTCGCGGCGGATGTCGGCGATCAGCGTCCAGAACTGCCGGCGCGAGAGGGGATCGACGCCGGTCGTGGGCTCGTCGAGGATCAGCAGGTCGGGGTCGTGGACCAGCGCCGTGCACAGCCCGACCTTCTGCTTCATGCCGCCGGAGAGCTTGCCGACGGGGCGGTCGGGAAACGGGGCGAGGCCGGTCGCCTCGAGCAGCGCCGCGATCCGTGCCGGGCGTTCGCGGGCGGGGATCGCGAACAGCCGCGCGAAGAAGTCGACGTTCTCGAACACCGACAGCTCGTTGGACAGGTTCCGCCCCAGCCCCTGCGGCATGAAGGCGATCCGCGGGCAGACGGCGTCGCGGTGGCGCGGGTCGGCCATGTCGCCGCCGAGGACGGCGACGCGCCCTGACTGGATCCGCTTGGCGCCGGCGAGGAGGCCGAGGAGCGTCGACTTGCCGACACCGTCGGGGCCGATCAGGCCGACCATCCGTCCGGCCGGGATCGCCACGGTGACGCCGTCGAGGGCGACGGTGCCGCCGTAGCGGTGGCCAAGCCCCTCGACCTCGGCCACGGTGCCGGCCGGCGCGCGGTTCGCCATGGGTCAGGGAGCCGGGGGAGCGACCGGCGCCGGCGCGTCGGCCGTGGGGAAGGGGCGGTCGAGGTCGGCGGGCCAGGCGACGGTGTCGTCGACCTTCACGTAGCCGACGCCGCGGATCCCGGTCTTCACGCGCTCGACATGGGCCCGCACCAGGTCGGGGGGCACCTGGAGCTTGACGCGGAACATCAGCTTGTCGCGCTCGGCGGCGGTCTCGACCTGCTTGGGGGTGAACTGGGCCTCGGGGGAGACGAAGCTGACCCGCGCCCGGGCGGCGTATTCCGGGCGGACGTCGAGCCTGATCCGGGCGTCGGCGCCGATCGCCACGCGCGCCGCGTCGCGCGCCGGGAGAAAGATCTCCATGGAGACGTCGCCGAGATCGAGGAGGGTGAGGGCCTTGCCGCCGGCGGCGAGCACCTCCCCGTCGGTGGCGAGGCGGTAGAGGACGCGGCCGCGGACCGGGGCCACGAGGCGCGAGTCGTCGATCTGTGCCTGGACACGGCGGACGTCGGCCCGGGCCACGGCGATCGACTGCTCGACGGCGTGGAGGTGGGCCGTGGCGGCGTTGACGGCGGCGTCGGCGACCTCGAGCCGCGACTCCTTCTCCTCGTATTCGTCGCGCGTGATCGTCTTCGATCCGAGGAGGCGCTCGGCACGGTCGAGCTGGTGGCGGGCGTAGAGCCGCTGGCTCTCCTGGCTGACGATCTCGGCCTTCGCGCGGGCCACCTCCTCCTCGATCTCGGCGATCCGCGCCTCCCCCTTGGCACGCTCGGCCTCGAGCTCGAGCGTGTTCATCCGCACCAGCACCTGCCCCGGCTCGACCATGTCCCCTTCGCGGACGGCGACGGTGTCGATCCGGCCGGCGTACTTCGTGGCGATGTCGACTTGGACTGCCTCGACCCGGCCGTTGCCGGAGACGATTCCATCGGGAATCCCGGCGCCGAGCCGGCGCGTCCATTCCTGCCAGCCGAGAAACGCCAGCCCCGCCGCGCCGACGAGCAGCATCACCCAGCGGAAGCGCGGTGCGGACATGGGACGGCGATCGTGGCGGGGAGGGCTGGCAGCCGCGGGACCAGAGCGTGCAGTATCCTCCACCCGGCGCGGCGGCGGAAGGAGGGCGGGCCGCGCCGCGTCACCGCCGGCAGCGTGCGGCGGTCGGGGCCCTCCCGCGACGTGTGGAGTGAGCGATGCGGATCGTGATCCTCGACGGCCACACGGCCAATCCCGGCGATCTCTCCTGGGAGGCGCTCGAGCGCACAGGCACGCTCACCGTCTTCGACCGGAGCCGACCGGAGCAGGTCGTGGAGCGGGCCCGCGACGCCGATGTCGTGCTCACCAACAAGACGCCGCTCCCGGCCGATGTGATCGCCGCGCTGCCACGCGCGCGGCTGATCGGCGTGCTGGCGACCGGGTTCAACGTCGTCGACGCCGCGGCCGCGCGGGCCCGCGGGATCGCGGTCGTCAACGTGCCCGAATACTCGACTCCCAACGTCGCCCAGGCGACGTTCGCGCTGCTCCTCGAGCTTGCCAACCGCACCGGCCACCACGACCGCGCCGTCCGCACGGGGCGCTGGAGCGCCTGCCCCGACTTCTGCTTCTGGGACGGCGAGCTCGTCGAGCTGGCGGGGAAGACGTTCGGGATCGTCGGCTTCGGGCGGATCGGCCAGGCCGTGGGGCGGATCGCGGCGGCCTTCGGGATGGAGGTGATCCACGCCCGGGCACGCGGCGACGCTGCGGCGATCGACGAAGTCTTCGCCCGCGCCGACGTGGTCTCGCTCCACTGCCCGCTCGTGCCCGCGACCGAGCGGATGGTCGACGCCCGGAGGCTGCGGCTGATGAAGCCGTCGGCCTACCTGCTCAACACGGCGCGGGGGCCGCTCGTCGACGAGGCGGCGCTGGCCGCGGCACTGGCCGACGGCACGATCGCCGGCGCGGGGCTCGACGTGCTCGCCGTCGAACCCCCCGCGGCCGACCATCCGCTCCTGGCGGCGCCCAACTGCGTGATCACGCCCCACCTCGCCTGGGCGACGCGCGCGGCGCGGGCCCGGCTGATCGCGACGGTGGCGGCCAACGTGGCGGCGTTCGCCGCCGGACAGCCGGTCAACGTCGTCAACTGACGCCGTCAGCGGTCCTCGCCGGGCTGCGCGGCGTAGTGGATCGCGACGGTGATCGCGCCGTCGATCGGGATCACCTGCTGCCCGGATACCAGCTCGAAGGTGAGGATCAGGTCGCAGGCGATCTGGCCGGGGTTGTCGGCCGGGACCCGGGCCCCGATCGAGTCGAGGTATGGTTTGATCGCGCCGCGGAGCGTCTTGTCGGTCGCCGGGCGCGAGGTGTCGCCGACGAAGTTCCTCAGCTCACCGCCGGTGAGCACGTAGGCTCCGGCAGCGGCGTTGAAGTGGGGCGCCGACGTCGTGAACGATGCGATCACGGCGCCGTTCTCCTTCTCGCGCACCGTGCTGCGGATCTCGGCCAACGACGGTGCCGCGAACCCGGCCGGAGCGTGGATCCGGATCACGTCCGGCGTGGCGTCGAAGTATTCGTTGACGCGCCACGTGCCGGTGCCCGTGCGGCTCGTGGTGAGCGCGATGGCGGCCGGTGGGTCGATCGAGAGCTCACACGGTCCCGGCGGCGGGGCGGTGACCGGCGGAGGGGCCGCCGGCGGAGCCAGGTAGGGGATGAGGAGATGGCCGGAGACGCCGTACGGCGTGGCGAGGTGGAGGTCGACGAACTGGCCGTCGACGCAATCGCGGCCGCAGCCGGGGTCGAGCTCGTCTTCATAGACGTCGGGGCAGGCGAAGGCGGCATCCGTCGGCGGCGGCGCGTCGAAACCGAGCGTGGCCGGCGGGCAGGCGGGCACGAGGATCGATTCCGCGGCCGCGCCAGCACGGAGCGGATTACCGGCCGGCGCCGGCAGAGACTCGATGGCCGCGACCCGGACGAGCGGCCCGGCGCCGGTGGCCACGCGGCGCGGTGAGCGCGACGCGGTCGGGGTCGGCGGGCAGGGTGCCGGCGGCGGCGGCGGACAGGCACAGTCGGCGGCCGACGGGCGACGGATCGGTTTGACGCCGGCGGGGATCGTGACCCGCATCACCTGCCGGCTGATCAGCTCGACGCCGGCCAACTGGCCGCCGGCGATGACCTGTGTGTCGAGGACGCTGAACCCCTTGCCGACGAGAAACAGCGTCGTCTCGCCGGTCGCACTGATTCCCGGTGCGCCGTACCAACCGACCAGCTCCGGGGCCAGGTCGGTGATCCCGGTGGTCAACAGCTCGAAGCCCCCCGAGGTGTTTTCGTAGGGGATCTGCGTGAGCATCGACTGCAGCGGCAGCTCGCGGTCGAGCTGCTCGACGCGCCGCATCAGCCGGGCGACCTCGCCGTCGCGGTAGGCGCCGGCGCACTCGGCGCAGCGCGCGGCGGATGACTGCATCGCCTTGATGCTCCGCGACAGCTGCAGCGTCTGCCGCATGCTCTGTTCGGTGTCCTTCGGCTTGGTGAGCGAGAACCAGTTGGTCCGGACGTCGAAGTTGACGTACGGGACGAACGACGGCATGACGATGATCGCCGTGCACTCGCGGATCCCCGGCTCGAGGCGGCGCTCGGCGAGGTCGCGCTTTTCCGAATTGCTCCCCACGAGGGTGTCGGCGAAGGCGGCGATGTTGTTGCGCGTCGGCGGCGACTGGAAGCGCGGATAGAAGCGCCACCCGAACGTGTCGCTGCCGTGGGAGAAGGCGACTGCCGTCTTGTTGAGGGCGATCGTCGCCATGTCGGTCTGGAGGCGGCGCGCGTAACGGCTGGCGGCCTGGGAATTGAGCCGTCCGCCGGCGGTCGCCAAGGCCATCGTGATCTGCAGTTCGCGCTGCTTGGAATACAGGTCCTCGATGTTCTGCTCCTGGACGACCGGGTCGAGGGCGAAGATCCGGATCGGCCAGCGGAGGCGGACGTAGTCGTTGAACGCGGCCCGGGCGGCGGGGGAGGGGTCTGGCCCGTAGAACGGGCCCGTCCAGCTTCCACCGGGCGGAGTCATGCGCCCCTGGGCGCTGGCCGCCTCGCGCATGTCCTCGACGAGCCGCTCGCCGAGCAGCGCGCTTTGGACGAGGATCGCCCAGGCGAGAACCCCGGTGATCGAGTTGCATTGGGCGTGGCAGGCGGTGTCGTTGCAGCACGGCACGCCGGTGCCCGTGGACCCGGCGGGCTCGCCGCCGAGGAGCGAGAAGAATTCGCAGCGCCGCCGCTCGAGCTCGTTGAACCGCCGCGTGCGGACCAGTTCGGCGAGGTTCCACGCCGGCAGCGATTCCCACACGCCGCGCAGCGGCGGCTGCGAGAGCATGTCGTAGGCCGCCTGCGATTCCTCGACGAGGAGGCCGCGGACGTCGTTGTAGTCGATGCACGGCCGGTTGGCGGGATGGCTGCGCAGGGCGTCGTGGGTCTCGGTGATCAGCAGCGACACCTGCCGCAGTCCGCCGACCTCGGCGAGCTGGCTGGGAGGGATCGGCAGCCGCGAGCGGCGCGACTTCGTCGACGGCACGACCGCGGGCGAGACCACCGTCAGCCGGGCGCGGAGCCGCTCGAGCGACGCGCCGAGGTTGGCAGCGCTGGCTTGGGTGGCGGCCTGCCGTGCTTCGGCAGCGGCGAGGGCCGCCACGGCGGCGTCGAGCGACGACTCGCTGGCCTCCTTCGACGCCTCGACCTGCTTGACGACGGCCTGGGCCTGCGTGGCGGCGTCGCCGGTCGACCGCGACTCCTCGACGAGGTCGGGATTGGCGTCGGTGATCGATTTCCACGCCTTGCCGAGCAGTTCGAGTGCGGCCCGCGAGGACTGCGCGGCGGGCGCGGCGGTGGCGACGCGGACCCGGCCGTCGGCGGGCGGGACGAGCATGTCGGTGACGAGCCGCCGCGTGACGGCGGTGACGTCGGCTTCGGTGAGCGGTGCGTCGCTCGTGCCGGGTGCCATCCGGACCGCGCCGCTGTCCTCGGCGCGGGCTGCCAACCCTGTCGTCGCGTAGCGCCGGATCGCCGCCGTGACCGCCTGACCCTCGGGGGTGGTGACCAGCTCGCCGACCTGTTTCCGTGCGGCGTCGACGAGCGTGTCGCGGGCCTTGGCGGCGATCGCTGCCTGCTCGGCCTGGCTCGCCTGAAGCTGGGCCAGATCCTCGCGCGCCGCGGCCACCTCGGCCTCGGACTGCGCCTGCTTCTCCCGCGCGATCTCGAGGTCGTGTGCCGTCCGCGCGAGGCGCTCCGCGATCGCCTCGCGGTGGACCGTCTGCCAGGCGGTGTGGCGGCTGGCGGGATCGTTGACGGCGAAGGTCAGCGTCGGGGCGATGGTGTCGACGAGGTCGTTGATCACGAGGCTGCGGAACGTGATCGGGAGCAGGTCGTCGCCGAGGACGAGGTCGGCGGTGACGGTGATCTCGGCCCCGTGGCCGCGCTGCGTGTACTGGCCGGGGAGGATCGAGACGGGAATCCGCACGAGATTGAGCGCGTAGCCGGGGGAGTCGCCGTTGTCGTCGCCTTCGTTGATCCGGCGCAGCTCCTGGAGGTGCTTGACGTAGCCGGCGAGATGGTCGAGGTGGACGTTCGGCTCGAGCGACACGGCGTTGTTCTCGCCGAGGCCGAACGTGGCGAACGGCGCGGTGCCGGTGTTGGCAAACGGAGCGCTGCGGAAGATCGGCGTGTCGTCGCTGGCGGTTCCGGTCGTCACCAGACTGATCGCCGATGCCGTCGGCGACCCCTGGCCCGCCCCGGGAATCGACTGACCGCGCGAGGCGGCCTGCAGCGTTAGCGCCATCCCGAGAAAGCTCTGGTCGCTGCGGCGCAGGCTGCCGTTGTTGAGGTCCTGGAACTTGTCGAGCTGGGCGACGAGCGTCTTTTCGAATTCCACGCGGTGCCGCATCAGCCGGCTCTGGCCCCAGACATCCGGGTGCTTGGCGACGATCGACCCGTAGGAGTCGATGTATTTCTCGAGCCAGTCGATCTCACCGGCGAGACGCTCGACGCAGCTGTCGATCGGCGTCGCGGGCGGTCGGGCGCGCTGGTGAGACGACGAGCGCGACATGCCACGCCACAGCGAATCGGCCCATTCCCCGCCATTCGCCCGGGGTGGGGGGAGGAGGCAGGCCCAAGCCGTCAGCAGGGTGACGGCCTTCCGCAGTGGGCGGTGCGACGTGCGCATGGAGCGGCTCCGATCGGTACTGGACAGCACCGACGCTCCAATCGGCAGACCCGTGCGCCGTGGACCGGCCCCGGCCGTCACTGCCGGCACAGGTGGCCCAGCTTGCCCCGGTTCGCGGGGGCCGGTCGCCCGCACCGTGCCTCACTCCCCGATCAGCTTCACCAGGACGCGCTTCGGGCGGCGGCCGTCGAACTCGCCGTAGAAGATCTGCTCCCAGGGACCGAAGTCGAGTTTCCCGGCGGTGATCGCGACGACCACCTCGCGCCCCATGATCTGGCGCTTCATGTGGGCGTCGGCGTTGTCCTCGCCGGTCCGGTTGTGGGCGTAGGTGCGCGGCGAGGCGTCGAACGGGGCGAGCCGCTCGAGCCACTTCGCGTAGTCCTCGTGGAGCCCCGGCTCGTCGTCGTTGATGAACACGCTGGCGGTGATGTGCATCGCGTTGACGAGGCACAGCCCCTCGCGGATCCCCGACTTCGCGACCAGCGCCGCGACGCGCGGCGTGATGTTCACGAATCCCGTCCGCGCCGGGATCTCCATCACGAGGTGTTCGGTGAGCGATTTCACTTCGCCCCCTCCCGCCGCCAGACCGTTTTCCCCTCCTTGATCGTCTCGATCACCGTGATCTCGCGGATCGCCAGCGGCTCGACGGCGCAGGGGTCGGCCGAGAGGATCACGAGGTCGGCGAGCTTGCCCGGCTCGAGCGAGCCCTTGCGGTCGTCCTCGCGGTACTGCCACGCGGCGTCGATGGTCAGCGCTGCGAGGGCCTCGAGGGGCGTGACGCGTTCCTCGGGGCCGATGACCGCGCCCGAGCGGGCGATCCGGTTCACCGCCGTCCAGACGGTGAACAGCTGGTCGATCGGCGCGACATTGAAGTCGGTGTGGTTGGTGCACCGCAGCCCGAGGGCCCGGGCCGACTTGAGCGGGCTGATCCGCGACGCCTGCTCGGCGCCGCGGTTGGCGACGTGGGTGTCGCCGAAATAGAAGCAGTGCTCGGTGTAGAAGCTCGGCACGATCGCGAACGCCTTGAATTTCTCGAGCTGGTCGGGCCGGGCGAACTGGGCGTGGACCGCCACCGTGCGCCGGTCGAAGCCCGGATCGGGGGCGGCCGCCCGGTGGGCGTCGAGGAGCAGGTCGATGGCGGCGTCGCCGTTGCAGTGGACGAACAGCTGGGCGTCCCCCGCGTAGACGCGCTTCACCATCTCGACGATCGTCGCCGGTGGGAAGGTCGGTTCGCCGCGCCACTCGCGCTCCCCGGCCGGACCGCCGGTGAGGTACGGGGTGGTGAAATATGCCGTCTTCGCCTGCGGCGAGCCGTCGGCGACGACCTTCACGCCGCCGACGCGGAGGTGGCCGGCGTACTCACGCTCGGCCCGCGGCGGCTGGCCACCGAAGATCTTCTCGAGGTCGGTGATGAACGCCAGCGCGACGACGTCGATCGACAGCATCCCGCGGCGCGCGGCCTCGCGGAGCAGGGCGAGCTGGTCGGCGTGCGTCGCCCCCTCCTGGGCGGTGGTGATGCCGGCGGCGGCGTAGATCTCGACCGCCTGCGGCACCAGCGCGAGCAGGTCGTCCGGCGCCGGGGCCGGCATCCGGGCGAACACCGGCAGGAACGCCGTCTCGAACAGGAGGCCGGTCGGCTCCCCGGTGGCCGGGTCCTTGGGCATCACGCCGCCGGGGGGCACGGGGGTGTCGCGGCCGATTTTGAAATGGGCCAGGGCCTTGCCGTCGAGCATCGCCCCGTGGCCGCTGACGTGGATCACGATCACCGGGTTGTCGGGAAACGCCGCTTCCAATTCGGCGCGCGACGGCATCCTCTTCTCGGCGAGCAGTTCGGGGTCGCAGCCGAAACCGACGACGAACGTGCCGGGCCCGAGCCGCCGCCGTTCCTTGAGCGCGCGAAGCTTGGCGATGACGTCGGCCACGGTCTTGCAGTCGCCGGCCGGCGGTGACCAGCAGTTGGCCTGCGTGAGGACTTCGAGGGCGCTCCAGAAATGGCTGTGGCCGTCGATGAAGCCGGGGAGGAGCGTGGCCCCGTCGAGATCGACGCGGCGCGTGTTGCCGTCGGCGAGCGTCTCGACGTCGGCCCGGGAGCCGACGGCGATGATCGAGCCCCCGGCGACGGCGATCGCCTCGGCCGTCGGCGCGGCGCGGTTCATCGTGTGGATCGTGCCGCCGTGGTAGATCGTCTCGGCGGGTTGGGCATGGCCGACCACGGGCGCGGCCAGCAGGGCGGCGGACAGGACGACGGCGACGACGACGCGCATGCGGCACTCCAGGGGATGGCAAACCCCGAGTCTACAGCCCCCCGGGATCGTCGGGCGTGCGGCGGGCGGCATGCCGAACTGCCCCCGGGCAGGACGGGCACGTGAGCGACGGGTCAACGGCCGGGTTCGTCGAGAAGGGCCGTGAGCACCGGGCGGAGCCGCGCGGCGTAGGCCGCGTAGCCCGCCGGCGTGAGGTGGATGGCGTCGGGCGCGAACAGGGCCTTGCGGATCGTGCCATCGGCGTTGGTGAAGTCGGCCGTCAGGTCGAGCACCCGGACGCGCGGCAGGCGCTCGAGCCGCAGGTCGTCGAGGGCGGCGTTGGTCCGGCGGATGTCGTCGTGGAAGCGGTCGCCCGGTGCGTGGGCCGGGAGGATCTTGACCACGACGAGGCCCGCGGCGGGAAACCGCTCGCGGAGGCGCCGGGCACAGGTGGCGATCCCTTCCGCGGCGGCCTCGATGCCGGTCTCGGGGGTGAAGAACATGTTGTTGTTGCCGATCATCAGCACGATGGCGCGCGGCTCGAGGCCGTCGACGCCGCCATGGTCGAGACGCCAGAGGACGTTCTGCGTCTTGTCGCCGCCGATGCCGATGTTGACCGCCTCGAGGTCGGGGAAGTTTCTCCGCCAGGAGTCGCCCCACTGGATCGTGATGCTGTCGCCGACGAGGAGCACGTCGACCGGGCCGCGCTTGGCCTCGACTGTCGCGACGAGCGCTTCGTGCGCCTCGAGCCAGGCGCTACCCCCCCAGAAACCGGCCGACGGCACGCGCGGCCAGAGGTGCGGCAGGTGCTTGCCGGCCGACCGCCCCGGCCGGCGTTCGTATTCGGGCTCGAGGACGTAGGCCCGCTCCGCGGCGGTGAGCGGCCAGCCCGACGGCTGCGGCTCGTCGCTGACGGCGGCGTCGTCAGCGCCGCGCACGGCGCTGGCGGCCAGGGCGAGACCGAGCACGAGCCAGGGGAGCGATCGGCGCGGGGGCTTCATCGGGGCGATCTCCTCAGGTGAATGCCGCGCGGAGCATCTCCAGGCTCCGTGGGACGGCGGTCTCGGCGGGGTCGAGCCCCTCGAACTCCAGCGACACCCAGCCCCGGTAGCCGTGACGGCGCAGCATGGCCGCGACGCCGGGATAGTCGATGTCGAGCGAATACCATTTCCCGCCGCCGTAGTAGGTCTTGGCCTGGACGAGCACCGCGCGCGGGGCGAGGGCCTCCATCTGCGGCCCGGCATCCTCGAGAAAGTTGCCGGTGTCGAGCGTCACCTGCAGCCAGGGGGAGTCCACGGCGTCGACGACGCGGAGCACGCCCGCCGCCGTCCGCCCCAACCCCCAGTGGTTTTCCAGGCCCATCACGACGCCGAGCGCCTCGGCACGCGGCACGCACTCGCGGAACGCGTCGATCACCCAGCCGAACCCCTCGTCGTCGGTGTGGCCGGGGAGGCGCGGCTCGATCCCTTTGTTGGCCATCAGGTCGTCGAATGATTTCGACGTGCCCCAGCGGCCGGTGTTGACGCGGATCGTGGGGATGCCCAGGGAGTGGGCGAGCTCCAGCGAGCGGATCGTCTTGGCGACGTTCTCGCGGCGGACGGCGGGATCGGGGGACACGAAACCCTGGTGGGTCGAGAGGCCGACGAGGTCGAGCCCCGCCATGAACGCCTGGCGCTTGATCCGCTGGAGGCGACCGTTGGAGCGGTCGTCGCCGAGCTGCATCTCGAGGATCTCGACGCCGTCGAACCCCATCCGGGCGGCGTCGTCGATCGAGGCCTCGACCTCGACGCGCGGCTCGCGGAACTGCCAGAACGAGTAGGTCGAGACGCCGATCTTCGTGCGCGGGGCGGCGCGGGCGGGGCCGTCGGCGGCGTGGCCCGCGTGCGGCACGGCCAGTGCCACGGTCCCGATGCCCGCGACGCGGGCGAGCTGCCGGCGCGTGATCCGCTGACCGGACGACGACAAGCCAGGGGAAAGGGGGGGATGCATCGGTCTCCTCGGGCGCGGGGGATGAGTCCGGGGCGGGGAGCCGGCGCTGCCGCCGGCCCGAACATTAGACTGCCATCCCATGACACCTGCACGCCGACCGCGCCGGCCGACGACCACCCGCCCCGCCGCGCCGGGGGGAATCCGCCGTGGCAAGGGCTCCGCTCCCGGGCCCAGCGACCGCGAGCCGGGGCGCCACCGCCGCTCCGACGAGGAGGTGTACCACGGCCTCCGGGCCTGCCAGGGGCTGTTTGCCCGCCGCCCCGACGACATCGTGCGCGTCTACCTCGCCGCCGGACGGCGCGGCGATTTCGCCGACCTGCTCGGGTGGTGCGCCCGGACACGGCGCGGGTTCCAGATCGTCGAGGAGGCCAATCTCGGGCGCCTCACCGGCTCGATCCACCACGAGGGGATCGCGATCGTCGCGCGGGCGGCCCGGCGGCTGTCGGTGGACGAGCTGCGCGGGGCGCTCGCCACCGGGCAGCGCGGCGGCCCGATCGTCCACCTGGACGGCGTCCACAATCCCCACAACCTCGGTTCGATCCTCCGCTCGGCCGCCCACTTCGGCGCCGCCGCCGTGACCGGCCGGGCCGGTGATCTGCCGGCCGTGTCGCCGGCGGCGGCGCGCGTCGCCCAGGGGGCGGCCGACGCCGTGCCGCTGTGCGACCTGGTCGATCCGGCCGCCGACCTGGCGACGCTGCGCGGCGACGGCTGGGTGATCGTCGGCACGTCGAGCCACCGCGGCGATCCCTACCGCGCCCGGCCGCTGCCGCTGCGGACACTGTTCGTCCTCGGCAGCGAAGGGCAGGGGATGTCGCCCGAAGTCGAGCGCCTCGTCGACCGCTGCCTGCGGATTCCCGGCAGCGGTGCCGTCGAGAGCCTCAACGTCGCCGTGGCCTGCGGCATTCTCCTGGCCGAGTGGTCGGCCGCCCACGCCGACCGGCGAACGCCGTCGCCCGCGCCGGGGCGGCGCCGACCCTGACGGTCGTGCCGTCGGTGGCGCCGGCACGGGTCGGAGTGGTCGCAGCGCTGACGGCCTTCCGATTCCCACAGAAGAAGGCTGAGGCGGCTCGTCGCCTCGCCCCGTAGGGAGGCGGCGATGAGGTGGATCGCGGTGGCGGCGGCGCTGGTGGCGCTGGCGGCCCGGGCCGACGGGCTGCCCCGTGAGCTCGACCTGTCGGGGTTCGCGACGTTCGGATCGGCGGCCGGGCCGGCTGCCGGCATCGGCGTCTGCCTGCCGGCATCGGGAATCCTCGACGACCGGCCGCAGCCGGCGCCGCCGGTCGACTTCGGCGGCGTCGACCGTGATCTCGAACGCTTCGCCGATGCGGCGCTTCCCGACGAGCGGCGGTTCTACATCGCCGGGCTCCTCGGGGCGTCGTTCGCCACGCTCGAGGTGGGCGAGCCGCCGAGCATCGTCGACGAGCTCCTCACCGCGGGGGCCGCGACGGGGGTCGCCTTCGAGCGCGAGCGGGGCTGGCTGCGCGTCGAATTCGAGGGGCGCGGCCGCGACCCGATCACCGAGACGCGGACCGATCCGTTCCTCATCGGCAGCGTCTCCGCCAGTGCTGTCGGCGGCTGGTCGGCGCTGGTCAACCTGTGGCGCGACATCGAGATCACCGACCGGCTCGGGTGCTACGCCGGCGGCGGCCTCGGCGGCGGCGGCTACACGATGGTCTTCGACGGGTCCTTGTCGGATCCGCTGGTGCCCATCACGGCCGTGGTCGCCGGACGGACCGGCCTGTCCGGTTTTGCCTGGCAGGCGGGCACCGGGATCACCTGGGCGCTCGGCGACCGGACGACGCTCGACCTCGGCTACCGGTTTTTCGCCGTCGACGGCGGGCCGGCCGACGTGACCTTCGAGATCCCGCCGTTCGGCAGCCTCTCCGACCAGGTGGGAACGGCGTTCAGCGCCAGCGAGTTGCTGCTCACGATCCGGGTCTACGAGCCGTTCCGCGACTGGCGGGAATGAGCCGCCAGCCGCGGACGGCCCGCGCTCATTCCTCGCCGGCCAGCTCGAGGATCTTCTTCCGCACCCGCGGCGGCATCACGTAGCGCGGGTTGCCCGCGGCGTCGGGGTCGGCCGCTGGCGCCGGCACCAGCAGTGAGAGCGCGAGTCGCTTCTCGAGCTTGGCCATGATCGCCTTGAGCGAGCGCATCTTGTTGGGCTGCAGGCCGATCGCCTCGTCCCACTCGGTGAGGCTGCGCGGCGTCTCGCTCAGCCGCGCGATCGCCAGGAGGTGCGTCCACATCCCGCGCCGGCGGATGAGCCGCAGCTTCTGGCCGAGCGGCAGGTCGCGCGGGTCCGCCATGCCCGGGGGCGGTGGCGGCGCTGGAGGGGGAGGTGGAGGCATCCAATCCCCGCCCGGGCCAGGACCACGCCGCGGACCACCCCAGGGCGGCGGGCCGCCACCGGGACCCGGCCGCGGACCGTCGCCGCACATTCCACGCTTGCCGCCCCGCGGAGGCCCCATCGGACCGGGACCGCCCGGGCCACCGGGGCCACCCGGACCGCGTCGGCCACCCGCCAGGCCCCAGAGCATCTCGAGCCCCCGCCGGCAGTCGTGCGGGTCGTCGAGGTTGACCATCAAAAACGGCATCGGCATCCTCCCTGGCGGCTCCAGCCGCCCGAATGAAATCACGCACGGCGCACGCAGTGCGTACGCAAAGAACAGTACCCGACCGCGCCGGGGAAGGCAACGATCGGGCGCGCCTGGCGACACTCGATTCGCGGCATCGTGGGCCGGCCGCGGCCTGCCGTTCAGGGCGCCAGATCGAGCGCCACGACCTCGGTGTCGTTGCGCAGATAGAGCCGCCCGCCGGCCAGCGCCGGCGCCGCCCGCACCGCCGCGTCGAGCGCCCGGGACCGCCCGAGCACGCGGGGCCGGCGCGGGTCGGCGGCGACGAGCATCAACTCGCCGCCGTTGGTCACGGCGAGCACCTTGTCGCCGGCGGCGATCACGTGGCCGTAGCCGATGGCGGGCACCGACCAGGCGCGTTGCCCCGTCGCCGGGTCGAGGCAGACGAGCGCTCCCGGCGGACCGTCTTCGCGGCCGTCGAAGGCATAGATGTGGTTGCCGACGGCCACCGGTGTGCAGTACTGCGACGCCAAGCCGTCGATCCCATCCCAGATCCGCGCCACGCCGTCGCCGTCGAAGCGCGCGCCGACGCTGCCGATGCCGTACGAGGCGGTGACGAGCAGGAGGTTGCCCGGGAGGATGACGGGCACCGCGGCATTGACGGTCGGGCCGCGCTGCCCGAAGGGAAACTCCCAGCGGACCGCCCCGTCCACCGGATCGAGGAGCAGGCACTTGTAGCGGGTGACGATGACGACGTGGGGCTTTTCCGCGACGGTGGCGGCGACCGGGGCGGCGTAACTGGCCGGCTCGGCCGTCTTCGACCAGGCGACCGCGCCGTCAGCCAGCGCGAAGGCGACGATCCCCGCCTCGCGGCGTGTGCCGCCGACGTTGGCGACGACCCGGTCGCCGATCACCAGCGGCGTGCTGCCGGCGCCGAAGTAGCCTTCCTGGGCTGCGAACGTGCGGTGGGTGTCGACCTCCCAGAGGCGCTTGCCGCTCACCGCGTCGGCGCAGGTCAGCACCCCCTGGGCGCCGAACGTGACCACGCGATCGCCGGCGACGACCGGCGTGCAGAGCGGGCCGGTGTTGCCCCCGACCTGCGGGGCGAATGTGGTCGGATGATCGAGCGACCAGAGCGGCGCCCCCGTGGCGGCGTCGAGGACCTCGAGGCGCTCGGCATCGGCGACGCGGTGGAACAGGAACGCGCGGCCCCCTGCGACCACGACCCCGCCGTACCCCGGCCCGGCTTTCCGTTGCCACGCCCGCCGTGGCCCGGCGGCAGCGAGCGTGTCGGGGAGCCGCTCGTCGGCGGCCGCGCGGCCGTCGCGCGCCGGACCGAGCAGCTGCGGCCAATCGCCGGCGCGGGCGGGGCACGCTGCGGCGACGAGCAGCAGGGGGAGCCAGGTCGGGATGCGCATCGGGGGCCTCGCGGGGAGACGCGGCAGGAACGGAGCCGGTAGTCTACGGACGACGAAGGTCTTCCCGACACCGAGGAGGCAGCCGATGGCCACCGGGATCGTCCTCTCGCCGCGGTACCGCGAGCATCTCACCGGCGCCGGGCATCCCGAGCGCCCGGAACGGGTGGCGGCGATCGAGGAGCGGCTGCGGGACGACGGCCTCCTCGACCGGCTCGTCCGGATCGAGCCCCGCGGCGCCGGCGATGCCGAGCTGCTCCGTGTCCATCCGGCCGAGTACCTGGCGACGGTGCGCCGCGACGTCGCCGGCGGCGGCGACACGCTCTCCACCGGCGACACCGCGATCTGCCCGGCATCGGCCGACGTGGCGGCGCTCGCCGCCGGCGGCCTGCTGGCGGCGGTCGATGCCGTCTGCACGGGGCGCGTCGCCAATGCCTTCGCCGTCGTCCGCCCCCCTGGCCATCATGCGACGCCGGCGCGCGGGATGGGGTTTTGCCTGTACTCCAACGTGGCCCTCGCCGCGCGCCACGCCCAGGCCGTCCACGGCGTCGCGCGGGTGCTCGTCGCCGATTGGGACGTCCACCATGGCAACGGCACGCAGGACGTGTTCTACGAGGACCCGAGCGTCCTGTTCTTCGACACCCACCAGCATCCGCTCTATCCCGGCACCGGCCTGGCCCACGAGACCGGCCGCGGTGCGGGGGAGGGATTCACGATCAACCGGCCGTTTGCCGCGGGGGCGGGGCGCGACGAGATCGTGACGGCGTTCCGCGACGCGCTCGTGCCGGCCGCCGACGCCTTCCGCCCCGACCTGGTGATCGTGTCGGCCGGGTTCGATTCGCGGATCGGGGATCCGCTCGGCGGCTTCCGCCTCACCGACGACGACTTCGCCGAGCTGACGGCGATCGTCCGCGGGATCGCGGCGCGCCATTGCGGCGGCCGGCTCGTGTCGAGCCTCGAAGGGGGCTACGCGCTCGCCGGCCTGGCCAGCGCCGCGGCCGCGCATGTCGGCGCGCTTGCGGAGTGAGCCGCGCCGGAAGCCCGGCCGGCTTTCTCATCCGATTCTCACGCCGCTTTCACACGCGGATCATCAGCGGGCCGTACGATCCCCCGTGAACGAATCACCGGCACGGTGGGAGGCTGCCATGCGACGAACGGTTCCGGGTCCGCACGGGTTCACTCTCGTGGAACTGCTGGTCGTGATCGCGATCATCGGCACGCTGGTGGGGCTACTCCTCCCCGCCGTGCAGGCCGCCCGGGAGGCGGCCTCGCGGTCGAGTTGCGGCAACAACCTCAAGCAGATCGGCCTTGGGCTGCAGACCTACCACGATTCCCGGAGGATGCTCCCCCACGCCGGGTCCGACGGCCCCAACCAGGCCTGCTGCAATGCGACGATCCGGACCGGGTGGACGTGGCTGTTCCACCTCACGCCGTTCATCGAGGAACAGAACCTCTTCAATCAGCCCGACACCACCGCGGGCAACGCCGTGGTGGCCGGAACCCCGATCAAGGTCTACTACTGCCCCTCGCGGCGCCAGCCGATGATCTACACGTCGAGCGCCCGGGCCGATTACGCCGGCAACGGCGGCCGTGCCTTCGCCGGCAACGGCGACGAAGGGGTGTTCGTCCGCCAGTGGGCCAGCCCCTCGACGACGCTGGCGCTGACCACGCCGCCGCGGCCCGGGCGCCGGTATGCCGACGTCACCGACGGCCTGTCGAAGACGATCGTCGTCGGTGAGAAGCAGCTCCACCCGACGACGCAGGGCTCCGCCGGCGGCGACAACGAAGCCTGGAACAATTCCGGCTGGGACCAGGATCACCAGCGGTTCGGCGGTCTGGTGCCGCAGCCGGACAGGCAGCATCCCACGTCGGCCTCGCCGACGTTCTGGTCGGAGCGCTTCGGCGGGCCCCATCCGGGCGGCGTCCAACTCGTGATGGCCGACGGCTCGGTGCGCCTCGTCGCCTACGAGATCGCCGCGGCCCCGTGGCTCAACCTGTGCTTGGTCGCCGACGGTCAGCCGACGGGCGACGAGTGACGATGGCTCGGGGCCGGAGCCGGTCGGTTCCCTGGCGGTCGTGTGTCCCACTCCCCGAACCCCCGTGGATTCCCTCCATGCCGTCGCGTCGATCCGCCTTCACGCTCGTCGAGTTGCTCGTCGTCATCGCGATCATCGGCACGCTCGTCGGGCTGCTGCTTCCCGCCGTGCAGGCCGCCCGCGAGGCGGCGCGGCGGTCGAGTTGCTCCAACAGTCTCAAGCAGATCGGGCTGGGGATGCTGAACTTCGAGTCAGCGAAGAAGTTCCTGCCGCCGGCGTTCGTCGACATGGGCACGGCGCCCAACGCCGCCCGTCGGCAGCTCGGGGCCCGTGTCGGGATGAAAAACCCCGGGACGATCCACAATTGGGCGGTGTTCACGCTGCCGTTCATCGAGGAGGTCAATCTCGCCGGGCGCTATGATCTTTCGGTCAACTGGGCGCATGCCAACAACAAGCCGGTGCGCGAGACCACCCTGCCGTTGTTTCTGTGCCCGAGTGTGACCCGCGTCGGCACCGGCGGAAACGGCTGGAACGTCAAGACTGTGGCCGGGGTTTCGATCGCCGTCGCCCCCGGCGACTATGCTCCCGACAACGGCTACGACGCGGCGCTGGAGACGCTCGGGGTCGTGGACGTGCTCCCGTCGGCGGCGCGGGTCGGAGCGATCGACGGCAATGCCGTCCGGCAGATCACGGAGATCGTCGACGGCACGTCGACCACGCTGATGATCTCCGAGGACATCGGCCGCCCCGATGCCTGGCGTGGTCGGGTCAAGACGGTCAACGGCGGGCAGACGGACGGCGGCTGGGCCGATCCTGACAACGAGTTCATCACCCACGGGTACACCACCGACGGGCTCACCAATCCCGGGCCGTGCCATACCAACTGCACCAACAACAACGAGGTCTATTCGCTCCACGCGGGCGGGGCGATGCACCTGTTCTGTGACGGGTCGGTGCGCTTCCTCTCGGCCGACATGGACATCCGACCGTTTGTCAAGCTGATCACGTATCGCGGCAGTGATCAGGCGCCGGTCGAATGAGGGCCCTGTCGTGAACCGAATCCCCGAACGACGCGGGGCCCGTGCGGTGATCATGCTGCTCTCCGCGGCGCTCCTCGCCGGCTGCCGGCCGCCCGACGGACCGCGCTGGAATCTTTCCCCGCATCCGGTCAGCGGCGTGATCACCTACGCCGGCAAGCCCGCTGCCGGCATCCTCGTCGGGCTGCTTCCGATCGACGCGCCGCTACCGCCGGCGATCCCCGCCAACCCGCGGGCCACGACGCGCGAGGATGGCACGTTCTCGATCACGACATTCCGCGACGGCGATGGCGCCTGTGTCGGCAGCTACCAGATCCTGCTGTCGTGGCTGCCACCCGCAGCGGACGCGGAAGAGACACAGACCGACAAACTCCTCGGCTGGTACGACGCGGTCCACAGCCCGCTGCGGATCACGGTCGCCGAGGGTAGCAACGAGATTCCTCCGATCGAGATTCCCACGATCACCTCGCACCCGGAAGAGTTGCCCGGGATCCCGGGACGTAACTGACCGGCGGCTCTCCTGCGTGTCGCGATCAATTACCGCTGCATTGGCTCACGGAGGCAGGCGCGGAGCACGTCGGTGAACGCCGCCAACGGTGGGGTCTCCAAACCGGCGACCTTCGCCTCGTCGTCCCAGCGGCGTAGTTGCACTGCCTCGCGCCAGTGGGGCTCCGCTTCGAAGGCCGTCACCTCGGCCGCACTCATCGGCCCACCCTGGAGTGCCAGGCTCGTCCGCGACGGGGCGCTCAACCGCGCGAGATAGTCGGGCTCGACGGCGGTCAGGTAGCGCTTGGCGGCCACGTGGAGCCGGATCGGGTCGCACACATCGGGCCCGAAGATCCGTGCCAGCCGCCGGGCCGCGAGCTGCTCGTGGTGGTCGTCGAGGCCACGGTCAGGCGCGTCGTCGGGAAGACCGTGGAGTAGGTGACCGAGATCGTGGAGCAAGGCCGCGGCCACGAGGCTGTCGGGAGCGCCAGCGGCGGCGCCCAGCGTCGCCGTCTGCAGGGCGTGCTCGAGCTGGGTCACTGCCTCGCCCCCGTACTCCGAGTCGCCGTACTCCACGAACAACCCGATCACGGGCGCGAGGGGATCGCTGCCGTCGTCTCGACGCACTGTGGCAGTGGTGGTCACGGCAACGTCTCCCGCTGTGAAGGTTTTCGAGGCCTCCGCTCATCTGGAGTGTAGCCGGGCCACGGCCACCTGGAGCGCCTCGGTCGACTCCTCATCGTGGGCTCATCGAAGTGCCCCAGGTCGCTGGAGCGATTCACGCCAGCTCCGGCCGCGCGGCACTGGGGCGCATCACCGCGGCCGATGAGCACCGTCGCTCGGGAACGGAGCCTTCCCGCCGTGGCGAGAAGCGGGTCGCTCACGATGTGAACTTTCGATTCACCGCGCGCCGAAGGAACGCGATTCGCGGTGTTCACCCGCTCGTCGAGGTCCCGCTGCGGTTTGCCCCGGAGCGGTCGGCGGGCCGGCATCGCCGGTGGCGCGTTGTACGAGGAATGGTCGTTTTCCGGAGGATTCCCTCATGGTCGTCGGGATGATCGGTTTTCAGAAGGCCATGAGGCGCGGTGCCCTCCCGATCGTATCGCGGGTCGGTGGTGTCTCGATGACTGTCGCCGCTCTGGTCGCCGGCGTCGCGCGGCCTGCCAACGCACAACTCGTCGTCACGACGTCGACGAGGACGTTCCAGCAGGGAGTCGGTGGTTACTCTGGCGCGAGCAACAGAGTGTTGACATCGGCGGCGGCAGGCACCGGAACCTCGGCCGCCATCGACATGGCGGGTGGTGATCTGGAATCACAGTATTTCATCAAATTCGACTCGCTGTTCGGGGCGGCCGCAGTGCCGGCGGGGGCGACGATCCTCGACGCTCGGCTCCAGGTGACCACCACCGGCGTGAGTAACGCCCAGTCGGCGGGCAACTTCTCGGTGTCGGGGCTGACGGCCTCGTTCAGCGGTGGCACGAATCTCCAGACGGCCTTTCCAGGCGTGCTCGCCGGGGGAACAGCGACGGCCACCGCCCAGACGCTCGGGCCGCTCTACGCCAACGGCTATTCCACGCTCCCCAGCGGTGCCGTCCGTGCGCCGGCGCTCAATTCCGTGCAGTCTTTCGACGTCACCGCAGTCGCGGAACGGTGGGGGGCGGGGACGCTGGCCAACAATGGCCTCGTCATCCAGTCGCACACGACGGACGGCTGGAACGTCCACGCGACGAACTCCGGGAGCGTTTCCGCGAGGCCTCAGTTGAAGGTCGAGTACACGACGGCCCCCACCACCACCGCGTCTGTGAAGTCAGGAATGACCGTGCTGACGATGCAGGCCCCGTCGATCAACGGCACCCAGACCAACACCGTTTCCGACCGTTCGAACGCCGCAACCGTCGCAGTCGACGGCCCCACGGGCAATGCGCCTCCGGGTGACGCGGCAAGTCCGGACTTCCTGGCGCTGATCAACGTCGGGCCGGTGATCGGGTCCGGTGCCACGCAGATCCCCGTGCGCGCGCAGGTGCTGAAGAGCTGGTTCATCGTCACGACCGGCGAGGCGAGCAACGACGAGAGCAACGGTAGCTACGGCCTCTACCGAATGACGGCAGACTGGGATGCGTCGAGCACCTATACGGGGTTCGGCGAGGGGGGCCCGGTCGGCGGCGTGCATTACCTCGCCACGCCGACGGCACAGTCGGTCGTGACTCCGAAGAATACGCAGGTTCGGTTCGACGTCACTGCCGACGTCAAGGCCTGGCAGCAAGGCGCGGCTGAAAAGGGTTTCATGATCCGAGCCGCGGGCACGACCGACGGTTGGACGTTTGGCGGCCCGGGGAACACCGACCTCAACCGGCGCCCTGAGTTCCGCACGATCTATGCCGTCGATGGGCTGAAATGGCGCGGCGACCAATCGGCCGTGTGGAACAAGGGCACGGGGATCGGCCAGGGTGGCACAGCCAATTTCGCCCTCGAGTCGACCGGAGCCGCGACGAATTTCATCGACACCGACCGGGTGACGTTCGACGACTCGGCGGCGGGTGCCAATGACGTCGCGGTGTCGGTGACTGATGCGGTATCGCCGCAGCGGCTCGTGTTCGCCAATGCCGCGCGGACGGTGACGCTGTCGGGCCCAGGGAGCATCGCCGGCGGCGGCAGTATGGCGGTCACCGGTGGCGGCCGCGTCGTCCTCAACCTCGATGCGGCGCTCGCGGGTGGGACACGTGTCGATACCGGCACGCTCCAGATCGGCAGCGGAGGCACGACGGGCAGCCTCGCGGGGACCGTCGCCGTCGCGGCGGGAGCGACCGTGGAATTCAACCGCGGTGGGCGGCTGTCGGTGGGAGGAGCTCTCGGTGGAGCCGGGCGGCTCGTCAAGTCCGGGGCAGGCCGCGTCGATGTGGTGCAGGCCGCGGCGCTGGCCGGACCGATCGTCGTCGCGGGTGGTACGCTGGCCATGACGGCGACGACCACACCCGGCGGCATCACCGTCGCCAGCGGGGCGGCATTCGTTGCCGCCAGCGCTGCGGCGCCGGCGACGTTTTCGACGCGGACGCTGATACTGGGCGCCGGTGGGTCGACGCTCGGCTTCGATCTGGCGTCGGCCGGCAACCCCGCCGTGCCGCTGCTCGCGGTCACGCAGCCCGACGGGCTCGATCGCGCCGGCGCGGAGCACCTGCTCACGGTGCGCACGAGCGGCGCACTCGGCATCGGGCGGTTCACGCTGGTCGACTATGCCGGGGCACCGATCACATCGGGATTCAGCCTCGCGCCCCTGCCGCAGCGACTGGCCGGCTCGCTGGTCTACGACACGAGCGCGACGACGATCGACCTCGACATCACCGGCATCGATATCGTCCGCTGGGCGGGCACGGTGACCAACCAGTGGGATTCCGGCAGCGACGTCGACGTCGGCGGGACCCTTAACTGGTCGCTGGTTTCCAGTAACTCCAGGACGAACTTCACTGCCGGCGACCAGCTGCGGTTCGACGACACGGCCAGCGCCCGGTCGATCGACTTGGTCGGAACACTCGTCCCCGGAGCGATCACGGTCGATGCGGCAGGCGATTACCTGTTTGCCGGTGCCGGATCGATCGGAGGCGGCGGGGCGCTGGTGAAGTCGGGAGCCGGCCGGCTCACGCTGGCCAGCGCCAACGGGTCGACCGGGCCGACTACGGTGGCCGGCGGTGTGCTTCAGGTCGGCTCCGGGATGACGCCGGGAAGCGTCGCCGGTGCGGTGGCGGTCAACGCCGCAGCAGGACTCGAGCTGGTCGCCGGGACGCTTGCTGGACCGGTGACCGTGTCTGGCGGTGGGCTCGTGGCGACCGGTGGCACGGTCACCGGGCCGCTCGTCGTCACCGGCGGGACCGCGTCGTTCGCCGGCGGGCGTCTCGCCGCGGCGGCAACGGTCAACGACGGCGCGCTGCTCCTCGGCGGCGGCGGCGGGCTGGGGCCGGTGCACGGCCTTCCGATCGCGATCGCCGCCCCGGGCCGAGTCGTCTTCGACCATGGCGATGCGGTCGACCTCGCCGGGATCGTCTCCGGCGCCGGCACGATCACGAAGGCGGGCGGCGGCCGCCTCACCGTGCTCGGTTCGAATACCGGGTTCACCGGCCAACTGGTCATCGACGGCGGCGAAGTGCGGATCGACGACCAGGGCGCCGGCGGCGACTTCAACGCCACCTCGATCATCGTCAACGCGGGGGGGACGTTCCAATTCGGCAACAACACCGTCGGCAACCCCGACCTCCCCGAGACCGGGGCTGCTGCCAGCTATGTGACGGCCAACACCGGAGGCACCGTCATCTGGCAGGAGGGGGAAACGATCGGCGGAGTGCATCTGCGCGGCGGTCTGGTGGACCTGCAGCTCGGCGGCATCACGTCGACCGGCACCGCTGTGCAGCAGTGGACGGCCGGTCGGCTGACTGCCTCGGCCGGCGTTGCCAACGCGCTCGGCGGCTCGACAGCGATCGTGAAGACCGGGAGCGGTGAGGTCGTCATCGACGGGCTGGCGTCCGTGGCCTCGACGGGCGGCCTCGCCGTCGAGGAAGGAACCGTGCGGTTCGCGACCGCGGGTAACCTCGGCGGCGCGAATATCCTCCTCGGCCTCGGCGGGGCGGCGACGTCGGGTACCGCGGTGTATGGCGGTGCATCGACGAGTCAGGGTGGGGCGATCATCACCGGCGCCGGTGGCGGGGCGCTCTTGGTAGCCGACCCGGGCGCGGTGCTGTCGTTTACCGGCTCTGTCGGCGGTGCCGGGGCACTCACCAAGCTTGGCCCCGGGGGCCTCGTCCTGACTCAGCCAGCGACGCTCCCGGGTGGCCTGACGCTCGGGCGGGGAACGCTCACGCTCCCCGCTTCGACTGTCGGCGCCCTGCGGCTGATGGATGGCACGACGATGAACGTGGCGGCCGGTCAAGGTGCCACGCCGTTGTCGGCGACCAGTCTCACGCTCGATCCGGGAGCGGCGGAGATCGCCTTCTGGCTCACGGCTCCGGGTAACACGACCGGCCCGCTTGTCTCGGTGGCGGGGCCGGTTTCGCTCGGTGGGGGATCGTATGGCCTGCGGCTGTCGACCACCGGCGTCTGGTCGCCCGGCCGGTTCACGGTCATCGACTACGACGGCCCGGCGTTGACCGGGGGCTTCACGCTGGCAGCACCGCTCCAGCAGCGCGCCGCCGGCATGCTCGTCTACGACACCGCCGGGACGCGGATCGATCTCGAGATCACCGGTGTGGATGTCGTCACGTGGCGCGGGGAACTGTCGGGCGTGTGGGACGCCGGCAGTGCCATCGACGTCGGCGGAACGCCCAACTGGGTGGTCGGCTCGGGTGACGGGACGCGGACCAACTTCGTCGCCGGCGACCAGGTTCGGTTCGACGACTCGTCGAACGTCCGGCGCGTCACACTTGGCGAGATCCTTTCCCCCGGCGCGGTCACGGTCGATGGCGCCGGTGACTACACGTTCACCGGGCCCGGCGGGCTGGCCGGCATCGGCGGGCTTACCAAGCTCGGCACCGGCCGGCTCGTAGTCGCCACGGCGAACACGTCGAGCGGCTTGACTAGCGTCGCGGGGGGTGTGCTCCAGGTCGGTGACGGCGTTGGACAGGGGAGCATCGCCGGGCCGGCAGTGGTCGCCGGCCCCGGGGCGCTCGAGCTCGCCGCGGGGAATGTCGGTGCGGTCAGCATCGAAAGCGGCGGTCTGTTTCGCACCCTGGGTGGCACGGCGGCGGGGCTGGTCGCCGTGAATGCCGGTGGGACCGCCCGGATCGAAGGGGGCGTCGTCTCCGGATCGTCGACCGTGGCGGCTGGCGGCGTGCTCGACGCACTCGCTGGGCAGGTCAACGGACGGGTGACCGTCGCCGGAGGGCTGGCGACGTTCTCCGGAGCCGATCTCGGCGGCGGAGCGACTGTGAGCGCGGGTCAACTTCGCTTGGGGACCGGAGGCGCGATCGGTGGCGTTGCCGGTCCGTTGGCAGTTTCTGGCGCCGGCACGATCGTGTTCAACTCGAGCAACGATCTCCTGTACTCCGGCACGCTGTCGGGTACGGGGCTGGTCACGAAGAGCGGCGACGGACGATTGACGCTCGTCGCCTCGAACACCGGCTTCACCGGTTCGCTGGTCATCGACCGCGGCGAGGTCCGCGTCGAGGACCCGGGCACGGCCGGGACCGGTGGCGATCTCAACGCGGCGAGCATCATCGTCAACGACGGCGGTACGTTTCAATTCGGCAGCGCCGACATCGGCAATCCTGATCTGCCCAATTCGACGATCATCACGGTCAATTCCGGTGGCCAGGCGGTGTTCCAGGAGGCAGAGGACTTTGGCGGCGTCGCGCTGGCCGGCGGTACGCTCGACCTCCAGGCCGGGGCGATCGGCAGCGGCACGCTGACGGTCAACTTCCAGGCAGCGGCGGCGCAAAACTGGACGGCCGGCCGCGTGACGGCCTCCACCGGCATCGCCGGTGTGGTCGGGGGCAGCGCTGCGATCGTCAAGACCGGGAGTGGAACGGTCGTCGTCGACGGTGCCGCGCGGATCGGCAATTTCGGTGGCGTTCGCGTCGAGGAGGGGACGCTCGTGCTCGCGAGCGAGCAGAACCTCGGTACGGCGGCACTCACTCTCGGAGGCGTGGCGACGATGGGCACGCTCGAGTATCGCGGCGCGACCGCCTCGCGCGGTGGGGCGATCACGATGGCGGCCGGAGGGGGAGCCCTGGCGGTGAACAACCCCGCTGCGACGCTCACGCTCACCGGCAGCCTCGGGGGCGCCGGATCGCTGACGAAGATGGGAGCCGGCACGCTGCTCCTCGCGAATTCCGCCAGCACGCTTTCCGGCTCGGTCACGGTCGCCGCCGGCACGCTGCGGGTGGGAGCTGTCGGGGCGCTGGGCAGTGCACCGATCATCGTCGCTCCGGGGGGCGCGTTCGACGGCGGTGACGTGGCTCTCCTGAACGCCATCCAGGCCCGCGGTGGTTCCCTTGTCGGCCTGGCAGCGTACGGTGGCGCCCTCGCGGTGGCCGGGCCGACCCGGCTCGACGGCCAGATAGGGGGCAGCGTCACTGTCGGTGCGGGGGGAGTTCTGCGGGGAAGCGGCAGCCGATTTACAGGGCCGGTAACGATCGCCACGGGGGGCGTGCATGACCCGGGGGCGTCTCCCGGTCTGCAAGAATTCAACGGCGGCCTGACCTACGATGCCGGCAGCACGCTCCGCTGGGAGCTGTCGGCCAACACCGTCGCGGGGCGCGGGACGGCGTTCGACGCCGTCGACGTCACCGGTGGATCGCTGTCGGTCGTCGACGGGGCCCTGTTGATCCTGGCGTTCGACGACGCGGCATCGAGCGTGTCGTGGGCCGACGACTTCTGGGTCAGTGACCACCTGTGGCGGCTGGTCGATGCCGAGGCCGCGACGGCGTCGACGGGTGTGTTCACGCTCGCCGGCGTCGGTCTGGATTCGCTGGGGAAGTCGCTGGCCGACATCCGGCCTGGTGCCGGCTTCGCCGTACTCCGCGATGGTGCCAACGTGTCTCTCCAGTACTCGTTCCAGGCCGTTCCCGAGCCGGCCGGCGCGGCCCTGGCTGCGATCGGTGGCGCGACCGCGCTGGTCGCCGCGCTCCGCCGTCGGCCAACGCGGCGGAAGCGGTGAATCGCTCTCAGGCGAGCGCGGCCCGCGACGGCTGGCCGTCGACGAGGCGGACGATCCCCAGTGGGTTGGCGTTTTGCAGGGCCGCCGGCAGCAGGCCGTCGGGCACGTCCTGATAGCAGACCGGGCGGATGAAGCGCTCGAGTGCCGCCGCGCCCACGCTCGTGAACCGCGGATCGCTCGTCGCCGGCCAGGGGCCGCCGTGCTGCATGGCGTGGCCGACCTCGACGCCGGTCGGGTAGCCGTTGACGATCAGCCGGCCGGCCTTCGTCGCGAGGATCGCCAGCAGGTCGGCCGCCTGCTCGAGGTCGGCCGGCGTGCCGTGGACCGTGGCGGTGAGCTGGCCGTCGAGGTGGCGGGCGACGGCGAGCATCTCGTCGCGCGTGGCCGCCGACACGACGAGGCTCGCCGGGCCGAACACCTCCTCGCCGAGCCGCGCGTCGCCGAGAAACGCGGCGGCGGTCGTCGTCGCCACCAGCGCCACCGCGTCGTCGGGGCGCGTGCCGGCGGCACCGGTGGCCAGCAGCGCCGTACCGCCGTTGCCGACGAGGTCGCCGCTCCCCTTCCGGTAGGCGGCGAGGATCTCGCCGGTGAGCATCCGCCCCGGCGCGGCGCCCGCGACGGCGCTGGCGAGGAGCCCGCGGAAATGGGCGTAATCGGGGCCCTCGATGCCGACGACCAGCCCCGGCTTGGTGCAGAACTGGCCGACGCCGAGCGTCATCGATCCGACGAACCCGGTGGCGATCGCCTCGCCGCGCGACGCCAGCGCACCGGGAAGGAGGAACACCGGATTGAGGCTGCTCATCTCGGCGAACACCGGGATCGGATGGCTCCGCCGCGCCGCGGCGTCGAACAGCGCCCGGCCGCCGGCCCGCGACCCGGTGAACCCGACCGCGGCGGCGAGCGGATGCTCGACCAGCGCCGTGCCGACGGTCGCTCCCGCGCCGTGGAGCATCCCGAACACGCCCCCCGGCAGGCCCGCCTTCGCGACCGCGCGCCCGATCGCGCCGGCGACCAGCTCCGACGTGCCGGGGTGGCCGCGGTGGGCCTTGACGACGACCGGATTGCCGGTCGCCAGGGCGCTGGCGGTGTCGCCGCCGGCCACGGAGAAGGCGAGTGGGAAATTACTCGACCCGAACACGACGACCGGGCCGAGCGGCACCTTGACGCGGCGGATGTCGGCCCGTGGCAGCGGCTGGCGGGCCGGCTGGGCGGGGTCGATCCGGGCGTCGCACCACGTCCCTTCACGCGCCAGCTGCGCGAACAGCCGCAGCTGGCCGACGGTCCGGCCGCGCTCGCCGACGACGCGCGCTTCGGGGAGCGCCGTCTCGGCGCGGACCCGGGCGACGAGGTCATCGCCGAGCGCGAGGATCTCCTCCGCGATCCCCTCGAGGAGCCCGGCGCGGGCGGCACCCGACGTGGCGGCGAACGCCGGAAACGCGTCCGCGGCGGCGCACAGGGCGTCGGCGGCGTCGGCCGGCGTCGCGAGCGAGAAGCGGCCGGGGAGCTCCGTGCCGTCGACGGGGCTGGTCGCGGCGAACGTCGCCGCGTTGCCGCGCCGGCCGCCGGCGATGAATTGCTGCCCATGGAACGCGGTCACGGGGCGACTCCTCGGCGGGGGACTGCAGTGCGGGCGCCGTCCGGACGACCGGACGGACGATCAGACGACGACGACCGGGTTGGCGAGCGTGCCGACACCGTCGATCGTGATCGACACGGCGTCACCGGCGGCGAGCGTGAACGATTCGTCGGGCACGATCCCCGTGCCGGTGAGCAGCACGGCCCCCTCGGGAAACGTGTTGCAGCGGCAGAGGTGGCCGACGAGGTCGGCGAACGGGCGCTTGATCCGGTCGACCGTCGTCTCCCCGGAGAAGGCCACCGCGCCGCCGCGGCGGATCTCGATCCCGATCCGCCAGCGGCGGATCGCCGCTTCGTCGCCGCCGAGCACGATCCACGGGCCGAGGGCACAGGAACGGTCGTAGACCTTGGCCTGCGGCAGGTAGAGGAGGTTCTCCCCCTCGATGTCGCGGCTGCTCATGTCGTTGCCGACGGTGCAGCCCACCAGCCGACCGTCCGGTGCGATGACCAGCGCCAGCTCCGGTTCCGGCACGCTCCAGGACGCGTCGCGCCGGATCCCGACCGGTTCGCCGGGACCGACGACCCGCGTGCCGACCGCCTTGAAAAACAGCTCCGGCCGGACCGCCTCGTAGACGCGGTCGTAGGCGGTGGCGGCGAACGCCGATTCCTCCATCCGCGCCGCCTTGCTGCGCAGGTAGGTGACCCCGGCGGCCCACACTTCCTGGTCGGGATCGACGGGGGCGCGGAGGGCGACGTCGGCCAGGGACAGCGAGTGCCGTGCCCTGCGGACGGCGTCGGTGAGCGCGGCAGCCGGATCAGCGGCCCCGAGGAGCGTGCGCAGCCGCGGCACGCCGCTGGTCGAGAGGTCGTGGATCCGCTCGCCGTCGAGACTGCCGCCGACGCGGATGTCGGCCGGATCGTCGGGGAGCGAGAAGCGGCAGAGGCGGGGGCCGGCGGCGGAGGGCATGGCGTGGCTTGGCGGGGACGAGGACAGGCCGCAGAGTATATCGCCCTGCCGCCCCGCGCCGTCCGCCGACCGCACCCCGTCGAGACCCACCGATGACCAGTCCCGCCGCCACGCCGGGATTCGACTCCGGCGACGAGTCGATCTACTCCGTCGCCACCGCCGCACCCGGCCCGGCCGGGAGCCTGCCGCTCACCGACCGGATGCTCCGCGAGAGCCCGAGCGGCGACCTGTTCGGCCTGTCGCAGAACGTCGGCATGGGATGGAAGGCCGAGAACGCCGCCGCGGCGCAGGTGCTGCTGCTCAGCACGCAGGGGGGCATCCGCCGTCCCGACGGAACACCGGTGGCACTCGGTTTCCACACCGGCCACTGGGAGATCGGTCTGCTCGTCGAGGCGGCGGCGGCGGAAGTCCAGTCGGCCGGATTGATTCCGTTCGCCGCCGCCTGTTCCGACCCGTGCGACGGGCGCACGCAGGGGACGACGGGGATGTTCGACAGCCTGCCCTACCGCAACGACGCGGCGATCGTCCTCCGCCGCCTCGCCCGGTCGCTGCCGCTGCGCCGGGGCGTGATCGGGATCGCGACCTGCGACAAGGGCCTGCCGGCGATGCTGATGGCGCTGGCCGGCCTCGGCGACCGGCCAGGGGCGATCGTCCCCGGCGGTGTCACGCTGCCGCCGGAGTCGGGGGAGGATGCGGGGACGATCCAGACGATCGGCACGCGCTACGTCCACGGCCGGATCACGCTCGAGCAGGCGGCCGATCTCGGCTGCCGCGCCTGCGCTTCCCCGGGCGGCGGCTGCCAATTCCTCGGAACCGCCGCGACGGCGCAGGTGGTCGCCGAGGCCCTCGGGCTCACCGTGCCCCACGCGGCGCTGGCGCCGAGCGGGCAACGGGCGTGGATCGACGTCGCCGTCCGCTCGGCCCGCGCCGTCGTCGCCCGGATCGCCGCGGGGGACACGCTCGCCGCGGTCCTCACCGCTGCCGCGGTCCGCAACGCGATGGTCGTCCACGCCGCGTTCGGCGGCTCCACGAATCTCCTGCTGCACGTTCCGGCAATCGCCCACGCCGCCGGCCTCGAGCCCCCCGCGGTCGCCGACTGGATCGACGTCAACCAGCGCACGCCGCGGCTGGTGAGCGTGCTCCCCAACGGCCCCGTCCACCATCCCACGGTCCGCGTGTTCCTCGCCGGAGGCGTGCCCGAAGTGATGCTCCACCTCGACCGCCTCGGCCTTCTCGACACCACGGTGAAGACGGTGTCGGGGGGCACGCTCGCCGACCAACTCGCCTGGTGGGAAGCGAGCGCCAGACGGCAGCGCTTCCGCGAGCGCCTCGCCGCCGACGGCATCGAACCTGACGACGTGATCCTGCCCCCGGCCCGTGCCCGGCACCGTGGCCTGCGCGGCACGATGGCCTTCCCGCGCGGCACGCTCGCACCCGAAGGGAGCGTCGTCAAGGCGACGGCGATCGACCCGGCCGCCTGCGACGACCAGGGGCGGTATCGCCACCGCGGCCCGGCGCGGGTGTTCACCAGCGAGCGGCGGGCGATGGCGGCGATCAAGGAAGGGCGGATCCGCGCCGGCGACGTCCTCGTGCTGGCGGGCATCGGACCGCACGGCACGGGGATGGAGGAGACCTACCAGGTCACGTCGGCGATCAAGCAGCTGCCGTTCGGCAACCGGGTCGCGATCGTCACCGATGCGCGGTTTTCCGGGGTCTCGACCGGCGCCTGCATCGGCCACGTCGGGCCGGAGGCGCTCGCGGGGGGGCCGCTCGGCAAGCTCGTCGACGGCGACGAGATCGCGATCACGATCGACCCCGCCACCGCCACCGGGAGGATCGATCTGGTCGGCGACGGGACGCGCGAGTTCACGCTCGCCGAGGCCGAGGCGGAGCTCGACCGCCGTGCGCCGCGCGGCGACCTCGCCCCCGACCCCAACCTGCCCGCCGACACGCGGCTGTGGGCCGTGCTCCAGGGAGCCAGCGGGGGCACGTGGGCCGGGTGCGTCTACGACCCGGACCGGATCGCCCGCCGGCTGGGGGGCTGAAAACCGACGGTTTTCGGCGTTCAACCGCGGAAAAAGCAGCGTCCGGCCGATAACTTGTGTGGACGACTGATGTCGAGACGGCTATTTTTGAGGCAGTGGCCCGAGCCAGAGACGGCGACGTGGTTTCGCCGGTGCCGCCGATGCATGCAAAAGTCTCCGTCCAGCGTGCTGCCGCCCTCCGCGGTGTTCGTTCCGTCGGCGGTGGTCGTGCCGCCCGGGGGAGCCGGGGTGGCGCCGCTTCGGGTGACGCCGGCGGCGTGCCGGGAGCCGACGCCCCGCGCGGGAAGTGCGACTCGCCCGAGCAGGAGGCCTACCTGCACATGTGGCGGACCTACGACCTGCTCAAAGCTCTCGAAGAGCAGGTCTTCGATCGCCACGACCTCTCGGCCCAGCAGTACAACGCCCTGCGGATCCTCGCCGACGCCGCCCCCGACGCGTTGCCGACGCTCGCCCTCGCCGGCCGGCTGGTGTCGCGGGCCCCGGACATCACGCGCCTCCTCGACCGCCTCGAACGCCGGCACCTGATCCGCCGCGACCGCCGTGCCGACAACCGCCGCGTCGTCGCCGTCTCGATCACCCGGGCCGGCACGGCGCTCCTCGACGAACTGGCAGACGAGATCGTCGCCTGCGGTCACCGCCAACTCGGTCACATGAAGCCCTCTGACCTGCGCCTCCTCGTCGACCTGCTCCGTGCGGCACGCGCCCCGCACGAGCGCGAGCGGCCCGGCGACGCCTGAACCGACCCCGATCCCCACGCGGAGACGTCCCATGATGGTCGCCCTGCCCGAAACCCCGTCGCGGACCGACGTCGTCGTCATCGGCGGCGGCCCCGCCGGCTCCACCGCTGCCACGCTCGTCGCCCGCGCCGGCCACCGGGTCACGCTCTTCGAACGGGAGCGGTTCCCCCGCTATCACATCGGCGAGTCGCTGATCCCCGAGACCTTCTGGGTCCTCGAGCGCCTCGGCGTTCTCGACGGCCTCCGCGATGCCGCCTACGTGCAGAAGCGGAGCGTGCAGTTCGTGACCGGCACGGGCAAGCTGTCGGCGCCGTTCTACTTCCAGGAGCACAAGCCGGAGGCTTCGTCGCAGACCTGGCAGGTGGAGCGGGCCGACTTCGACCTGATGATGCTCGACAACGCCCGCGCCGCCGGGGTCGACGTCCACGAAGGGGTCCGCGTCCTCGAGGTCTTGTTCGACGGCGAGCGCGCCCGTGGCGTGGCGATCGCCGATCCCGCGGCGCCGGGGGGCCGCCGGGAGATCCACGCCGACGTCGTCGTCGATGCCGCCGGGCAGAGCGGCCTGATCCTCGACCGTCTCGGCCTCCGCGAATGGGACCCGGTGTTGAAGAAGGCGGCGATCTGGACCTACTGGAAGGGGGCGACGCGCGACACCGGGCGCGATTCGGGCGCGACCCTGGTGATGCAGCTGGACAACAAGCTGGGCTGGTTCTGGTACATCCCGCTCCGCGACGACGTCACGAGCGTCGGCGTCGTGGCGCCGTTCGACTACCTGTTCAAGGAGCGGTCCACGAAGGACCACGAGGGGATCTACCTCGAGGAGATCGCCCGCTGCCCCGGCGTGCAGCCGCGGATCGCCGCCGCCACGCGCGTCGGTCCCTACCGGGCGGCGAAGGAGTATTCCTACCGCTCGCGGAAGGTGGCCGGCGACGGCTGGGTGCTCGTCGGCGACGCCTTCGGATTCCTCGATCCGCTGTACTCCTCGGGCATCCTCCTCGCGCTCCATTCGGGGGCCAAGGCGGCCGATGCGATCGTCGCGGGGTTGGCGGCCGGCGACACGTCGGCCGAGCGGCTCGGCAGTTGGGGCGCGGAGTACGTCGCCGGGATGGAGCGGATGCGGCGGCTGGTGTGCGAGTTCTACGACGGCTTCAACTTCGGCGGTTTCGTCAAGAAGCATCCCGACCTCAAGGGGCACATCACCGACCTGCTGATCGGCGACTTGTTCACCTCCCGGACCGACGTCCTCGTCGAGCCGATGGACACGTTCCGCTCCGAACGGCAGGTGATGCCCGCCGCGGGCTGAGTGCGGGAAGGGCCCGGCCGCCCGTCCGACCGGCTCCACCGCGAAGGGGGGCGAGCGACACCGGTTTGCCGTCAGCCGCGGCGACGCGGTAGTCTCGGTCGATCGCTGGGATCGCGTCGTCTCTTTCGGGAGAGAGCAGATGGACCACGCCGCTGGCCGTGTCGCGCGGGGAGTCGCGGGGATCGTGATGGTCGTCGTCGTCGGGTGCGCCCCGCCGGCGAAGAAGTCGGCGACCGGCTCGACCCAGCAGCCGGTCGAGACACGCAAGACGATCGGCAAGACGACCCAAAACGTGTTGCCGCTGGCCGACGCTCTCCAGCAGGGGGGGCAGCTCGCCGAGATGTCGATCACCGGCGGCGGCCTCGGCGCGATCACCTCCGATGCCTACCGGACGAGCGTGGGCAAGATGGGGATCATCGCCGTCGAGCACCAACTTCAACTCGTCGAGGCGGAGCACGGACCCAAGCCGATGAACTACGACGAGTTCATGACGAAAGTCATCGGCAAGGGAAAGCCCGACGGCATCCAACTGCCGATGCTCCCCTACTACCAGGAGTGGGCCTACGACCCCGAGGCCAAGAAGCTCGTCGTCGTCGAGTTCCCGCAGAAGAAGGAACAGCGGCAGCAGGAGACGACCGGCGCCTCGGGCTTGTGAGCCTCCCGGCGCCGATCGCCGCCGCCGTGCGGATTGCCGATCCGCGTCACACGCGCGGGATCTCGTAGCCGGCGCGGGGCGTGCGGGCGGCGAGGCCAGCGGCCTGGTCGTCGCCGACGATCGTCTCGGTCTGCGGATCCCAGCGGATCGTGCGGCCGAGCCGGGCGGCGATCGCCGTCAGGTGGCAGGTGTTCATCGCGATCACGTGGCTGAACAGGTCGGAGACCGGCAGCCCCCCTTCGCGGATGCAGCGGTAGAAGTTCTGCTTGTGCCCCTCGAAGGGCTTGCCCTTGTAGAGGGCGACGACGTCGGCGTCGGTGAAGTGGTCCTTGTCCCACTGCTCCTCGATCGGCTTGCCGACGATCTTCTCGCGGTTGACGAAGATCCGCCCCTTCGTCCCCTCGAACAGGATCCCGTTGTCGGAGCGGCTGTCGACGACCATCCCGACGCCGCTCGGGAAGACGCACTTCACGGCGAAGTCGTGCGACGTGTTGTAGCTGTCGGCGACGGTCGGGTAGCCGTCCTTGAACGGCACGGGGTGCTTGGAGTCGGTGCCGTCGATCCGCACCGGTCCCTTGCCGCGGGCGTCCTCGCGCAGCGCCCACTGTGCGATGTCGACGTGGTGCGCGCCCCAGTCGGTGAACTTGCCGCCGGAATACTCGTACCACCAGCGGAACTCGTAGTGGCAGCGCTTCTCGCGGTAGGGCTCGGCCTTCGCCTGCCCCTGCCACATCTCCCAGTCGAGTTCCTTGGGCACGTCGACCACCGGGAACGGGCCGCCGGTCGGGGCGCCGTTGATCCCCACGGTGACGTTGACGATGTCGCCGAGCAGGCCCTTGTGGACCATGTTCACGGCGCGGAGGAAGCGGTCGCGGTCGCTGCGCTGCTGCGTGCCGATGAGGAACTGCTGCTTCGGATACTTCTCCGCCGCGGCACGCACGAGCCGGTTTTCCTCGAGCGTCAGCGACAGCGGCTTCTGGCAGAAGACGTGCTTGCCGGCCTGGAGGGCCTCGATGGCGATCTTCACGTGCCAGTGGTCGGGGGTGACGATGCTGACCACGTCGATGTCCGGCCGCTCGAGGACCTTGCGGTAGTCGCGGTAGGCGTCGGCCTTCCCCTTGCCGATCCGCTCGTCGTGCTTGGCGCGCTGGGCGTGGCGGTCGTCGACGTCGCAGACGGCGAGGATGTCGCCGAATTCGGCGTGGCCGTGGGCGTCGCCGGTGCCCATCGAGCCGGTGCCGATGCAGCCGATCCGCGGCCGGTCGGCTGCCGCACGGTTGGCGAACGCCGGCGTCGTCCAGGCGAAGGCCGGCACGAATCCGCCGGTGAGCGCGGCGACGCTCCCCGCGGTGGAACGGATCGCCTCCCGGCGGGTGGAACGCTGGCGCGTGCTGCTCATGGTCGGCTCCCGGAGTGGACGAAGATCGGCGGCATGTCTCGGGGGGAGAGTGTAGCGACGCGGCGGCCGTGGCATGAACCCCGCAGGACGACCGGGACGCCATAATGGGCCGCGGCGGCGCACGTGGCACGATGGCACCGTTCGGGAGCCGGGGAGGTGGTGATGGGCGGATCGAGACGTGAGGGGGGCCAGCGGGCGGCGTGGTGCGGGGCGGTGGCGGCGCTGTTCGCCGTCGTCGTCGACGTGGGGGCCGTCGGGGCCGCCGAGCCCTGGCCACGGTTTCGCGGTGCCGATGGCGCGGGGCAGGGGGGCGTGGTCCGGTTTCCCCGCCAGTGGGCCGACGATGGCTGGGCGTGGCGCGCGACGCTGCCCGGCTCGGGCCACGCCTCGCCCGTCGTCTGGGGCGATGGCGTCTACACGGCGTCGGCCGAGGTCGATCCGGCCGACCCCACGCGCGGAACGCGGATCATCACGCGCCATACGCTGGCCGGGGGAAAACAGACGTGGGACCTGCGCCTGCCCGGTCCGTTCGACCGGCATCACGCCTTCAATTCCTCGGCTTCCGGCACGCTCACCGCCGGGCCGGAGGGCGTCTGCTGGGCATGGGGCACCGCCGCCGGCATCCACCTCGTCGCGGTCGGACACGACGGCACGCGGCAGTGGCAGGTCGATCTCGGGCCGTTCGTCTCCGAACATGGCTACGCCGGCTCCCCCGCGCTCCACGGCGACCTCGTGATCATCGCCGTCGAGCACGAGGGGCCGAGCTTCGTCGCCGCGTTCGACCGCGCGACCGGCCGCGAGCGCTGGCGGCTGCCGCGCGAGCCGGGGCGGGCGACCTACGCCACGCCGCTGGTCGCGGCGGGGCCGGATCCGCTGCTGGTCGTCGCCAGCACGACGCACGGCCTCACCGGGATCGATCCGGCCACCGGGCGCGTCCTCTGGGAGCGGCGCTGCTTCCCGAAGCGCGCGGTGTCGTCGCCGCTGCTGATCGGCCCGGCGGCCGAGCGGCTCGTGATCGGCACCTGTGGCGACGGTGGCGGCGACAACGGCCTGTTCGCGCTGCGGTTGCCGGCGGCGAACGACGCTGCCGCGCCGGCCGAGCCGCCGATCGCCTTCCAACTCGACCGCAGCGTCGCCCCCTACGTCCCCACCCCGGTGGCCGGCGCGGCCGGGCTCTACCTGTGGGGCGACCGCGGCGTGGTGACCTGCGTCGATCCGGCGAGCGGCGCGGTGCGCTGGCGCGGTCGCGTCGGCGGGACCTATTCGGCATCGCCGCTCGTCGTCGGCGGCACGGTCGTCAACGTCGCGGCGGACGGCGAGGTGGTGGTGCTCGCCGACGGTGCGGAGTTCGAGATCCTCGGCCGCACCGCGCTCGGGGAGGAATGCCGCTCGAGCCCGGCGGTCGCCGGGGGGCATCTGCTGTTCCGCTCGAAGTCGAAGCTCCATGCGGTGGCGGCGCTCCCGGCGACGGCACGGGCGCCGTGATCGGAATCCCACGACGGGGAAGGTGACCATGGAACGGGTCGATGGAAAGCCGGAACCTGTCCTGCATGCCGCGCCGCCCGAGCGCGGCAGTGGTCGTGGCAGCCATGCCCCGGGCGGCGCTCGGGGCGCTCGCGGTGAGCGCTGGCGGCGCTGGCGGCTCGCCGGGCTGGCCACCGTGACCGCCGCGGCGACCGGGACGGCGGGATGGAGCGTGGCGAAGCTGCGCGGCAGCCTGCCGCAGCTCGAGGGGGCCCGGCAGCTCGACGGCCTCGCGGCCGAGGTCCGTGTCGAGCGCGACGCGCTGGGCGTGCCGAGTGTCCATGCCGGCAGCCGGCTCGACGCGGCGCGGGCGCTCGGCTTCCTCCACGCCCAGGACCGGTTTTTCCAGATGGATCTTCTCCGCCGCCGCGCGGCGGGGGAGTTGGCGGAACTGGTCGGGCCGATGGCGCTGGCGGTCGATCGTCAGGCACGCGTCCATCGCCTGCGGCAGGTCGCCCGCGGCGCCTATGCCGACGCCTCCCCGCGCGACCGCGGCCTTCTCGATGCCTACACCGCTGGCGCCAATGCCGGCCTGGCGGCGCTTGCCGCACCGCCGGTGGAGTATCTGGCGCTCGGGGGCACGCCGCGCCCGTGGCTGGCGGAGGACTCGTTCCTCTGCGTGCTGGCGATGTTCCTCGATCTCCACGACGATGCCGCCGCGCTCGAATCGCTGCGCGGCGCGATCCACGACACGCTCCCGCCGGAACTGGCGGCATTCCTCCTCCCCGCCGGCAGCCCGTGGGACGCGCCGGTCGTGGGCGACGCCCTGCCGTCGGCGCCCCTCCCAGGCGCCGGCATCGTCGACCTGCGGCGCGCTCCTCCTCCCCTGGTGGCGGAGCGGCCGGACGAGAGCGCCGCGGACGACGTCTGGGCACCGTCGGGAGGCCGACGTGGCGAGGTGGTGATCGGGAGTAACAACTGGGCGGTCGCCGGAACGCACAGCGCGTCGGGACGGGCGCTCCTGGCAGGAGACATGCACCTGCGCCTCGGGGTCCCCGGGATCTGGTACCGCGCGGCGCTCCACTGGCGCGGCGATGATGGCGACCGGCCCGGTGATGGCGGCGACCGGCGTGTCGTCGGCGTGACGCTGCCGGGCACGCCGGCGGTCGTCGCCGGCAGCAACGGCGCCGTCGCCTGGGCGTTCACCAACACCGAAGGGGACTGGGCCGATCTGGTGGTCATCGAGTCCGATCCGGCCGATCCGGGCAGCTACCGCACGCCCGACGGCCCACGTCCGTTCGGCCGCGCGAGCGAGACGATCGCGGTCCGCGGGGCGCCCGACGACGTGCTGGAGATCGTGACCACCGTCTGGGGACCGGTGCTCGACGACGATCACCGCGGCCGGCGCCGCGCGCTGCGCTGGACGGCCCACGACCCCGCTGCCGTCAACCTCCGCCTCGTCGACTTCGAGGAGGTGGCCGACGTCGACGCCGCCGTGCGCCTCGCCCCGTCGGTCGGTGTTCCCGCGCAGAACCTCGTCTGTGCCGATGCGTCGGGGCGCATCGCCTGGACGATCATCGGCCGGATCCCGAAACGGCGCGGATGGGACGGTCAACTGCCGGTCTCGTGGGCCGACGGCTCGTGCGGTTGGGACGGCTGGTTGGCCGGCGACGACCATCCGCGGCTCGTCGACCCGCCGGCCGGCAGGTTGTGGACCGCCAATGCGCGCGTCGCGGACCCTGAAGGAGCGAAGCTCGTCGGCGACGAGGGGCAGGACCTCGGCGCCCGCCAGGGGCAGATCCGCGACACCTTGCTCGCCCTCGACAAGGCGACCGCCGCCGACATGCTCGCCCTCCAACTCGACGACCGGGCGCTGTTCCTCGAGCGCTGGCAGCAGCTCCTCCTCGACCTGCTGACGCCGGACCACGTCGCCGCTGTTCCCCGCCGGGCGGAGGCGCGCCGGCTGGTCGAGGCCTGGGGGGCGCGGGCCACGGTGGAGTCGGCCGGCTACCGGATCGTCCGCGCGTTCCGCAGCGTTGTCGCCCGGCGGGCGCTGGGATCGCTGACGGCCCCCGTCGCCGCCGCCGACCCACGCTGCGATTACCTGGCGACGTTTCGCCGCTGGGAGGAGCCGCTGTGGCAGTTGGTCGTCGGGCGCCCGACCCATCTTCTCGACCCGCGGTACCGCGACTGGGACGACCTCTTGCTTTCCGGCCTCGACGAGGCGCTCGACGGCCTCGACGACGAGGGGCCGCTCGCGGAACGCACCTGGGGTGAATGGAACACCGCCCGGATCCGCCATCCCCTCTCCGCCGCCGTGCCGGCGCTCTCCGATTGGCTCGACATGCCGGCCGAGCCGTTGCCGGGCGACGCCCACATGCCGCGCGTCCAGGCGCCGCAGGCGGGGGCGTCGCAGCGGATGGTGGTCTCCCCCGGGCGGGAGGAAGACGGGGTGTTCCACATGCCGGCCGGGCAGTCGGGGCACCCGCTCTCCCACCATTACGGCGACGGCCACGAGGCCTGGGTCCGCGGCGAGCCGACCCCGTTCCTGCCCGGGCCGGTGCGTCATACGCTCGTGCTGCGCCCCTGACGGCGTGATGCCGCGCCCGCCGCTGTCGCGGTCGGTACGACGCGGTACATTGCGCGTTGCTGAAATGTTTGCCCGGGGCGGCCGGAGGGGCCGGTCCGATCGCTGCCCGTCGAGGAGACCGAGCATGTGCTGTCGTGGCGGATCGTGGGCGGCGCTCGTGTGCCTGATCGGATCGGGGCTCGCCGTGGGACCGGCCGCGGACCTGGCACGCGCGCAGACTCCGGCTGCGCCGCCGGCAGCCGGCCAGCCGCAGCCGGGCACGCGTCCCGGGGCCCCTGGGAAGGTGGTCCAGGCCCCGGCCAAACCGTCGGCCGCCCCCGCCGCGGCGGCCGGCGAGCAGCCTGCTGCCACGAAGCCCCCGACCGACGCCGATCTCCGCGCCCAGCTCGAGCAGGCGACCGCCGAGTATGCGGCGGCCTTCAACGCCCGTGATTACACGGCGTTGTCCAATCAGTGGACTGCGGGCGCGTTGCTCGTCGAAGGAGGGGGGCAGCTGGTCGGACGGGAACAGATCATCCAGTCGATCGGTGCGTGGGCGGGCCGCTACCCCGAGGCGAAGCTCGAGATCACGCTCACCGGCGTGATGCCGCTGGGGGCCACGATCGCCAGGGTGCGGGGCACGATGCGCTTCGTGCCGAAGCCGGGCGGCCGGGCGGTGGATTCGCAGTTCGTCAGCCTCCGGGTCCGCGTCGACGGCAAGTGGCGGTTGGCCGAGTCGATCGTCACCCCCAGCCAGGACGTGGCGATGGAGCAGCTCGGCTGGCTGCTCGGCACCTGGACCGCGACCGACCCCGCCGACGGCGCCGTCCTCGAATGCCGTTATGAGCGGGCTGCCGACGGCCACGTGATCATCGGCCGGACGACGATCATCCCCAAGGAAGGCGCCGCGCTCGAATCGGTCGACGTGATCCACGCCGATGCCGCCAGCGGCACGGTCCGCTCCTGGGTGTTCGACTCGACCGGTGCCCGCGCCGAGGGGGTGTTCGAGACCGACGGCACGGTCTTCAACCGCGTCTACCAGGGGACCGCGGCTCCCGGCAGCGCCGGCACGCGGACCTCGTGGGTCCAGATGGTGGTCCCGACCGACCGCGACACGCTCGTCGTGCAGGCCATCGAACGCTCGCTCGACGGCCGCCCGGTTCCCGACGGTCGCCCCTGGCATTTGAAACGCAAGCCGTGACCCGCGCCGGCTCCCCGCGTCGTGTCCCCGTTCACCCGGAGGTTGTCATGTCGTCGTCGCCCGTTGCTGCCAGCGGCCGGTTGCCGCTGGCGATCACGCCGCGCCTCCGCGCGACGGTCGCCTGCATGCTCGCCGCGGTCGTCGCCGGGCCCCCGCCGGTGGTGTTCGCCCACGGCGGAGGGGGCGGGCACATGGGAGGCATGTCTGGCGGGATGCACATGGGGGGCGGCGGCGCCCACATGGGCGGGTTCAGCGGCGGTGGCTTCGAGGGGGGGGGAATGCGCCCCGGCGGCTTCGATGGCGGGATGCGCTCCGGCGGGTTCGACGGCGGCATGCGGCCGGGGGGCTTCGACGGCGGCTTCCGCCCCGGCGGCATCGACGGTGGCCGGCCGATCGGCGAGGGACGCCCGATCGGCGAAGACCGTGGGGGCATTCATCGGGGCGGGCTGGATGGAGGCGGCATCGACCGGGGGGGGCTGGATCGAGGAGGCCTCGACCGCGCAGGTGTCGACCGCGTTGGGGCGGGGCACTTCGCGGGGGATGCCGGGATCTCACGCGGCGACCTGCAGCGGATCGCCGACCGGGGCATCGCCAACGGAGTTCGCCCCTACTCGATCGCCAATCTCTCCAACCGCGGCACGATGATCCGCAACAATTTCTACAACGGCGGCTGGTACGGCGGCCGCGGCTGGTACGACAACCACTTCAACGCCTGGTGGCCGGGCGGGTGGTGGGGGGGCTTCGGCTGGGGGCTCGGCGTGGGGATGCTCGGCGGCCTCGCCTGGGGAGGGCTCGCCTCGTGGGGCGGCTACGCGGCCGCGCCGGTCTCCTACAACTACGGCACCACCGTCTGCTACCAGGACGACGGCGTCTACGTGCAGGGCACGCGGGTCGGCACGGCCGAAGAGTACGCCGCCCAGGCGCAGTCGATCGCGGCGTCGGGGAACGCCGACGCGCAGATCGCGAAGGACGACCAGTGGCGGCCGCTGGGCGTGTACGCCGTCGCCCGTGGCGAGGAGACGAGTCCCTCGACGTTCATGAGCCTCGCCCTCGACCAGGCCGGGCTGCTCCGCGGCACCTACTACGACGCCGTCTCCGACACGAGCATCAACATCACCGGCAAGGTCGACAAGAAGACGCAGCGTGCCGCCTGGACGATCGGCGACAAGAAGACGACCGTCTACGAGGCCGGCCTGACGAACCTGCTCCAGCAGCAGACGACGATCCTCGTCCACCGCGAGGGAAAGGACGGCAAGGCTGCCGTCGAGCAATTGCTCCTGGTGCGCGTCGAGAATCCGCAGGGAAGCGGGGCGAAAGCTGCCGGCGGGGCGGCCGACGCGCCGGCGGCCGACGCCGATCCGTCGGCGGGCGCCCGGCCCTGACGGCACCCGCGGTGCGGATGGGTCGAATCGACCCACTCACTGGGGTGATTCGGCCCACGGGGGCGCTGTCACGCCCCACCGCGTGGGCTGCGGAGACGAACTCAGCGGCGACACCGGCCCAGGCTGGTCGATTCATCCGCGGTTTCTGTCGATTCGTCAGCGCCGCGCGGTTTCTTCGCGCGTGGCATGCCTTCTGCATGCCGGTCCCGTGAGGCCGACCGGTCCAGTGCCCGCTCGCGGGTAGGGATCGCAGGTGTGCGCACAAGCGCGCCCGTCGGCGTCGATCGGTGACCGGCGTCGTGCGGAGGCGGACAGGATGCTGAGGCGATCCGCGCGGCTGCGCGCGAAGGGTCCACCGCCAGCGTGCCGGGCGCCGCGCGCCGTGCGACCGGCCATGCCGCTGGGACGACGCCGAGACCGTCTCCGAAGACCCGTCGTCTCCACGAGCGAGTGGCGGTGCGCCCGGTCGCCTGCGCGGCCCTTGCCAGCGCGTGTCCCTCGGCCACCCGGTCGGTCCGGTGGCGCGGCGTTGCGGTGGCGGTCGCGGAACGTCCGCGGCGGGTGATCGGGTCGGAATCCGACGAGGCGGCCGTGCGCGGCCGGCACAGCGCGTGTCGAGAGTCTTAACAGCCCGTGGAAAAAGTCACCGGACGCCGGATGCGGCCGATGGCGACCCGGGAAACCCTTGGCGTTTCCCGCGGTCGCTCAAGTGGACAAAGGCCATGGAGGGCTTTGTCCACGGACAGTTAACCCCGCCAGGGGGTCGTTCATCGAGCCGGTGCCGGTGCGGCAGCCATCCGTGCGGATCGCCGCCACGGGCGCCGGGCGACGACCGCGCGACATGGCGCGGCGGGCATGCGAATCGGCCCCTGAGTCGGCAGGGGCTACGCATCGCCCCTGCGCGAGGCAAACCGGCACATCGTCACGGTGAGCGCCCGTGCCAAGGGCGATCGCCGCCGCAGGAACGACCGGGCGAATCGAGGAGGGAACCGTGAAGGCAAGTCATCCACCCGGGCCCACCGCTGCGCGGTGGCCATGTTGCCCCGGGCAGCGAGCCGTCGCGCACGGCTGCGCGCCGGCTGTCCGTGGACAAAGCCATCCCTGGCCTTTGTCCACTCAGGCGACCGCGGGAAACGCCGAGGGTTTCCCGGGTCGCCGTCGGCCGCATCCGGTGGCCGATCACTTTTTCCACGGTCTGCTAGCCATTGCGCTGCTCCTCTCGGCAGTGGGCGGCAGCCCGCCAGCCCTGGCCCAAGCCACGATCAGCGGCACGGTGGCTCTGAGCGGCACCTTGTCGGGCGACTACGTGATCAATGCCGGTGCGATGATGACCGGCACGGCAAGCGTGGACGGCCCCGTGAGGTTTCTCTTTCTCGATCTTCCGGGCGGGCAGCCCGCCACGCTCGCCGGCGATCTCGGCGGCACGGGAAGCCTGTCGCTCGAGAGCGGCCGGACGCTCGAGAGCGCCGGGACGCTCGTGATCACCGGGAACAACTCCTACTCCGGAGGGACGATCGTCGGCGGGCTCGGCCTGCTCGAGGTGGCAGCCGGCGGATCGATCAGCCACGCGACGGCCGATTTCATCGTCGGCAGTGCCTCCCAGTTGGGCAGCCTGGCGATCACCGGGGGCACGATCGTCAACGGCAACGCCATCATCGGTGGCGAAGATGGCGGCTTCGGCGCGGCCACGATGAGCGCCGGGACGTGGAGCAGCACCGGCGCACTGACCGTCGGCGGTCCCGGATTGATGGCCGGTGGCGGGACCGGCACGCTCCTCATCACCGGCGGTGCGGTGAGCGCCGGTTCCGGAGTCATCGCACAGGACGCCAGCAGCACCGGCGCCGTCACCGTGAGCGGCGGCACGCTCGCGTTCGGCAATGGCCTCGCGATCGGCGATACGGGGAGCCTGGCGATATCCGGGGGGGGAATCGTGATTGTCGGTGGGACCCTGAGCCGGGGGTCATCGGGGACGCTCGCCCTGTCTTCCGGGGGCATGCTCCAGATCGGGGCCGGCTCGACCGGTGGCACGCTCGACACCGATCTCACCAACGACGGCGCGCTGGTGTTCGATCGCTCCGATGACTCGACCTACGGCTTCGTCATCGACGGCGGGGGTGCCGTCACGAAGCGGGGTGCGGGCACGCTCACGCTCACGGGGGTCAATACCTACACCGGCACGACGACGATTTCCGGAGGAGCGCTCGCGCTCGGCGACGGCGCCGCGACCGGGTCGATCGCCGGCGACGTGCTCAACGACGCCACGTTGATCTTCCATCCCGGTGGCGACACCGCGTTTGCGAACGCAATCAGCGGTACCGGAGCGGTGGTGATACGCGGCAGCTCGATCGTCACCCTCTCGGGAAACAACTCCTGGTCGGGCGGGACGACCCTCGAAGGGGGTGTGCTGTCGCTGGGCAGCGCCGACGCGCTCGGCACCACCGGGACGATCTCGTTCGCCAGCGGTACGCTGCAATACACCGCCGCCAACACCACCGACTATTCCGCGCGGATCAACTCGGCGGGCGGTCAGTCCGTCTTCATCGACACCAACTCCCAGGCGGTGACGTTCGCGACCGGGCTGTCTGGTGCCGGCACGGTGCTCGCCAAGGTCGGCGACGGCACGCTGACACTGACCGCGACGAACACGTACACCGGCAACACGATCGCCTTCGGCGGCACGCTCGAGGTGGCGACGGGGGGCGCGATCGAGTCCGCCGGCGATCTGCTCGTCGGCACCAATGGGGGCATCGGCCGATTCGCGCTCTCCGGTGGGACCGTCCAGGTCGCGAATGCGGTCGTCGGGTCGGACAACGGCACCGGCACGGTAGACGTGTCGGACGGATCGCTCACGATCGCCACCCTGCTCACGATCGGCGACCAAGGGTTCGGAAATGGAACGCTCAATCTCACCGGCGGCAGCGTGACGGCCGGGACGACGGTGCTCGGCGTGGGATCGTCGGCGGCCGGAGGCCTGACCGTCACGAGCGCGGGGACCTTCACGGCGACCGGTGATCTCACCGTCGGTGGCCAAGGGACAGGGGTGCTCTCGGTCAACGCGGGCGGAACGGTCGTGGTCGGTGGGACACTGTCGCAGGGGCAGTACGGCACGATCGATCTGGGGATCGGAGGCACGCTGCGCATCGGCCGTGGCGGAACGACGGGAGTTCTCGCCACGGACCTCTCCATCACCGGCGATCTCGTCTTCGATCGATCCGACGACGTCACCTACGGCGGGGTCATCAACGGCGCCGGCACGGTGACGAAGGCGGGGGCGGGCACGTTGACCCTCACCGGAACCGCCGATTGGACCGGCAACACGACGATCACCAGCGGCACGCTGCGCGTCGGCGACGGTGCGACGTCCGGCTCGCTCGGGGGCTACGTCACGAACGATGCGGTTCTCGCGTTCGACCGCTCCGATCCGATCACGTTCGCCGGCAGCATCGACGGGTATGGCCGGCTCGAGCAATTGGGATCGGGGACGCTCACGCTCACGGGGTCGAACGGGTATTCCGGTGGCACGACGATCGCGGCCGGCACGCTCGAGGTTGCGACAGGCGGTGTCGTGAACCATCCGGGGGCGGCGCTGTCGGTCGCGCCCGGGTCGACCGCAGCGCTGGTGATTTCCGGAGGGACCGTCATCAATGCCGACGCCACGATCGGCGATGGCGCTGGGGCTGACGGCAGCGCCACGATCACCGCCGGTCAGTGGACGAACAGCGGCGACCTCGTCGTCGGCAAGGATGGCGCCGCCGGACTGCTCGCGATCCAGGGGGGCACGGTCGTCGTCTCCGGCGCGCTCACGCGGGGCACGGGCGGTACGATCCAATTGGCGGCGGGAGGCACCCTGCAGATCGGCGACGGGGGGAGCACGGGCACCCTCGACACGGCGCTTGTCAACGACGGTTCGCTCGTCTTCGACCGCAGCGGCACATCCACGCAGTCGTCTGTCATTTCCGGCACCGGGAGCGTCACCAAGCTCGGAAGCGGCACGCTCGTGATCTCCGGGGCCAACACCTATTCCGGCACCACCACGATCGCGGGGGGCATGCTCGAGGTCGTGGCCGGCGGGGCGGTCGACCATGGCGGAACCGAGCTCGTCATCTCCTCCGGCACGCTGCAGGTGTCAGGAGGCATCGTCTCGAATGCCACCGGTTACGTCGGCTACCACGGCCAGGGTGCGGCGGTCGTCACGTCGGGCTCGTGGTCGAATGCCGGCGACCTGCGCGTCGGCTGGGGGGTGGCTGGCGATCCGGTCAGTGGCCCGGGTGACGGCACGCTCTCGATCAGCGGTGGCTTCGTGAGCAACGGCGGGGTCTATCTCGGGGCCGACGTAGGGAGCGTGGGGACGGCACTGATCAGCGGCGGGGCGTGGCAGAGCGACGTCGTGCGCGTCGGCTTCGCCGGTGGCAGCGGGAGTATCGACGGCTCTGGGGGGAATCTCGACGCCGTCGCGCTGCTGCTCGGCACCGGCGCGTCGAGCTCCGGAACCGCGACCGTCAGCGGCGGCACGTGGGCGATCACCGATTCGCTTTCCGTCGGCGACGACGGCGGCACCGGCGTGTTCACGATGACCGGTGGCTTCGTGACCAGCGGCACGGGGTTGGTGGGATCGCTCGCCGGCAGCATCGGCACGGCAACCGTCAGTGGCGGCACGTGGGCCACGACCGGCGACATGGTGGTGGGCAACGACGGCAGCGGGTCGCTCGTGATCGACGGCACCGGCACGGTCATCGTCGGCGGATCGCTCTACAAGGGGATCGCGGGGGCGTTCGGGAGCGGTGGCGCGATCACGCTCGCCTCGGGGGGCACGCTCCGCATCGGTTCGGGCGGCGGCAATCTGGCCACCGACCTCACCAACGACGGCACGCTCGTGTTCGAGAACGTGGGTGACGCGACCTACGGTGGCAGCATCGACGGCAGCGGGCAGGTGCGGGTCGCGTTGGCGGGGGGCACGGTGCTCACACTCTCTGGAACCAATTCGTGGACCGGCGGCACCGCGCTCGAAAGCGGCACGCTGGCGCTGGCGGACCCGCTCGCCCTCGGCACGACCGGCACGATCTCATTCACCGGTGGCACGCTCCAGTTTTCCACGGCAAACACGGTCGACTACTCCCCAAGGTTCGATGCGTCGGGAGGCCAGGCGTTCAGTCTCGATACCAATGGCCAGACCGTCACGCTCGCCGGAGTGATCGCCGGCGCGGGGAGCGCGCTCGACAAGCTCGGGGCTGGTACGCTCGTCCTCACCGCCGACAACACCTACATCGGGCTCACGACCGTCGCGTCGGGCAGCCTGCAGCTCGGCGGCGGCGGCACGACAGGCTCGGTCGCCGGCGACGTCAGGAACGACGCCGCGCTGGCGTTCAACCGTTCCGATTCGTGGGGCTATGGCGGGGTGATTTCCGGCACCGGCAGCCTGATCCAGCTCGGCTCCGGAACTCTCACCCTCAGTGGATCGAACACGTTCACCGGCGACACGGTGCTCCGGGCGGGAACCCTGGCGCTCGAGGGCGATGCTCCCCTTGGGACTGCCGGTGCGATCCTGTTTTCCGGCGGTGCGCTCCAGTACACGGCGCTCACCGGCACGACCACCGACTATTCCGCGCGGTTCGCCACGACGCCCGGACAGGCCTACCGCATCGACACCGCCGGGGCGGGCCTCGTCGTCACCCTCGGGGCAGATTTGGCCAGCAGCGGCGGATCGCTGACGAAGCTCGGTGCCGGCACGCTCGTCCTCACCGGCAGCAACGCCTTCTCCGGCGGCGTCTTCCTCGAGGACGGCATCCTCTCCCTCGGGAGTTCCGGGGCGATCGGGCCGGTCGATCCGAGCGATCCCGACGCCGGCCAGATCACCTTCTCCGGGGGCGCGCTCCAATTCACCACGGCCAACACGGCCGATCCCTCGCGCCTGTTCAGCACCGCGCCCGGTCAGCTGTACAGGATCGATGCCAACGGGCAGGTGGTGACGTTGGCCGCCGATCTGAATGGCAGCGCCGCCAGTCTCACGACTCTCGGCAGCGGCACCGTCACGCTGTCGGGGAGCAACGCGTTCGCGGCGGGGGTCGCCCTCGACGGGGGCACGCTGGCGCTGGCGAGTGCCGGCGCCCTCGGCCCACCCGACCCCGCCGCCGGGACGATCACGTTCGGCGGCGGCACGCTCCAGTTCTCCTCCGCCAACACGACGGACTACTCGGGGCGTTTCAGCAACGCCGCGAACCAGGCCTACAGCATCGACACGGGCGGCCAGAGCGTGACGCTCGCGGCGAGCCTCGGCAGCAGCCGCGGCTCGCTCGAAAAACTGGGAGCGGGCACGCTCACGCTCACCGGAACCAACACCTTCACCGGGCCGACGACGATCGTCTCCGGCACCCTGCGGATCGGTGCCGGTGGCATGACCGGCTCGCTGACCAGTGACGTTGCCAACGGCGGGGCCCTCGTCTTCGAGCGGGCGGACACGGCGACCTATTCCGGGGCGATATCGGGCACCGGATCGCTCACGATGCTCGGCACCGGCACGCTGACACTCGACGGCAACTCCACGTTCTCGGGTGCCACGCACCTCGCTGCCGGAACGCTCGCGCTCGGGAGCGCCGGAGCGCTCGGATCGGGTGGCCCGATCGCGTTCGGCGGCGGCACGCTCCAGTACACGGCGGCCAATCAGGCAGACTACTCGGGGCGGATCAGCCCGGCCGGCGGCCAATCGATCAGAATCGACCTCAACGGCCAGGCGGTCTCGTACGCCACCGGGCTGACCGGCGCCGGGAGCTCGCTGACGCTGCTGGGGAGCGGCACCCTCGCCCTCTCCGGCAGCAGTGACTACTCGGGTGGCACGAGCATCGGGGGGGGCTTGCTCGAGGTCGCCTCCGGCGGGGCGATCAGCCATGTCTCGGCCGACCTTCTGGTCGGGACCACGGACGGCGACGGCGCGATCCTCGTCAGCGGTGGCACCGTCGTCGATCGCGCCGCGCTTCTCGGGGCTGCGGCGGGCCGCGCCGGGACGGCGACGGTCACATCCGGTACGTGGACCAGCACCACCGATCTGCTCGTCGGGGCGGCGGCCGGCGCGACGGGAAACCTCTCGATCCAAGGGGGCACAGTGACCAGCGGCGCCGCCGCCATCGGCTTCGCCGTCGGGAGCACCGGAACCGCGACGGTGAGCAGCGGTACCTGGACCAACACCGGTGAGCTCCGTGTCGGGTACGACGGCGCCGGGGCGCTGGTGATCGGTTCGGGTGGCGAGGTCGCCGTGGGCGGTTCCCTGTTCCAGGGCGCTGCCGGCAGCATCGATCTCGGACCGGGAGGAGTGCTGCGCATCGGCCTCGGCGGGACGACAGGCGAGCTGCTCACCGATCTCACGACCAACGGCACGCTGATCTTCGACCGCAGCGATGACACCGCCTATTACAACATCGTCTCGGGCACTGGCGGCCTGACGAAACTCGGTGGCGGCATGCTCACCCTCACCGGGAGCCAGACCTACACCGGCCTGACGACGATCTCGTCGGGCACGTTGCGGCTCGGTGACGGCACCACGAGCGGCGCGCTCGCCGGCGATGTCCTCAACGACGCCGTCTTCGCCTTCGACACGGCCTCCACCGGAACCTTCTCCGGGGCGATCTCCGGCACCGGTTCCGTCGCCAAACTCGGGGCCGGCACGCTCACGCTCGCAGGCAGCAACACCTACGAAGGGGGCACACGCTTCGGCGGTGGGACGCTCGTGGTCGGGAGCGCCGACGCGATCAGCGGCACGGGCACGCTCTCCTTCGACGGCGGCACGCTCCAGTACAGCGGAGCCAATGCGGTCGACTACTCCGGTCGCTTCAGCACGGCCGGGAATCAGGCCTTCGCCGTCGACACGGCGGGGCGCGACGTGACGTTCGCGACCGGCCTCTCCGGAGCGGGCAGCTCGCTGTCGAAGTCGGGATCAGGAACGCTGACGCTCACGGGCGCCAGCACCTACGACGGCCTCACGACCGTGTCCGCGGGGAGCCTGGCGATCGGGGATGGCGGCACGTCCGGTTCCGTGGCCGGCGACATCGCCAACTCGAGCGCCGTGATCTTCAACCGCTCCGACGACGTCACGTTCGCCGGGGTGATGAGCGGGACGGGCACGCTCGAGAAACTCGGAGGCGGAGTCCTCGTCCTCAGCGGCGCCAACACGTTCACCGGTGTCGCGACGATACGATCCGGAACACTCCAGGTCGGCGATGGCGGGACGAGCGGATCGATCGTCGCCCCGATCGAGAACGACGGAGTGCTCGCCTTCAACCGCTCCGATACGGTCGGCTACGCGGGCTCGATCAGCGGTTCGGGTGCATTGCTGAAGCTCGGTGCGGGTACCCTGGCTGTCAGTGGAAGCAACGGCTATTCCGGCGGCACGACGGTCGGCGACGGCACGCTCGACGTGGCCCCGGGAGGCGTCATCTTTCACCCGGATGCCGACCTGATCGTCGGGCCGGACGGTGCCACCGCGGCCCTGACCGTGACGGGGGGGGCAATCACTGCCAACACCAGTATCGTCGGCTCCGAAGGCGTCGGCACGGCGACGGTCACCGCCGGGACCTGGACCTCGACCAACAGTCTGTTCGTCGGCCTCGGCTTGACGGCGGCCGGCAACGGCGCCGTGGTTCTCGACGGCGGCACGCTCGAGACCGGCCGCGCCTTCGTGGGGACGTTCCCGAGCGGCACGGGTGCAATGACCGTCAGCAGTGGCACCTGGATCAATCATGGTGATCTAGCCCTCGGCTTTTCCGGAGGTGCCGGGTCGCTGGCGATCGGCGGGGGAGCCGTGTCCAACGTCAATGCGTCGATCGGCGCCGGCAGCTCGGGCAGTGGCGCCGTCACCGTCACCGGAGGCACGTGGACGACAAGCGGCGACGTCACGGTCGGTTCCGCCGGGGGCACCGGCGCGCTGACGATCTCCGGCTCGGGAACGGCGCTGGTCGGTGGGACGCTGTCGCGCGGCGACCTCGGCGCGATCACCCTGTCGGGCGGCGGCACGCTCCAGATCGGCCTCGGGCTGTTCTCCGGAGACCTCGTCGGCGACCTGGTCAACGACGGCACGCTGATCTTCAATCGCGGCGATGATTCGACCTCGGGGGCGTCCATCTCCGGGACCGGCTCGCTCGTCAAGATGGGGGCCGGGACGCTCGTCCTCACGGGGAGCAATTCCTACACCGGCAGCACCGCGCTCAAAGCCGGCACGCTGTCGCTCGGCAGCCCGGATGCCATCGGGACGACGGGGACGGTGTCGTTCGAGGGGGGCACGCTGCAATTCACGTCGCTTTCCGGGACCGACACCGACCTGTCCTCCAGGTTCAGCACTGCCCCCGGGCAGGCCTACCGGATCGACACCGCCGGCGTCGACGTCACGCTCGCCACGCCATTGGTCAGCAGTGGTGGAACGCTCGACAAATCCGGCAGCGGGAGGCTCACGATCACCGCCGACGCCACCTTCACCGGCACCACGACCGTCCGCGAAGGGACGCTCCAGATCGGCGACGGTGGCTCGACCGGCTCGTTGGCGGGGGACATCGCCGTCGACTCCGATCTCGTCTTCAACCGCTCCGGCACCACCACGTATGGAGGTGTGATTGCCGGCAACGGCAACGTGACGAAGCTCGGGGCCGGCACGCTCGTGCTGACGGCTGAAAACCTCTATTTCGGCACGACGACCGTGACGGCAGGGGCGCTCCAGATCGGCGATGGCGGGACGGCCGGATCGATTCGCGGTGACGTCCTCAACGACGGCACGCTCGTCTTCAACCGATCCGACGACGTGACGTTTCCCGGCATCATCTCGGGCACCGGTGCCGTGACGAAGCTCGGGGCCGGTACGCTCACGTTCACAGCCGACAGCACCTACTCCGGGCTGACGACGATCGCTTCGGGCACGCTGCGACTCGGGAGTGGCGGCACGTCGGGCTCGATTGCGGGCGACGTGGTGAACGACGGCGTGCTCGTCTTCGACCGTTCCGACTCGACGACGTTCGCCGGCACGATCAGTGGAACCGGCGCGGTCACGAAGCTCGGTACCGGGATGCTCACGCTCACCGGCGAGAGCACCGATGCCGGTCCGCTGACGGTGACCTCGGGCACGCTGCGCATCGGTGCCGGGGGGACGAACGGCGCGTACGCCGGCGACATCGTCAATGGCGGTGCGCTGGTCTTCGACCGCTCCGACGGCTCGACCTATTCGGGGGCCGTATCGGGCGCCGGGACGGTTGAGAAGCGCGGCGCGGGAACGCTCACGCTCACCGGCAGCAACAGCTTCACCGGCGGGACCACGATCACGGCCGGCGCGCTGCAGGTCGGCGACGGCGGCACGTCCGGGTCACTGTCGGGCGACGTGGTCGTCGACGGGGCATTGATCTTCAACCGCGGCGACGTGGCGTCGTTCACGGGGGCCGTGTCGGGCACCGGCGCCCTCTCGATGGCCGGGTCGGGCACGCTCGTCTACACGGGCGACGCGACGCACACCGGGGGCACGACGATCTCCGCCGGCACGCTCCAGATCGGCGCCGGTGGCACGGCCGGCTCACTGCTGGGCAACGTCGATTCCGTCGGCACGCTGGCATTCGATCGGTCTGACACCGTCACGTTTTCGGGCACGGTGTCGGGCGCCGGCGGGATCACACAACTCGGCTCCGGCGCGCTCGTGCTCCTCGCCGACAACACCTACTCGGGGGTGACGACGATCGCATCGGGAACGGTGGCGCTCGGTGACGGCGGCGTGGTCGGTTCGATCGCGGGGGATGTGGTGAACGACGGGGCGCTCGTCTTCGACCGTTCCGACTCGACGACGTTCGCCGGGGTGATCAGCGGCACCGGGGCGACCACGAAAGCGGGTGCCGGGACGCTCTCGCTCACGGGGGAGAGTACGGCCACCGGGCCCCTGTCAGTGACGTCCGGTACGCTCCGCATCGGTGTCGGGGGGACGACCGGCTCGTATGCGGGCGCCATCGTCAACAGCGCGGCAGTGGTCTTCGACCGGTCCGACGACTCGACGTATGCCGGTGTGTTGTCGGGTGCGGGGACGGTGGAGAAGCTCGGCGCCGGCACGCTCACGCTCGCCGGCGAGAGCAGCGGCAGCGGGGTGCTGACGATCGCCACGGGTACGGTGCGGATCGGTGTCGGGGGCACGACCGGATCCTACGCCGGCGACATCGTCAACGACGGCACGCTCGTGTTCGACCGTTCCGACTCGCTCACGGTCGGTAGTGCGATCAGCGGCTCCGGTGGGCTCACCAAGCTCGGGTCCGGCACCGTGCTGCTCGACGACATCAACACGTTCACCGGCACGACGTCGATCGCCGCCGGCACGCTCGCGCTGTCGGACAGCGGTGGCATCACGGCGAGCGCCACGATCGCGATCGAGAGCGGGGCGACACTCGACGTGTCGACCCGCTCGAGCCCGTGGCAGCTCGGGAGCGGCCAAACGCTCACGGGCGCGGGCCTCCTCGCGGGGCCGGCCGTCGGCGCGTTCGGATCGACCGTCAATCCTGGCGGTGTCGGGGTCGCGGGGACGCTCACCGCGACCGGCGGGTTCACGCTCCTCGGAGGTCTCACGATCGACATTTCCGGTGGCACGATCGACCTCTTCGACGGCTCGACCGGCGAGCTCGCGATCGGCGCCGGCAGCCTGACGTTCACCACGCTCTCGCCACCGACCGGTAATCTGGTGTTCGCCAAATACCTGTCGCTCACCGGCGGGGCGTTCGCGAGCGTCAGTGGCCTGCCGGGCGGCTACTCGATCGACTACGACTACCTCGGCGGTCATCAGATCGCCCTGGTGCAGTCGGCAGGCGTGCCGGAGATCGATCCTGCCGGTGCGGCAGCGATCGTGGCGCTGCTCGGAGGCTCGTTCGGCATGTTCGAGCGGCGCGTTATCCGGAGGCGGCGTGGGCACGGCTCGGTCCGCGCTGTGCGGAGCCCGGGTGGCGTGCTCGGCTCGGGACCGACGCGCGTTCGCTCTCCCGGTCCGCGCCCGACCGTCGATCGCAACGCGCTACGAGGGCTGCCTCCGGCCGAGCAGCTGGCGGAGCCTTGCCATGGCTGCCCGGCCGACGACGAGCGAGTCCTGTGAGGCGGCAAACCGGAGCACGGCGCCGTGTCCTTGGACCTTGTCGACGGCGCGGAGCGTTTCGAGATTGACGACCAGCGATCTGCCGATCCGGGCGAACCGCGATTCCGGGAGATCGACGGCGAGTTCTCCGAGCAGGCGTTTCACGAGCAGTGTCTTTCCATCGCCGAGACGGATCAGCGAGTAGTTCTGCCGGGCCTCGATCCACAGCATCTGGTCGAACGGCAGGATGATCGTGCCCGTCGGCGTCGTCACCGCGATCCGATCCCTGCCGTCGGGCGCGGCGGACGCAGGGTCCGGCTTCCGCAGGGCGTGCCGCAATCGATCGATCGTCCTGGCCAGCCGGGCGCTGGTCACCGGCTTGAGGAGGTAATCGAAGGCCCCCGCCTCGAACGCCTGGAGGGTTCGGTCGTCGTGGGCGGTGACGAGCACGATGCGGAGGTCGGCGTCGACCGACCCGAAGAGCTCCATGCCGCTCTGGCGCGGCAAGGAGATGTCGAGGAACACGACCTCGGGGCGCTGGATGCCGATGAGCGCGGTCGTCTCGGCCACGCTCGTGGCGGTGCCCACCACCTCGACGTCCCGATGTGCCGACAGCAGATCGCGGAGCCACGCGATCGCCGATTCCTCGTCGTCGACCAGGAGCGCGCGGATCATCGTTGGCCCCGGCTGGTCGAGGCGGCTGCGGTCGTCATCGCGTCGGGTGACTCCGAGACCGCCGGCAGCCGCAGCCGGGCGCGGACACCACCGCCGGCCACCGGTCCGCTCTCGAGCGTGGCATCGCGGACATCGAGAAGCTCCAGTCGCTTGCGAAGGTTCGCCAGACCGGTGCCGTGGCGACCGTCAGCTCCCGGTTCGATCCACGTGCCGCTGTTGTCGACGGTGACGACGAGTGCCGTGCCCTCCATCCGACAGTCGATGGCGATTCGCAGGGGAACGGAGCTCGTCACCGCTCCATGCTTGAGGGCGTTGTCGAGGAGTGGTTCGAGGATGACCGGGGGTACGAGCACCTCCCGTACCTCCGCCGTGCAGGTGATTCGGCAGTCGAGCCGCCGGCCGAAGCGGGCGCGCTGCACGGCGAGATAGTGCCCGAGTGCGTCGATCTCGCAGCCGAGGGGTTCGAGGACGCCTTGGCGGCTGAGGCAGGAGCGGAGATGTTCGGAGAGGCCGATCGTCACGCTGGCCACGGCTTCCGGGTCGTGCCGGCAGGCAAGCACCGCTGTCAGCGCGTTGAAAAGAAAATGGGGCTGAAGCTGCGCCTCGAGGCGCGCCAGTTCGCTCGTCCGCAGGGCAGCCTCCGCCTCCGCCGCACGCAGGTGCAACGACTTCATCCGCCGCCATTGGGAGCCGAGCGCGAACAGCAGCATCCCGACGCCGAGCACCAAGGCCCGGTACGCGATCCCGAAGAGGTTGCCGGGAACCAGCGCCATCGTGTCGGTCCCCAGGCACCGGTCGACGAGCGCGACTCCGGCGAGAAACACTCCCCATTCCAGGGTCGCCGCGACGACGACGGCGACGGCAGCGCGGGCGAAGGCACCCCTCTCACCGACGAGACCGAAACGGCGGTCGAGGAAGTACAGCAGCGCGACCGCAGGGAGGATCGCCACCATCCGCGGCAGGAGTGGCGAGACGATGTGAACGGTCGCGGGGGGGGTGTGTGCGAGTGGGAATGCCGCGGCGGGGTTCAACGTCGAGACGAGGATCAGCACCCAGTGAAGCACGGCGACGACGACCAAAAACGCCGTGGTCGGCAGCCAGAAGAACGTCGAATCGTTGCCCGGCGACGACGGCGCTCGGGGAATCGGGGATGACAGGGTGGATCGTCCGGGGCCGATGCGTGCGAG